>JAGAJA010000098.1 GCA_017829075.1 Oscillospiraceae bacterium | reverse complement strand
GTCGAAAAAGTCCCTAAAGGGACTTTCTCGCCGAACATCCGCACTGCCCGCGTAAGGCATAAGGCGTAAGCCGTTGCCAGTACAGTTGTGCGGATAGAAGTGTTTTTTGCCCCGGCAGAGCTGGGGCAAAAAACGGATTTAAAAAGCCCGCTTCGCGGGCAAAACTGAGTTTTTCGACAAGCTGACGGGCGGAGTGATTAACTCCGCCCGCTTTTCGTTATTCAATAATTCCGCTTTCCGATATATTGCAGATAGATTTCCAAGAGCCAAAGAACGTACTACTTTTTCTCAGAATTGCTCTTCACACGATCGGATATCTTCTGAAACTCAAGAGCCTTCTCAATACTGCCCTGAACCTTCAGCTTGCCGGTGGTGAACGCCCAGATGGGGTTCATCTCACCACTCATGATCTTGAGGAAATCATTGGCAGTAACTATGAAGATACAGTCCTTCAGCTTGCCGAAATCCAGCTCCTGCTTAACATAAACGCCTGTGCCGATGCAAAGAACCTGTGGCGGCGAAAACTTAATGGTGTAAAAGTGCATACGCTGTGCTGCTGTCAGCGGGTAGCATTTCATTACCGCGCCGTTGATGTTGAATTCCTTCATAGTTGCTCCTTTCATTAGACGTATTTTTCCAGAAAGCTGCGAATTCTTTCCTCGTAAACCGGTGGGTTTTCGTAATAAGAAGCTGCGTGGGCAGCGTTCTCCACCAGCATGAGTTCCTTTTCGGAGCAACAGGCGTCGTAATTCTGCTGCGACATATATGTGGGCACGAATTTGTCCTCCCTGCCGTGAATAAAGAGGGTCGGCAGCTTTGTCACCTTCATAGCGTCAAGCGTGGAATAATCCCGAAAACCATAGCCCGCCTTTTTTCGGCAGAGCGCCTCGCTGATATTCATTACCGGGAAGGGAGGCAGGTGGTAGTCACGCTTTAAGATATGCGCAAAAACATCGTAGGGAGTAGTGAACGCGCAGTCTGCCACCACTGCTTTCACCGAAGCAGAAAAGTCGGTGAATCCCGAAGTCATCAGCACGATAGAGCCGCCCATAGAAACTCCGAAAAGTACTATCTTCTTGCTGCCATTAAAGCGGGTATCGACGTAATTTATCCAGCTCTTACAGTCAAACCGGTCGAGAATGCCGAAGCCTATGTATTTTCCCTCGCTGTTTCCATGGGCGCGGTGGTCAACGATAAGGCAATCGTACCCCAGTTTGTGGAAGAACACCGAGATCGAAGTGCTGTCCCTCATTCCGCAGCCAGTATAGCCGTGGTTGATTATTGCGAGCCTGTCGGACGGCGTATCCGCGGGGAAATATTCTGCGCGGAGCTTAAGCCCGTCGTAAGAGGTGATGGTTACATGCTCCAGCGGCTGTTTCTCCAGCCACTCGCGGTTGGGTACGATAAATTTCTTGTACTCCTCCCACTTGTCCATGTCCGCCATTTCGCCTATGTCCACCCTTAGCTGATCCTGCCGCGGTATGGTACGGTTAAACAGAGTGTATGCTCCCGCAGTAAATTCTGCGGCGGTGCCTAGCAGAGCCGTTCCGGCAACTGCCGCGCCGATTGCTAAAACTGACATCACTGCCTCCTTTTCATCTGCACTCGACTGGCGGTCGAATTTTGGGCGCTTTATTCCGCAGCTCTCCTCATTCAGACGAGGAATGTTTTCGACCGCCAGTCGAAAACGGGTATAAAAAATATCAGAAATTCCAGTTTTTATTATATCACTTTTTTCGACCGGCGGTCAACCAGTTTATTAAAAATCTTGCAATTCAATAAAAACCGTGATATAATTAGTAAATAAGTTGTGCAATTATTTCAAGGAGATACTATGAAAAAGGAAAAATACGACATAATTCTTGACGCTGCTAAAGATTTAATGTTCAGCAAAGGCTCTGTGGCGGACATCACTGTGGATATGATAGCAAAGCAGGCAGGGATAGGAAAAGGCAGCATCTATTACTATTTCAGCAGCAAGGACGAGATAATCGACGCTATCATCGACCAATGCTACACCGTCGCTATCGGGGACTTTATCGAGGAAATAAAGACCCACAAAAATTCCCTTGAAAAGCTGAAGCTGCTGTTTCAGTCGATACTAAGCTCCGAGCTGAAGGACAAAAGCCGCAACGTTATCCGGGAGCTGCACCTCCAGAATGACATTGTGACCAACTACAAGCTGATGATGACCTCGATAAAGGTCATTTCTCCGATAGTTACCGAACTTCTGGTGGAGGGCACCGAAAAGGGCGAGTTCCATGCCGAATTCCCAGAGGAAAGCTCCCGTATGATAGTCGCCATGCTGACATTCCTGCTGGACAACTACTTTTTCCCGGACAGCGCCGAAAATCGTCTGCGCAGTCTGAAGCTATACTCACAGATACTTGAAACCTGCCTGAAAACAAAGCCGGGAAGCTTCGATTTCCTAACGCAGCCGCTGATCTGAATTGTCTATTTATATGCTGCATTGCATGGTTTCATAGGTACATTATCCTTTCATTTTTGCAGGCGTTCGCGGTTAATTTATTATAATACAGTACAAATTGTGTGATATAATTATGAAAGAAATATTTTGCAGGAGATATCAAAAATGAGCCGAAAAAACGAGCATTTCTCGAAATCATTGCTAATTCTGGTTATAATGCTGCTGTTTTTTCTGGTGCTGACTGTCCTGTTTTATGTCTTGTATCGCAGCACCTTGATCGGCTGCTTTTATTCGCTGTTTGTTACGGCATTGACGTTTCTCTATCATTTTGTGATGCGGGTCGCAGTCGGAGAATGTGTGACGCTCATTTACGCAAAAAGAGAGTTCCATTATTCAGCGAGGTGGTATCAGCAGAATCGCTTTGAAAAGGCGGTATACAAGCTGCTCAGGATCAAAAGGTGGAAGTCAAAAGCCATAACCGCCAAGCCGTGGCAATTTGACATAAAAAACAGAACCTACGAGGAATTACTGCACAACATGACGCAGGCAGAGATCGTCCACGAAATAATAATGGTACTTTCATTTGTGCCGATTGGATTTACCTATTGGTTCGGCGCAGGCGTTGTGTTTGTTATTACCTCTGTCGCTGCCTGCTGTATCGACCTTTATTTCGTTATGATCCAGCGATACAACCGACCGAGAGTTCTGGCGCTGAAAAAAGCAATGGAGCGCAGACGCGGCGACTGATGCCATAAGTGAAATGTTTATTATTGCCCCTCGCGTGAATTCCCTCGATTGAACAGACGAATTTAAGTTATTTAACGGTTACACTGATAATTTATGGAAGAAAATATCTTTCATAAATTCACTCAATTATTCCGTAATGATATTGACGAAGCATGATCGTTTATGGTATAATTTATAGAGAAGCTATATTCATCAAGGAACAATGAGGTGGTAACTTGAAAGCGATCATTTATTTTGATGTTGCTGCAGTCTTTCTGCTGATAATTTTGCTTTATACGGTAATTTCCCGAAAAATGACTAAATACGTTCCTGATAAGATATTCATTTCGCTTATTCTGGTAACTCTTATCTCTGCTTCGGCGGATATTACAGCGATATTGCTCGACGGATTTGCCGTTTCACCGGGAGGAACCGAGGCGCTTCTCCCTGCGCTCTATTGCTCACATTCGATCTATCTTATTTTTCATAATTTCACAACGGTGCTGTATCTGCTGTTTATTGTCAGCCTGACTGACACTTGGCACAAGCTGAAAAATCACAGGATACTCTGTTCCCTGTTCTGGCTGCCGATCACCGTTATAACTTTGATAATTGCCGTAAATCCGTTTACCGGTATTCTGTTTTATTTCGACGACCTCGCTTATACCAGAGGCGTGCTTTTCCCGTTAATGTACGCAGTTGCAGCAATATATGCCGTGACGGCGATATGCTATCTCGTCTACCACAGGAAATTGTTTACAATTCGCAAAATGGCTTCTGTTGTAGCCATCGCTCCGCTGCTGGTAATGGCGATGATAGTTCAGTATTTTTTCCCATCGTCCACCGTTGAGATGTACGCAAATGCGTTAGGTCTGATGTTTGCGTCAATGACCGTCCAGACGGCAGAGGAAACGATCGACTCCTTTACCGGACTCCGAAAATACAGCGCTTATGCGGACGATATGAAGAAGAATTTCGCGAACAGAAAATATGTCACCGTTATCCTGATAAATCCGATTAATTTCGTTCACCTCCAGTCCGATATGAGCTATGACGCCACCACAGAATTGCTCAAGGATATCGCAGAAAAGCTCAGAAGATTGAACAGGGAGCTAAAGCTTCATGCGCGGCTTTGTTACCTTGACCGCGGTCGTTTCCGGGTGGTTCTTCACGGCTCTTACCGTGAAAAGGCAGAATCGGCTGCAAACCGGATCAACGACGAAATCAAGAAGAAAATCACCGTCTGCGGACGGGACGTGGAACTGCTGTGCAGTATCTGTGTTGCGAAATGCCCCGAGGAAATTGAAGACTTCAAGACGCTCATGTCCTTCGGTGCAGATTTCCACGAAAAGATAAAATATACCGGACTTGTCATGCACGCCGATGAGATTTTCGGGCAGAAGCAGTTTATGCTGATGAGCAAGCTGGACGATATAATCGAAAAGGCTTATGTAAACCACAAGTTTCAAGTTTATTATCAGCCTATCTACTCGATCCAGCAGAAGAAGTTCGTTTCGGCAGAAGCGCTGCTGCGGCTGATCGACGATGAATACGGGTTTGTATCACCGGAATTGTTTATTCCTGCCGCCGAAAAAAGCGGTGCGATATACAAAATCGGCGACTATGTAACAGAGGAGGTCTGCCGTTTTATTGCAAGCGAAGAATACAAGACCCTCGGTCTGGATTATATTGAAATAAACCTTTCTGCCGCGCAATGCACGCAGGACGGGCTTGTAGAAAATGTTCTGGCTATGCTTAAGAAATACGGAGTCTCCCCCGACAGCATTAACCTAGAAATCACCGAAACTGCCGCAGCAAAATCCCACTCGGCTATGGAGAAAAATATGCAAAAGCTGAGCGAATCAGGAATAAGCTTCTCTCTGGACGATTACGGCACAGGCTACTCAAACATCAAGCGCGTAGTATCGCTTCCGCTGAAAATAGTCAAGCTTGACAAAGCATTTGTGGACGAGATGAACAATCCTAAAATGCATATAGTGGTGAAAAACACTGTGAAAATGCTGAAAGACATGAAAATGGAAATCGTTGCCGAGGGTATTGAAACCCAGTCCATGGTGGAGCAGTTTGCTGCGCTAAGCTGCGATTTTATTCAGGGTTATTATTTCTCAAAGCCTGTACCTGAGGACAAATTTGTGGAATTCATCAGGGCAAGTATGCAAATGGCTTGATTCTTCTTTTCGGCAAATTTTTTAACCACATTAACAAAAGCGACCGAGTTTACGAACTCGGCGGCAGGACGATTGTTTAGGCAGTGGTATAGAAAAGACGGCTGGAGTGTTGCGCTCCTGCCGTTTTTTCTTTATTCATGGACAGGGATTGAAAGAGAAGCTTCCCGCAAAATGTCGAAACTTCATGAATAAATTCACAAAATAAGCAGACAATAGCTGTACAAGCAGAGAAAATCTGCACGCCATAATAAAATTACGGAGGAATTTATATATGAAAGCTACTGGAATTGTCCGCAGAATAGACGACCTCGGAAGAATTGTAATTCCAAAAGAAATACGCAGGACTATGCGTATACGCGAGGGCGACCCCTTAGAGATTTACACCAGCCCCGAGGGAGAAGTGATCTTCAAGAAGTATTCCCCTGTGGGCGAGATATCCTGCACCGCGTCACAGTACGCAGACGTGCTGTCCAAAGTCAGCGGCTGCCCGGCGGTAATATGCGACCGCGACCATGTTATCGCAGTGTCCGGCATGGCGAAAAAGGAAGTGATCGAGCGCAGAGTATCCGGCTCGCTTGAGGATCTGATAGAACAGCGCAAGAGCCATGTTTACCGCAGCAAGGACGACCAGATCCTCAATCCTATCGAGGGAATTGACCGCTACGCTATCGCCTGCTCTCCTATACTCTCACAGGGTGACGTAAACGGCGCGGTGATCATGCTCTCCGGAGAAGATCACGAGTTCGCCACAAGCGAGCAGAGCGCACTTGTTCAGGCAGCGGCAATGTATTTCGGAAAACAGATGGAGGAGTAAAATAAAACCGGAGTGATGAACTCCGGTTTTCTGTTATATCGGCTCTTCTCCTGTCCAGAATTTCTCACCCCAATGCTCGAAACCCCATTATTCAGAAAAGTCGTTTCATTCGTGCTCAAAGAACCCACCCTTGCCAAGCAGCCGTATTACCGAGAATTCCTTGCCGTTTACAGCGATTTTGTCCATTTTATGCCTCGCATATTTTCACAAGCTCGTCAAGTGTAGTAATCGTGAAATCCTGCCCATAATCAGCATTCTTCCCTTTGCGGTCGATAAGCACGGTTTTGCACCCGACATTCTGACCTGTCTTGATGTCCTTAGGCTCGTCTCCGACAAAATACAGCGGCTGCGCACCGAAATGCTCCGCAACAAGCTTCACGCCAGCGGGATTTGGCTTCCTGTACCCACAGCTCTGGGAGGAAACATACAAATCGAAATACGGCATGAGCTCCGGGAAGTAGCTCTTGTGCAGGCTGTCCGGCATTCCGGTGGCAACGTCGGTGAGCGCCGCTATCTTCCAGCCGTAATTACGCAGCTTCTGCAATACCGGAATTGTTTCCGGGTAGATAAGCGGAGTCAGCTTCATGTCCTCAAAGAACGTGTCTATTACCTCCGGCAGCGAATAGTCGAAATCCCACTCCTTCGCCGCGTCCGCAAATATCTGCTCCGGAGTGTAGTCCTGCTCCCGGTATTTCACCCGCGGGTTGTACTGCCGCAGAACCTCTAACGAAGCCGCAAGCTGCTCGTCGGTCAGCGGCAAATTCAGCTTTTCCCGGACGTGCCGGAACGCGCTGTCATAGAATTCTATCCAGACATTCGGCATATTGACGTATTCCATCAGAGTACCGCCGATATCGAAAACAATTACCTTCATACTTCCTCCTTTACGCTCTACGCTCTGCCTATCTCGTTATTATTCCCGCTTTGTTCCGGTTTATCCGACGGAGTCTGGGAAGTATTATCCTGCTCCTCGTCAAAAAGCACATCATGGAACCGCTCCGCCGACTCCACAAAGCACGCGCCGTCCTCGCAGTAAATAACGATCACCGCAGTCCCCTCCGGAAGCTCCCTGCCATTCGCGGAAACCGCCCGGAAGTAATAGGCTTTGCCGCCGCGCTTTACCCTGATCTCGCCGTACATATCCGGAGTTATCTCCTCCGTCACCACCGCATCCATATTTTCCAGCTGCTCCGGAGTAGGTTCCCCCTGCCTGTGAAGCTTGTAATACAGCGGAGAGAACAGGGTGCTGAGCAGGAAATTGAACGCAAGTCCGCCCACCGCTGCGCAGGGCAGCCCAAGCCAGCTCACAACGCCCAGAGTTTCAAGGATTATCCCCAAAAGCGAACTTACAAACACAAAAACGACAAGACGAAGCAGATTTTTCGGGAACACAGTCTGCCACTCGATACGGCTCCTGCGCCGCTCGAACAGCTCCCCTGCGTTCGGGAACAGCGTCCTGTGAAACAGCAGGTAAACCGCAAGCTGGAGCATAAGATACCCGCCGGATAAACACAGCAGTATCAGATAAAACAACCTCACGGCTTCACCTCCCGTTTAATTACAAAAAATCCGCAGTCGATGACGGCTGCGGACTTGTGTTTTCTGATGAATTACAGATTTCCTACGAGATCGCGGGTATCTCTTGCGATAAGCAGCTCCTCGTTGGTGGGAACCACCCATACCTCGACCTTGCTGTCCGGAGCGGAAATTCTCTGGAGCTTTCCTCTCATACCTGCGTTTGCAGCCTCGTCCAGCTTGATCCCGAAGAATTCCATGTCGCGGCAGACATCAGCGCGCAGATCATCGGAGTTCTCGCCGATACCGCCGGTGAAGATAACTGCGTCAAGACCGTTCATTACCGCAGCGTAAGAACCGATGTACTTCTTGATCTCATAGCGGAGCATTTCACCCGCAAGCTGTGCCTTCTTGTCGCCGTGCTGTGCAGCAGCGGTGATATCGCGGTTATCGCTGGAAATACCGGAAATTCCGAGGAAGCCGGACTGCTTGTTCAGATAATCGCTCATCTCGGAGGGGCTGAGATGCTTCTTGTTCTCAATGAATGTAACCGCGGAGGGGTCTACGCAGCCGGAACGTGTTCCCATGATAACGCCGTCCAGCGGAGTGAAGCCCATTGATGTATCAACAGACTTGCCGCCGTCAACAGCAGTGATAGAGGAACCGTTTCCGAGGTGGCAGGATACGATCTTCAGCTCGGACAGGGGCTTTCCGAGAGCGTCAGCCAGCGCCTGAGTAACGAAACGGTGTGATGTTCCGTGGAAGCCGTACTTTCTTACATGGTACTTCTCATAGCACTCATACGGCATACCGAACATGAATGCCTTTTCCGGCATTGTCTGGTGGAACGCGGTATCAAATACAACTACCTGAGGTGTTGTTTCAGGAATTACCTTCTTGCAGGCTCTGAGCGCCAGCGCGTGGGGGTGATTATGTACCGGAGCAAGCTCGGACAGATCGTCTATCTGCTGGATAACTTCATCGGTAACGAGGGTGGTCTTGCTGAATATCTCAGCGCCCTGTACTATTCTGTGACCTACTGCGGAAACCTCGCTCATGCTGTCAATTACCTTGCCCTCACCGGAGGTAAGCACCTCTACAAGCTTCTCAAAAGCCTCGGTATGAGTGGGGAATGTGCAGTCCGTGTCGATCACTCTGCCGTCAAAGGTGGTGTGCTTGATGTGTCCGTCAATTCCGATACGGTCGCAGTTGCCCTTTGCGATAACGCTTTCGTCCTCCATATTGATGAGCTGATACTTCAGCGAGGAGCTGCCGGCGTTGATAACAAGAATTTTCATTATGTATATACCTCTCCTTTTATTTTTGCAGAAATCGGGAAGCACTCCGCCGTCATTCTGCCAATAATACAATAATATTGTAGTACTTTTCGACAAAAAAATCAAGTGTTTTTTCAAAAATTATTGATTTATTATTGGGATTGGTGTAAAATAATATACAGAAGCTTACTTTAACTTGATCATAAAGGTGGCAGAATATGAAAACAGCAGCAGTTATCTGCGAATACAATCCGTTTCACAACGGGCATAAATTTCAGCTTGAACAGACGCGAAAGCTCGGCGCGACCCACATTGTCGCGGTTATGAGCGGCAATTTCACCCAGCGGGGGGACGTTGCGGTTTTTGACAAGTATATCCGGACGAAAACCGCGCTTGAAAACGGCGCGGACTTAGTGCTGGAGCTTCCGGTGAAATACAGTCTGTGCGCCGCAGAGGGCTTCGCAAGGGGCGCGGTGGGTATTATCGCTAAGCTCGGTTGCGTGGATATGCTGTCCTTTGGCAGCGAATGCGGAGATATCGCGGCGCTGAGAGAAGCGGCGGGGGCGGTGGAATACGCACTGAAAACTCCGGAATTCCAGCTTCTTATCGGCGGCGGGAAGAACTATCCCGCGGCGCTTGCAGAAGCGGTGAACAAATACTACACCGAGGACGTGTATCAGACGATATGCTCGCCAAACAACACCCTCGCAGTGGAATACATCAAGGCGCTGGACGACATTGGCAGCAGTATTGAGCCTGTCACAGTCCGCAGGGAGGGCGCAGACCACGACAGCGACGAGGAAGCCCACCAGTACATCAGCGCGTCGCTGATACGAAAGAAGATACTTTCCGGGGAAAGCTACGCAGACTTCGCCCCGGTGATAAATGCACCCACTGCCGATATCAGGCGGCTTGAGCCGGCGATACTGGCGAAGCTCCGCAGCATGAAGCCGGAGGACTTCGAGCAGGTTTACGACGCGGCACAGGGGCTGTCCGAGCGGCTCTACAAGGCGGTGCGCAAGGCTTGTTCGCTTGAGGAGCTGTACTTTCTCGCCAAGACAAAGCGCTACACTCTGGCGCGTATCAGGCGGGCGGTGCTGTGCGCGTTCCTCGGAGTTGAGAAGAAAATGCTACATGAACAGGACGCGTATATTCACATTCTCGGCATGAATTCAAAAGGAAAAGAAATCCTGTCCGCTGCCAAGAATGCCCAGTGTCCCCTGCCGCTGGACACCTCCCTCAGAGCATTGATGAACACCTCACGGGAGGCTCACCGTCAGGGCGCGTTTGAGGCGCGCTGCGGGGATATCTATTCCCTCGCGTTTGAAAAGCCCCGCCCCTGCGGAACTGATTTCACCGCAAAGCCTGTAATAATCGAATAACATAATATTTTACGGAGGAACATAAAAATGGTAACGGCAACAGAGATCACCTATAAGAATTTCGGGAAATGCGTTAAGCTTGACAACGGCACTGCAAGCATTATTGTCACTGTTGAGGTGGGACCTAGAATAATCTCCTACTGCCTGAATGGAAAGGAGAATATGCTGCTGGAGGACGTTGACCGGGAGTTTCAGGACGGCTCTCAGGAGCTTCGGGATTACTTCGGCGCGGACAAGACATGGTACATCTACGGCGGTCACAGGCTGTGGAGCAGCCCGGAAAGCTACCCGCACAGCTATGTTCCGGATAACGCCCCGGTGGAATACACTATAAGCGGCGGCGAACTGACGCTGATACCCCCTGCGACAAGAACCGGACAGCAGCACAAACTGGTGTACCGGCTGGCGGACGAGGGTACGGAGGTGGAGCTTTATCACGAGATAAAGAACGTTTCCGGCGCGATAGTTACCCTTGCTCCGTGGGCGCTGACCGTATGCGCGGCGGGCGGCGTGGAGATATTCCCCCAGAGCGCCGCGGACAACGGGCTGCTCTCTAACCGCAGAAACGTTTTCTGGAGCTACTCAGACATCAACGACGACCGGTTCTTCCTGTCGAACAGGTACGGCACATTGCAGCAGGTAAAGGGCGCGCCCACAAAGTTCAAGATAGGCATAAACAACGAGGACGGCTGGGCTGCGGTGGTAAATCACGGGCAGATATTCCTGAAGAATTTCAGCGTGAATATCGACGGAGAATACCCGGATTACGGCTGCAATTTTGAGACCTTCACCAACGGCATTTTCCTTGAATGCGAGAGCCTCGGCGAGATAAGACCGCTGAAAAACGGCGAGGCGCTCTGCCTTACTGAATTCTGGTCGCTCATTCCCTGCGAGGAGAGCTTCGACAGAAAGAGCGAGGGCAGCATCGACGCGTTCGTGAAGAAATACGGTCTGCGCAATTACCACGCATAATGGAGGGGCTTATGAGCCTTTATGACGAGCTGCGCCAGAAGCACAGCAAATTTATATATCACAGCTACGAATTCCGGCATGAGCATGACTGCACACGCTTGGAATTTCACTTTTCAATTGACGATTATCACTTCCGTCCGGCATGGACATTTCCGGAGGACATCACCCGCCGCGACTTTGATAAGGAACTTGCGGACAGGATAGCATTCTCCCTCGGAATGGCGGAGCTGGTGTCCTACTGGAAGTGCGCCTGCCCCCCGGTGGTGGAAATACGCTGCGGCGGACTTTCCGAGCAGCAGAAGCAGTGGTGGAAAAAGCTCTATTTCAACGGGCTTGGGGAGTTTTTCTACCGCAATGGAATTACTCCGGATTTCGAGAATTTCATGACGATAGAATCCCCGGCTGAGCAGCCGCTTTTTCCCTGCGAAAACTCTCTCAGCGGCATTCTTGTGCCGATTGGCGGCGGTAAGGACAGCGTTGTAACTCTGGAGCTTCTGAAAAAAGCTGGTGAGGACATTTCGGCGTACATCATCAATCCCCGGAAAGCAACTCTTGGCTGCGCAGAGGCTGCGGGAATTACTCCCGACCGGATAATAGCGCCAAAACGCGTCATTGACAAGCAGCTTCTGGAGCTGAACAAGCTGGGATACCTCAACGGACACACTCCGTTTTCCGCAGTGGTGGCGTTCTCTGCGGAGCTTTTCGCCTGCATTTGCGGCAGGAAATACATTGCCCTGTCCAACGAAAGCAGCGCGAATGAAAGCTACGTCGAGGGAACTTCGATAAACCACCAGTACAGCAAATCCACCGAGTTCGAGCGGGATTTCCGGGAATACTGCGAGAGCAGCTTCGGCGGTTACAGCCGCTGCCCGGAGTACTTCAGCCTGCTTCGCCCGTGGAGCGAATGGCAGATAGCAAGGGAGTTCGTGAAGTACCCGCAGTATTTCGGGGTATTCCAGAGCTGCAACCTCGGAAGCAAGAACGATACATGGTGCTGTAACTGCGCGAAATGCCTGTATGTGTATATCCTGCTGGCGGCTTTTCTGGACGATGAAACGCTGGTCGGAATATTCGGCTGCAATATGCTGCAAAAAGCGGAGCTTTCCGGAATGCTGGACGGACTGGTGCTGGACGGCGAGGATAAGCCGTTCGAGTGCGTGGGGACTAAGGACGAGGTGCGTCTGTCGCTGGAAATGGCATGGCAGAAACGCGCGGGCGACCCTCCGGCGCTGCTGAAACGCTGGCGGGAGCTGTTCCCGGAGTACACCCCGGTATCGCTGGACAAATTCTTCGACAACGACAATTTCCTGCCGGAGAAGCTGAAATATCTCTTGGGAGGAAACAATGAACATTAATGAATTAAAGCCCTTTTTTGAGGGAAAGCGCTGCGCTATCCTCGGCTTTGGGCGGGAGGGCAGAGTGTGGCTGTCGCTGCTGCAAAGGCTTTCCTGCTGCGCTGAGATAGCTGTCGCAGACATGAAGCCGCAGGATATCCCCGGAGTTTCCGGGATATACGGAGAGGACTACCTTGACCGGGCAAAGGAATACGACCTTTTGCTGCAAAGCCCCGGAGTAATCATCAAGGACAGGCTGACCCCGGAGGAGAAGTCCAGAATACTCACCCAGACGGAGCTTCTGCTGCGGCTGCGCCCCTGTAAGATTGTCGGGATTACCGGAACAAAGGGAAAATCCACCACCTCCTCGCTGACCTATCATTTTCTGAAATCCTGCGGCAAGAATGCAATGCTTATCGGCAATATAGGTGTGCCGCCTTTGGAGCGCATTGAGGAAATGACCCCGGGCACTATTGCGGTATGCGAAATGAGCTGCCACCAGCTTGAGTTCGTTCATCATTCGCCGGAGATAGCGGTGCTGCTTAACATCTTTCCGGAGCACCTCGACCACTACGTCAGCCTTGAAGCCTATGCGGCGGCAAAGCGGAATATCTACCGCTTCCAGCAGCCGGGGGACACGGCGTTCATCAATGTGGAATGTATTCCCGATGAGATATGCACAAATCCCGACTGCGGCAATGCGCCGGACTGCGAGAATTCCGGATTTCGGAAAGCCCGGCTTGTCACCCTCGGCTGCGAGCGCCCGGCGATGGCTTTTTCGGAGAACGGCGGGATATTCCTTCCCGACCGGGAAATAAAGCCGGAACAGCTCCATACCCAGCTTCGCGGAAAGCACAATGTTTACAACATAGCCGCAGCCCTCTGCGCCGCGCAGGCTGCCGGGGCGGATATTGACGGCTGCCTTGCCTCCCTGCCGGATTTCGAGGGGCTGGAGCACCGGCTGGAATACGTTGACACGATAAACGGCGTTGAGTACATCAACGACAGCATCTGCACCATTCCCGAAGCGGCGGTGGCGGCGGTGAAAGCCTTTGATGGCGGCGCGGACTGCATAATCCTCGGCGGAATGGAGCGGAATATCCCATACGATGTTCTGGCGGAATTCCTCAACACCGGAGCGGTGAAAAACGTTATCCTGCTGCCGGACAGCGGCTACCGAATTGGAGAGATGATCACTTCTCCGCAGGTGAACAAGGTTATTGTGAAGGATCTTCCGGAGGCTGTAAGCGCAGCCGCATCACTGGCACGCAGGCGGGTTATCCTCTGCCCGGCGGCGGCAAGCTACGGCTTCTACAAGAATTTCGAGGAGCGCGGGCAGCATTTCAAGGAGCTTGTCAAGGCTCTTAAAAACTGAATAAACAAATCCCCTGACAAGGCGTGGCGAAAACTGCTTTATTAGCAACGCACAAATTTCAGGGGATTTTTTGTGCAATCCGTATACATCAAGGTAATGTCATTTGTGCAAAGTAAATATATTCTCAGCCGAATGTTTTATTGAAACTGCACAAAATCAAAATAATTCACAATTGACGGATAAATTTTCGATCAACACCCCCTCAAAAAAAGTTTATGCACATCATTGATTGAACCGGAGGCGATAGACTGATATAATAATACAAGGGTGAATTAATTGATTTATCCAAACACGATCGAACTTGAAATATACGGCAGCCACGCCATGTTTACCGACCCGGAGCAGATGCAGCAGGGGCGGCTGTGCAGTCTGCCTGTACCTACCTATGAAGCGGTAAAGGGAATACTTTGCTCTATCTACTGGAAGCCTACCTTCATCTGGATACCGGACGAGCTGCGGGTGATGAACAAAATATCCCGCGAAAAATACCCGGTTAAACTCCGGCAGAGATCAGGCATATTCATAACCGAAAAGGAACGCCTTATAAACGTCCGCTATCAGATAAGAGCGCATTTCGTCTGGAACGAGAACCGCCCGGAGCTTGCCGGCGACCGCGATGAAACCAAGCATTTCCGTATTGCGCTGCGAAGCCTTTCAAAGGGCGGGCGCAGGAATGTCTATCTGGGAACTGCGGACTGCTGCGGATATGTCCGCTCCGCGCATTTCGGCAGCGGAAAAGGCTTCTATGACGGCTGCGACAGGGATTTCGGGGAGATGTACCACGGTATCTCCTACCCTGACGAGGGCAGCAGCGATGAAGCGCGGCAGGGGATCTTCCTGCGGAAATGGCGCTGCGTAATGGAGAACGGGATCATACGATATTCCCCGCCGGAGGACTGCCGCAGCGAGTCCCTAAGACCCGCAGGTATAAAGAGGTTCGGCTTAAATTCTGAAGCAAAGGGTGAAGAATATGCCGGCATTGGCTCACCGGATTGATTTTATGGCATTCATCTCCGTCAGCGGCGCAAACCCAAACGGCGACCCGCGCCGCAGCGGAATCCCAAGAACTGACGCCAGCGGACGCGGCGTAATATCCGCGGTCTGCATAAAACGCAAGCTGCGGGACAGGCTCGCGGAAATGGGAGAGAATATCTTCATTTCCCCGCCGGAATATCCGGGAGATGATCTGGCAAAACGCGCTGCATCGCTCCCCAAGGGGTATGATTACACAAAAAGAGCCTGCGAAAAATGGTTTGATGTAAGGTGCTTCGGGCAGGTGTTCGCCTTTCCGGGAATAAAAGCTCCGGGGATAAAAGGCGCAGTGACAATTCAGCAGGCGGTAAGCCTCCACCCGGTGGAGATTATCCAGACAAGTATAACCCGCTGCATAGCCGGCTCTCAGAACTCCCCTGCCGGCAGCGTGGGCTTCGTCAGCAGCGTAAAATACGGGCTTTATGTACTGAAAGGCTCAGTGAACGCTTACGCTGCTGAAAAAACCGGGTTCAGTCATAAGGACTGCGTAAAACTCCGGCAGGCGATAATACATATTTTCGACAACGACAGCTCCGCCGCCCGTCCAGCCGGAAGCATGGAGCTTAACAGGCTGTACTGGTGGGAGCATAATACCGCCGTGGGAGATTATTCCCCCGCGAGAGTGTTCGACACTGTCCGAGCTGAGCTGCTCAGCCCTGAGCCGCTTTGCTTCGAGGATTACCGGTTGACCCATGATCCTCTTCCGGGACTGCTGCCGGAAATTTACTAAGTTTACAGCCGCCGGAGAATATCCGGCGTGGATTATATCAAGTTATGTGAAAAATGCGGCGCAGGAGTTACTTCCTGCGCCGCGCAGCTTGTCGAAAAACTCAGTTTTGCCCGCGAAGCGGGCTTTTGAAATCCGTTTTTTGCCCCAGCTCTGCCGGGGCAAAAAACACTTCTATCCGCACAACTGTGCGAACTGACAGCTTTGCTGTCAGCGAGTGCGGGCAGTGCGGATGTTCGGCGAGAAAGTCCCTTTAGGGAC
>JAGAJA010000097.1 GCA_017829075.1 Oscillospiraceae bacterium | reverse complement strand
TAACATATATTATAAGAACCACACGCCGTTTTCCAAATCAAAGATTTGGACGGCTGAGTGAACCTTGAAATATATGTTCGCCGCTTTGCGGCGGTCGTCTTTGGACGACTATGAGGACTTCGTCCTCATAACATATATTATGGGAATAGAAACACCCTCTGCATTGCACGGAGGGTGTATTTTTTGTGTGTTTAATGACTTCCCCGATTTGAAGAGCGCTTCCCATGCTCAGATATAGTCGAGAGCGGCGAAGAACATTTCGTACAGATCGTCCCAGCCCTCCGGCGCTTCTACACCGCCGCCGTTGACCGAACGCAGCATCATGGCGCAGGAAGTTTCGCCCTCGTCAATAAGCTCAGCAGCAGTTATCGGAAAGCCCTCCGATGTTGCAAGGACGCAAAGCGCATTCACAGGATTATGTTCGCTGCGCGTCGCATATATCCTGTCTTTAAGCTGCTTGTCGGTTTTGGCTTTTTCGAGAAGCATTGTAAGACTGTCGTTCATTTGTCATAATCCCCCTTTTCAGATAATAATATAAGTATCTTTCTCTCAGAAAAAATCAGTCAATGTATGTGATATCAACATTGTCGCAGCCCTCAACCGCGTTGTCACTCACAAATGTATTACGCGGCATGGTTCCATATAATTGTACCGCAGGACAATTGGTTTGTCAAGAGTTTTTCAAAATAATACAGTTCTGACTCGGTTTACTCTCCATACACGTTTATGCTGCGTTTCTTGTTTATAAGTCATAATCATTTCTAAGGAAACGCTGATTAAATCAACACAGAAATACACTCAAGTTTAGGTCATTATTGTGCAGTAACAAATGTTGTTCCCATCACATTCAGAACGGAATGCAGAATGTCAGCAATAAATCATCGTCAAAACAAGTTAGCATAGCAAATTTGCACACCAAATATATGAAACGGTATGTTATAATAAGAAAAATAAAGCTACATAAATTTCCCTTATACTAACGAAATCAAAACCTAATGTGAAAGGACTTATTCTTATGAAACAGTGCGAAAAAGGTCATATTTATGATGACAAGATGTACGCAGAATGCCCCTACTGCAACAAGAGCGGAACAACCGGAACCAGACCGCTGGATAACGGAGGCTTTACCGCGCCGGAATTCCCAAAGACCGCTCCTCTTGGCGGCAGCGATTCACCGGATTTCCCCGCTACCCGTCCGCTGGACGCTCCGGAGTCCGCGCCCGCGCGCCCCAAAAAGGAAATGAGCGTGACCGTCGCTTTGAACGTCACCGATACCGGTATCAATCCCGTTCGCGGGTGGCTGGTAGCGGTTTCCGGAGATAAATCCGGGCTTCCCTTTATCATTCACAGCGAAAAGAACGTGATAGGCAGAGGTTCGCAGTTCGACATAAATCTTGCGTTCGACAAGGCGGTTTCTAAGGAGGGCGACGCAGTTATCGCATACGATTCCCGCAGCAGGAAATTCTTCATTACCCTCGCTGCCGGAAAGAACAACATCTACCACAACGACAGCATTCTCCTTGTACCCACGGAGCTGAAGGACTATGACACGCTGGAGATAGGCTCCACCAAGTTCGTGTTCCGGAGCTTCTGCAATGAAGAGTTTACATACTGATATGGGGCAGGATTTTTCCGTCAGGCTGACGATAAACGGCTCTGACGTAAAGCGTATCGCTATCGGAAATTCGCAGCACTGCGGGGCTCGTCCCTATCAGGAGGACAGCTTCGGCTATACCCCGCTTGACCGCGCGTCAAAGGACGGCTTCGCGGCTGTGGTAGCAGACGGAATGGGCGGGCTTTCCGCAGGGGATAAAGTCAGCGCATACACGGTTTCTGCAATGCTGGAGATGAGGTATCAGGTACAGAGCATGAGCCCGGTACCGGTAAGGTTTCGACAAATGCTGTCCGCAATAAACCAGAGCGTCTGCTCCAGCGGAGTCGGAGGCGGCTGCACAGCTTCGGCGGTTTTCTGCTGCACCGAAGGAGTATACTGGTGCTCTATCGGCGATAGCAGGATATACATTCAGCGTAACGGAATGCTATTTCAGCTCACCGAGGACAGCGACCACCAGAATGACCTGCTGGACGAGGTGATCTCCGGCGAGCTTGATTTCGACGAAATGATGAGCGATGAAAGCAAGGATTCGCTTGCGCAGTACATAGGCTTCAAGGGTGAGTTGAAGCCGGACATCAGTATTTCCCCGCTTATCCCCCACATCGGAGACAGGCTGCTGATTTGCAGCGATGGCGTGTATAATGCTCTTTCGGTGGGAGAAATGTCCCGTGCGCTCGCACTCTCCGCCCAGAATGCCGCTGACGCGCTGCTGAACGGGATACTGCAAAAGAACTATCCGAATCAGGATAACTGTACAGCGGTTGTCCTTGAATTCCTGTAATGAAAGGAAGATATCTATGAAAAAACTGAAAAAGGCAATATGCCTGCTTATTTCCCTTGCGATAATGGCGGCGATGGCTGTATGCGCTTCTGCCGCGACCCCCAGCGAGGCGCGTGACAGCGTGGTGCTGATAGCTGCGGGTTTCTCAAAATATGTGGACGCTGACGGAAGTGTGTACAATAACGTACTCGGCAAGGGCAGCGGCTTTGCGATAGGAAAGCCCGGCGAACCTATCAGCAATATCGTCACCAATGCCCATGTAGTTACCGACGCATACGGCAACAAGGCTGATAGCGTTACTGTATATTTTTCTGCCGCTGCAAACAAATACATGACTGCGCAGATTTATGTGCTGGACACAAAACGCGACCTGTGCGTACTCCGTCTGCCGGAAGCTACCACCGAGCGCCGTGCTATGGTGCTGTGCCGCTCCAACGACATTGATATAGATGATGAGTTTGCAGCGCTTGGATATCCGTCAGTGGCTGAAAAGAACAACGATTTCATAGCCTACGATCAGAACGACATAGTAATTACCAAAGGCGGTATCGCAAAGCAGACAATGAACTCCGACGGTGTCAATGTGTACATGATCGACATCGCTATTTCAGAGGGCAACTCCGGCGGGCCGCTGGTCAATTCAAAGGGAGAGGTAGTAGGCATCAATACATATTACACCTCCAATAAGGCTGGAATTCTCAGCACACAGGTGGACGCCTCTGCAAACTATGCGGTAACAATTGACGAGCTGGTGAGAATAATCGACCGTGAAACAGTTCCCTACGTCCTTTCCACCGAAGTCAGCAACATCAGCGTTACAATGATAATTATAATCTCTGCGGCGTCTGTTGTTGTAGCCGCCGGAGTTGTTGTGCTTGTATTAGTACTGAAAAAGAAGAAAAAGGCTCCTGCATCTGCACCGACAACGGCAGGAAATCAGGGCAGCCCGGTCGGCGCGGTGATAACCTGCGAAAAGGGCGCTCTTGCCGGACGAACCTTTGTTATCGGCGATAGTCTGATCATCGGAAGAAATCCCGACCGCTGCGGCGTAAGCTTCCCGGTAAATACACAGGGTATCTCCGGAGTACACTGCGAGGTACGGAAATGCGCCTCCGGCTATGAAATAATCGACCGCGGCTCTACCTACGGCACATCACTGGGAACAGGACAGAAGCTCATGCCTAACGTCCCGGTCTACATCACGAATGGAACATATTTCTTCCTCGGAAGCCCCGATCAACTGTTCCAGATAAAGTACTGATATGATTATTGATCACTCCAGCTATACAAACAGCGGCGGCAGACCGATAAACGAGGACAGCCTCTTCTGCCGTAACGACTGCTTTCTCGTTGCAGATGGACTTGGCGGCCACGAAAACGGCGAGGAGGCTTCTGCGCAGGCGGTAAAGTATATCAGCGCAAACTACTCCGGCAATATCGCTGATGAAGCAGTTTCCCGACTGCTGGCGGGAGCAGACGAAGCAGTGCGCTCCGGCGGCGAAGGCGGCAAGAGTACTCTGGCGGCGCTGTTCTTCTCAGGAAATACGATAAGATACGCCAATGTCGGTGACAGCAGGGTGTATTATTTCCGGCAGGGGAAAATACTCACCCGAACCAAAGACCACTCGGTATGCCAAGCGTCTGTGGAAATGGGAGAGCTGAATCCGGACGATGTTCGCGGCAGCGATGACCGCTCCGGACTTTTCAAGGTGCTGGGAGCTGCCCAGCCGCTTAAAGTCCCAAAGCCATACCAGCCTATTGATATTCAGGACGGCGACGCGTTCCTGCTGTGCAGCGACGGCTTCTGGGAATATGTCTACGAGATGGAAATGGAAGCTGACCTGCTGAAATCCGAAAATGCCGCTGATTGGCTTCGTCACATGGTGAAGCGCCTGCTGCTGCGCTCCGGCAATTCCGGGGACAACTACACGGCGGTGTGCGGTATCATTCATGCGCCGGAATTAGCTCCACCCAAAAAACGGCGGGTTTGCAGTCCGGTGCTTATCGCCTGCCTTGCGGCTTCGCTGGTAATGCTCGGCGCGTTTATCGCAATGAGGCTGATGATACCAAGCGGCTCTGAGCCTACCGCTGCTCCGCAGACGGTTTCTAATATAACGTCCGCTCCGCAGGATACCTCTGAACCAACATCTGAACCAACACAAACAGCAGAGACCTCCGTCTCCGCAGAAAAAACGCAGGAAAGCACGGAGCCTGTTTCACCCACTGAGGAAGACAGCGCTCCAGACACCGATGAGCTGTCCGGAACTTCTGAACCAAAAGCAACTTTGGAACAGAATTCGGATACAGAACAAACATCAGCACCGGAACAGACATCTGCGCCGGAACAGACATCAGCAGCGGAACTACCTGGCACAGCTGACAGTCCAGAGGAAAGCGCCACGGAAAGCAGCTCCGGCGAAACCGAAGCTCAAAACGCATCAGATATTGAGGTGAATACAAGTGATTGAATTTAACGGCAAAAAGCTGTGTGAGAATTGCTTTGAGGAGATAAACTCCCAGCCCTGCCCCCACTGCGGTTTCGACCCCGCAGTACCCTCCGCAGACCCCACTGTCCTCAAGCCGGGCTGTATTCTGCTCGGTAAATACATCATCGGCAGGGCAATAGGCAAGGGCGGTTTCGGTATAACATATCTTGCCTATGACACCACCCTCGGAAAAAAGGTGGCGATAAAGGAGTTCTACCCCTACGGCCTTGCGATCAGGACGGCCGGAAATCCCACCGTTGCGGTGACTACCGAGGATAACGCAAATGTGTTCAAGGCGGGCGCAGAGCGGTTCTACGAGGAAGCAAAGCTGGTTTCCCGCTTCAACGGCAACCCGAATATCGTGGCGGTTCACGAGTTCTTCTACGAAAATGACACGGTGTATTTCGCAATGGAATACCTCAGCGGACACACGCTCAAGGATCATATCCAGAAAAACGGCACTCTGAACGCAGGTCAGGCGCTGTTTATCGCGCAGAATGTTTCCAACGCGCTTATGGTGGCGCACAGCGCTTCTGTACTGCACCGGGATATTTCCCCGGATAATATCATGCTGTGCAGCAACGGAGAGGTCAAGATAATTGACTTCGGCGCAGCGCGTCAGGTTATGGCGGAGCGTTCCCAGACGTTTTCGGTAATTCTCAAGCCCGGATTCGCGCCGCTGGAGCAGTACCAGAAAAAGGGAAAGCAGGGCGCGTGGACGGACATCTATTCCCTCGGCGCGACGCTGTATTACGCACTCACCGGGGAAATCCCCGACGACCCGATGTCCCGTCAAGAGGAGGACTCGACCTTCGGCGAGAACAGGTTCAACATAAACGAGGAGTTGTGGGATATCATCGTCCGCGCTACTATGCTCCGAAGCTCCGACAGGTATCAGGATATATTCGAGCTTCGCAGGGCGCTGGATAAGGTGTCCTTTGCTCCCGAGCTAATCGTACCGCCCACGGCGCAGGAAAGCAGTCCGCAGGAGGGCTTCCGCACCGCAATGCCGTTCGTAACGTCCACAGCGACTGTCACCCGAACTCAGGCTGAGCAGCCGGCGGCAGTCCCCATCAGCACCTCGAATGCCGCTCCGCAGGAAAAGCCGGCAGGGTTCTTCGCGGCGAACAAAAAGCCGCTGATCGCCGCCATAAGCGGAACTGCCGCAGTCGCAGCCGCAGCGGTGATAATCGCAGTGGCGCTCAATTCCGGCGGCGGGCAGACCTCTGACGGAATGGTACAAGATCCGGAGTACAGTCAGAGCAGCTATAATCCGTTAGGTGATCCCACTTATTCATCAATTCCGGAAAAAACAACGGCTGCGACCAGCCCCACCGGAGAAACCGGCACAAGCCCGGTGGAATATGACTCGTCAGAGCCGGAGAAGATCACCTCTGAGCCGGAGGCTTCCACACCGAAGCCCGCAACTACTACGACCACAAAGTCCACTCCCAAGCCGAAGCCGGAGCCGGAGCCGGAGGTTACCACCCCGAAGCCCGCAACTACTACGACTACAAAGTCCACTCCCAAGCCGAAGCCAAAGCCGGAGGTCACAAAGCCGGTTACCACAACGACGACCACCGCCAAGCCCGTAGTAAGCGAGCCGGAGGAGGTCAAGGAAATAACGATAAATGGCGAGACCTATTCCACCGACCTGACAGGTCTTAACATATCTAAGGTACATCTTAACCTATCTAAAGGGTTGAATGACAGCGATGTCAAGAGCCTGAAATACATGAAAAATCTGACCTATCTTGATATTTCTGATAATAACATTACTGATATATCGTTTGTTAAGGAGATGCCAAAGCTACAGTATCTGTATTTTTCTGGTAATAATATTTCGGATATCTCGGCGGTAAAGGGGCTTTCAGATCTTAAGTGGATACACGGAAACGATTGCCCTATTTCTGATATTTCCGCACTTAAGGGCAAGAAAAACCTTACTAATGCGAATTTCATCAATACAAAAATAACTGATCTTTCCCCTCTTGCTGACTGCACAAATCTTTCAGTTATATTCTTCAATGGATCTAATATCGGCGGTAGCTTATGCGCGTTGAAGGATCTGCGCAATCTCAAAGAGGTCTACTTAGCTGATTGCGGTATCTACGATATTTCTGGGCTTGCCGGAAAGAAAAAACTATCCATGATAGCCCTCAATAATAACATGGTATCAGATGTATCACCGCTTAAGGACTGCGAAAGCATATCTTGGCTTACCCTTGTCAATAATCGTATATCCGAAACCAGCATTGATTTCTTCACAGGACTTAATGTAACTGATATGATTTATCTTACTGGCAATGGGCTGACGCAGAAACAAGCTGACCGCATAGCCGCAAAGATAAATGGAAGCCCGGAGATAAAGATTTAGCATAACACATCAAACGAGGTGATCATAAATGATCGAATTTAACGGCAAAAAGCTGTGTGAGAGCTGCTTTGAGGAGATAACCTCCCAGCCCTGCCCCCACTGCGGCTTTGACCCGGCAGTACCCGCCGCAGACCACAATGTTCTCAAACCGGGCAGTATCCTGCTTGGAAAGTACATAGTGGGCAGGACGATAGGCAAGGGCGGCTTTGGAATCACATATCTTGCCTACGACACCACCACCGGCAAAAAGGCTGCGATAAAGGAATACTACCCATACGGTCTTGCGCTGAGAACGTCAGGTAATCCAACCGTTGCGGTTTCCACAGCGGAGAATGCAAGCGTGTTCAAGTCCGGCGCGGAGCGTTTCTACGAGGAAGCGAAGCTGGTTTCCCGCTTTAACGGCAACCCGAATATCGTGGCGGTGCATGAGTTCTTCTACGAGAACGACACGGTGTATTTCTCAATGGAGTACCTCAGCGGGCGCACCCTAAAGGATTATGTACAGAACACAGGAACGCTGAACGCCGCTCAGACGCTGTTTCTCGCGCAGAATGTTTCCAATGCGCTTATGGCGGCGCACAGCGCGTCTGTACTCCACCGGGATATCTCCCCGGACAACATAATGCTGTGCAGCAACGGTGAGATCAAGCTAATAGACTTCGGCGCGGCGCGTCAAGTCGTGGCGGAGCATTCCCAGAGCTTCTCGGTTATCCTGAAGCCCGGCTTCGCCCCGCTGGAGCAGTACAAGAAAAAGGGCGATCAGGGGCCGTGGACGGATATCTATTCCCTCGGCGCGACGCTGTATTACGCTCTCACCGGGGATATTCCCGATGATCCGATGACAAGGCTTGACGAGGACGACAACTTCACAGAAAACAAGTTTAACATCAACGAAGAGCTGTGGAACATTATCGTCAAGGCTACCATGCTCAAAATTCCGGACAGATACGCGGATATCTTTGAAATGCGCAGGGCGCTGAATCAGGTGTCCTTCCCTCCCGAGCCGATATTTGTGCCTCACCCGCAGGAAAGCGCCCCGGCAGAGGGATTCCGCACAGCAATGCCGTTCGGAGCTTCCACCGCGACAATTCAGCGCACGGAGAATGTCCAGCAGCCTGTGGTCACTATGCGCACCGAAGAAGCTCCAACGCAGGAAAGGCCGGCAGGCTTCTTTGCGGCGCACAAGAAACCGATAATCGCCGCAGCAGGCGGAACTGCCGCAGTCGCAGCCGCCGCGGTGATAATCGCAGTAGCGCTTAATTCCGGCGGAAAGCAGAACTCCGGGGAAATGGTGACCCCAGTGGAGCCTGTCCGGAACGAATATTCCCAGCAGGAGATCCCGCCGGAAAGCTCAGACCCGAAACCCGAAACGACAACTACCACGGCTTCCACCACAAAAGCAGTCACGACTACCGCGAAGCCAGTCACAACTACCACGACAGCAAAGCCAGCCGTGACTACTACCACGAAAGCCACAACTACCACCGCAGAGCCTGTTACCACCACGACTAAGCCCGTTACCACCACGACCACCGCAAAGCCCGTGGAGAGCAAGCCGGAGGAGGTAACCTCGGTGCAGATAGGCGGCAAGAGCTATTCCACCGACCTTAAATCGCTTGACCTCTCAGGAAAGGGGCTTAAGAACAGCGACGTCAAGAACCTGAAATACATGAAAAACCTTGACACGCTGATACTCAACAACAACAGCCTTACAGACATTTCGTTTGTAAAGGAAATGCCTAAGCTGAAATACCTGTATTTTGAGAACAACAACGTATCTGATATTTCGGCGGTAAAGGGACTTTCAGACCTTGTGGGGATAAGCGGAAACGGTAATCCCATCACAGATATTTCAGCGTTGAAGGGAAAGAAAAAGCTGGACAACGTGTGGTTCTGCAACACCAAAGTGACGGATATTTCCCCGCTGTCGGGCTGCACAAAAATTACGCAGATAGGCTTCAACGAATGCAATATCGGCAGCAGCTTCTCCGCGGTGAAGAATATGAGCAAGCTCACTATGGTATGCTTCCACAACTGCGGCATCAGCGACATCTCGCCGCTTGCCGATAAGCCAGCACTCACCAAGATTTACCTCGGGTATAACTGGATATCCGACCCATCGCCGCTTCGGGACTGCAAAAGTATCTCAGAGCTGTATCTTGACAATAACAGCATCAACGATGACAGCATATCCGACTTTGCAGGGCTGACGGTAGACGGAATAGTCGATGTTTCAGGAAACGGTCTGACGCAGGAACAGGCAGATGAGATCTGCGAATGGCTCAGCGGAAACCTTGAAATGCTATATTACTGAATAAAAGGAGGATATTTTATGAAACTACGAAACAGGATAGCTGCCGCGGCTTTATCCGCAGTAATGGCAGCGGGATTATTCTACGCTCCCCTGCCGGGAGGGTTTGACGGAGTATCGGTAGTCGCTGACGCAGCCACAACTGTCGCCACGCCAAAGGCGTCGCTGAAATCCGGCACCTACAACACGTCCAAGGCAAAGACCGTGAAGCTCAGCTGCTCCACAAAGGGCGCGGTCATCTGGTACAGCGTGAACGGAGGCTCCTACAAGAAATACACAAAGGCGATAACGATCTCCAAAAACACAACCATCAAGTTCTACGCAAAATCCGGCAACACGAAGAGCAAGGTTGTCACCGTATCGTATAAGCTCACCCCAAAGGTAACTGTAACCCCGGACGCGGGCAGCTATGATTCTGCGAAAACAGTGCGCCTGTCATCTCCGGTTAAGGGTGTGAAATTCTACTACACCCTTGACGGCAGCAAGCCCACCACCAAATCCAAGCTGTACAACACCGCCGGAATAAAGGTGGACTCAAAATGCACGCTGCGCGTCCTAGCGGTCAAGACCGGCTGGAGCAATTACTATATCACCAAGGAATATGATATTACAGACACAAGTTCTATCCTTTTTTCCTATAAGGACAAATACTACTATCAGCAGCTTAATGCCAGCGAGAAAAAGCTGTACAAGATACTCTTCGATACGATACAGGGCTACTCGAAATACGTTGACATTCCCGCCGATACTTATACGTTAGACAGGCTGGATTACGTCTTTGAGCTGATGAGATTTGAGAACCCTCAGTTCTTCTACATAGATGACAATTACACATACTATTACTACGAAAAGAACGGCCTAACCTACATCAACGGATTTGAACCGGCGTACCGCTGGAACAAGGTCGAGGGCGAAAAGATGCAGAAGCAGATCGAAGCCTCCGCAAAACAGATCCTCAACAAAATAACTGACAAAACCGACCTGTTCGGTTCTGTGGTGACGATCCACGACGAACTGGTGAACCGCACGGACTATAACGACAGCGGCGACAAACGAACCATGTGCGCATATGGCCCGTTGGTTTACGGCGACGCGATTTGCTGCGGATACGCTCAGGCATTCTGCTATCTCTGCCAGAGCATCGGCATTCAGTGCGTTGATGTAAACGGAAAAACAGCAGGAAACTCTGATGTTTATCACGAATGGAACCGCCTTAAGCTAAACGATGAATGGTACAACATGGACGTTACCTTCGACGACCCGCAAGGCTATAAGAACCTGTATCACAGCTATTTCTGCGTGACTGACGCTGTTTTGAGCCTTGACCACACCATTGAATCCTGGTTCCCGTTCAGCAGCAAAACAAAGGCAGTTTCCACGGAATTCAACTATTTCGCAGCAAATGGTCTTGATTACTACATCGATGTTCAGTCTGCGTATGACGCGATAGTTGAAATCAGCTCAAACGAGTATCTCTCCGGGAATTACAGCACCACATACTACTGCTCTCCCCTGATAATCTCGGAGCTGTATGACAAGTTAGACAACTACTTTGATGACGCAGCGAAATACAGCGCTTACCCTTATGAATACAATGCCTCCTACAACGAAGATACCCTCACCTTCACATTAGGATGACGAACACATCTACTAACATTTTAAACTGAAAAATACCGGCGAGTACGCTCATGTATTCGTCGGTATTGTATTATTTCAACCCGAAGGGGCAATTGAAAGCTTCTGGAACAGCCGGGCGTTCACCATGCGTCACGCTTGTCGCCGCCGACAAGCTCCCGGTATTCTGCCAAAGACAGCGGCAGCATATGAATTTCAACGTATCTTCCCGAAAGCAGCGTAGCAAGCTCACCCGACAGCATATACGCATTCGAGCCATTGATATATACGTCTATTCTCTCGCAAAAAGCGAATCTACCGCGAACGGACACATTTCCCACGCCGAGGCTAATGCTCTTCGAAGGATACACACCTCACAACACAACCCCAAAACGCTTGTTCTTTACGCTACAATTCCATAACACAGAGAATTTGAGTTGGCAGATTTGCAGAATCTATTGGGTATGTTTTGACATAGTTCACTTCAATTTCTAAATATGAAAAAACAGAATTATAAAGATATCATAATATGCAGAAAAATGCAGTAGTGTGTGTATTAAATTTAAATTAGCAGGAAAAATCAGAGTTTCCTGTTAATACGAAAGGAGAAATTGCATGGATAATGTGAAAACAATAATCATGGCAGGCAACGAAGTGAAGGAAAAGTTCAATGGTAGTAATGCATGGCTCAGAAACGACGGTACATCAATAATATATGCGTCTAAGTGCGCAGGAATCATCGCAGGGGCGGACGGAGTGATCTCTGTTCCGGCGGGCGGCAGCGCCCCCGTCTTTGATGCAAACGGCACAGTTTATCTGTTGGGGACAGGCGCAGTACAGCTCATTGGAAGTGATTACAGTACCAACCCTTTTAAGGCGTCAGCACAATGCGGCGGCTCGGGTGCTGACGAGGTAGCAAGAGCCGCTATTGAGGATCACGCTGGTAATGCGGATATACACGTCACTGCTGCGGAAAAAGCAAGCTGGAACGAGATAAACTATATCAACCCGAATTTACTAGATAATTCTGATTTCAAGATTAATCAGGCAGGAAAGTCCGTTTACTCGGAGGGAGAAAAGGAATGTCTTGACCGCTGGGTGATTCAGGCAGATAGCACAGGAGGTATTACTGTTTTTCCGCTTGATTCCGGCGGAGTACGAATCGAAAACACCGGATCAAATGTGGGTATAAGACAGAACATATGCAGTGGAGTTATCGAAGAAGGCAAAAACTACACCATGTCGGTAGAAATAGACGGAACAAGATATTCCGCAATCTTAAACGCCGATAAAAACGGTTCTATCGTACCATACGGAGAAACACCTTACTGCTCCGCATTAACCTATTTCAGTGAGGCTGATATATGGTTTGCATATCCTTATGTTGTCTATACCGGAGAATACTCCGTCGAACTAAAAAATGCAAAGCTTGAACCGGGAACAACCGCAACGCCGTTTATTGCTCCTAATGCAGCCATTGAGAATGTAAAAATAAAAAGCTCTTCTTATATTGGTGGATACAATGGTATACACGCTGACACTGTCGGAGGAAAGCAAGCGGAAGATTTCCAACCGGTAACTCTCCCCACGGTAACTCAGCAAAGCGCAAAGACCTACGCGGAAAACTACCGTTCCGGGGCTGGTGACATCTGTGCCGAGTTTGGCTGGCAAATCTGCGGAGCGACTGATGCCCCATATGAAAACGGTGATTTCTTCTTCAAAGCATACAAGCTAAGCGATGAATGTATCAGGATCATTGCCATTGATATCAATGAAAATGATATTTATGAAATCGCAAAGATCAATGGCGTATGGGGTACTTGGAAGCAAATTTGAAATTAAGCTGGCTTGTTCAGAATGAAGGATCATGTCCTTTCATCACTAAGACTTACAGCCGGTAAACAAAAATCCCGTCAAGGCTTCGTTTGTTAAGACCTTGACGGGTTTCTTATTAATACGTTTTTATCAAGTAAGCCGCTCGCATAATTGAAGCGCATTTTCCAGTGCCTGATCCATATTGTAATACTTAAAATCAGCAAGTCTGCCGCAGAGGAACAGGTTTTCGATTTCGTCAGCTTCCCTGCGGTATTTTGCGTACTGCTTCTGGCTTTCCTCGGTCAGTATCGGATAATATGGCTCACTTCCATTATTCTGGGCATATTGCAGAGGATATTCTACTGCTATCTTTGTTTTCCCATTCGTTTTCTGCACAGGCAGCTTTGTATATTCGGTTATCCGAGTGAAGCCTTCTGCCTGCGGATAAGCAACTACCGGTGCGTCCTGATAGCTGTCGGTATTTTCTGTCCGATATTCAAACCTGAGAGAACGATACGGTAGCTTGCCGTATTTGTAGCATAGCAGTTCATCAATTGCACCGGTGTATATCACAGGAATAGTTGCAGGCTCACCGTTCAGAAATAGTGTTCCGTTTTCAACGTTGATGAATGAAGCTGCGTCTGTTTCCAGCCGGATTTCAATATTCTTATGGTCAAGCAGCTTCTCAAAGAACGCAACAAAGCTCTCTTTCGGCATTACCTGATATTCGTCATCAAAATACCCGATCTTATATGAAAACAGCACAGGAACACGCTTGAGAACGCTGACATCTATCTCAGACGGGGAGATTCCCCACTGCTTTGCCGTGTAAAGGCTGTAATCCTTATCGAAAAGGAACTGTGCATACTGCTTTATTACAGGGTCAGTAGAATTAAGCATCTCAACTATGGTGGTTTTTTCGGCTTTTCCGTAAACTGCCTTTATATGCCGCTTTAACTCAGCGGCATCTTCAGCAGGGTAGTAATCGTCGATCGTCTGAAAATTAAATGGCGACGGGGTGAATTTGCCGTCTATCTTCGCCATGCAGGTAAGCTCATAATGCTCCCAGTCGGCGTATTTGCTAATGAAATCAAACAGCTCTTTCTTCTTAGTATGGAATATATGCGGTCCGTAAAGCTGCACCAGAATGCCGTTTTCATCCTTGAAATCATACATATTTCCCGCAATATGAGAGCGTCTGTCGATAACTAGGACGCGCTTTCCGCAATCCTCTGCAAGATGCCTTGCAGCTACCGCACCGGATAATCCACAGCCGACGACCAGCGCTTCGTAACTAAATTTTCCCATCAGAACCCCCCGTACTCATTCATAAACTCCGCAAAGCTCTGCAAATTCTTATCCTTATCCGCAAGAATTACCTTATCAATTCCACCTACACGGTCAAGCTTCCAGTCAACGTTGATATCCGGATCGTTCCACATAATTCCGTCGTCGTACTCGCCGTAGAATTTCTCGGCGCACTTGTAGGATACGATGCTATCTTCAAGAACCAAATAACCGTGTGCACATCCAGCGGGTACAAGTATCTCATTATGCTTTTCGCCGATAAGCTCAAATGCGAGCCACTTCTTAAAAGTCGGACTGTCCTTTCGCAGATCGACCACAACATCATACACATGACCGTGAATGCAGCGCACCAGCTTCGGCTGCTGCTTTTCCCGCTGGAAGTGCAGCGCGCGGATAACTCCCTTGTAGCTTGTGGTGTAAAATACCTCGGCAAGGTCGTGCTTTATTCCGTTCGCCTCAAATACTTCCTTTGAATAATCCTTGGTAAAACAGCCGCGGATATCGTCTGCATTGAACGGAGTTACCTCAATAAGTCCGGGAATTTCGGTCTTGTGGAATTCAAATTTCTGTATCATCTGCTCTGCTCCTTTATCCAATCCATTGTTCTCTTAACGCCCTCGCCAAAAGGAATTTCCGCCCTGAACCCTGTGTCCTTTTCAGTCAGCGAACAGTCGAAGTCCTCCAGCGGCATATTGACGCCGGTGAACGGAACATCGCCGAAAATAAACTCCCTGTCCGGAGCAAGCGCTGCTTTCATTTCAAGCACAAATTCTCTCAGCGGCTTTGCGTTGGAGCTTCCGATAAGATAATGGCAGAACGGCTTTCCATTCTCACCGATAAGCCGGAATGCCCTCGCAACGTCGTCGATATACACGAAATCGTAATTCTGCGTTCCGCTGGTGAACTGTAAAGGCTCGTTATTGATGATTTTGCGGATAGTTGTGTTCACAAATCTGGGCGAAAGCTCCCCAGCGCCGTAGGCGTTTGTTATCTTCGCCCAGACTAGGTTCATTCCAATGTCTGCCGCAACGCTCATGCACATGGTATGCGCGACCAGCTTTCCGCTACCGTATATGTAGCCAAGTCCCGGTTTATTGCCCTGACTATAAGCCGCGGCTATCGTTTCGTGTTCCATTATTGAGCCGGCGCATACGAATTTCCCGCAGTTCATTTCCTTTGCGGCGCGCAGGCAGTCCACTGTCCACTGCGCATTCTGAAGCTGTAAAGCGGTGTCCGCTCTAGCCGGACCTGCCGAACCGACCCACGCGAAGTGATAGAACACGTCTATATCTCTGTCTGGAATAAGTTCCGGCAACTTTTCGCTTTCTGCAAGCTCATGCGGAACAAACCGCACCCCTGCCGGAATATTGCTGTTGCAGCCCTCACGGTCAAGCGCAATTACCTCAACGCCGTTTGCAATCAAATCCCTTACCAGAGCGCTGCCGACAAAGCCGTTCGCTCCGGTCACAAGTGCTTTTTTCATTTATGAACCTCCAGATATTCCTTGATCTGCTTTTCCATAACCGCGCTGACATCGCCACCGGAAAGATATACCTTGCTCCACTCCACGGTCTTTTCCACTGCGTCGGTGATGTGCCAGCGAGGCTTCCATTTCAGTGCGGACTTGATCTTTGAGCAGTCCAGTTTCAGGAAGTTAGCTTCGTGCGGAGCGTTCGCTTCAGCAACGTTTTTCCATGAAGCGTCCTCGCCCCACGCCTTGCAGAAAATATCCACCAGTTCGCCTGTCGCCGCGCAGTCGCAGTCGTCCGGACCTATATTGTAGCTGCCTGCCAGCGTGGGATTTTCATACTGCATTGCCGCAAGCATGAGATAGGTCGTTACCGGCTCTAAAACGTGCTGATACGGTCTTGTGGAATAGGGGTTACGCACTACTATTGCTTCGCCCTTTTCCATAGCCCGAACGCAGTCGGGAATAATTCTGTCCTTTGCGAAGTCACCGCCGCCTATAACATTGCCGGCGCGGCAGGTAGAAGTAACAACGCCCTTCTCATTCAGAAACGACTTTATGTAGCTTGAAGTTACCAGCTCTGAACAGGATTTCGAGTTGCTGTACGGGTCGTAGCCGTCAAGAGCATCTGTTTCCCGGTAGCCCCATTCCCACTCGTTGTTGAGATACACCTTATCGGTGGTGACGTTCACAAAGCTCTTAACGCTGTCGCAAAGCCGCACCGCTTCGCAGATATTCACAGTTCCCATGACGTTGGTTTCGTAGGTGTACACCGGGTTTGCGTAGCTTTCGCGCACGATAGGCTGAGCTGCCATGTGTATCACGATTTCGGGACGGTATTTCTGCATTGTTTCGTTAAGGCTTTTCAGGTCGCGAATGTCGCCAATTACAGAGGTGATGCTGTCTGCAATATGAGCTTCCTCAAAAAGCGATGGCATGGTTGGCGGGTTCAGTGCATAGCCTATAACCTTCGCGCCGTGCATGGCGAGAACCTTGCACATCCAGCTGCCCTTGAAGCCGGTGTGACCGGTGACAAGGACGGTTTTTCCATTGTAAAATGACAAATCCATAATTACCACACCTTCCACGGAGCGTTTCCGCTGTTCCACATCTTTTCAAGCTGCTCCTTTTCCCGCACGGTATCCATGCACTGCCAGAAGCCCTCGTGCTTGTACGCCATAAGCTGTCCCAGCTTTGCGGCGGTTTCCAGCGGCGATTTTTCCAGCACGGTGGAGTCGCCCTCAATGTAGTCGATGAACTCCGGCTGGCAAACCATGAACCCTATGTTTATCATGTTTCCATCGCCCTTTGTCTTTTCGCGGAATTCCTTGATGTGACCGGTTTCGTCAATGTCCAGCACACCGAAGCGCTGACCCGCGTTGTATGCGGTCATAGTCACCATTTTACCGTGAGATTTGTGGAATTCCAGCAGCTTAGTGATGTTCACGTCAGAAACACCGTCGCCGTAGGTCAGCATGAACGGCTCGTTTCCTATGTAGTCGCGAACGCGCTTTACACGTCCGCCGGTCATGGTATTCAGTCCGGTATCAACAACGCTCACCTTCCACTTCTCGGAATGGTTCTGGTGGACGGTCATTTCGTTCTTTCCGTTGGTGAAATCGAACGTCACGTCTGAGGTGTGCAGGAAGTAATCCGCGAAATACTCCTTTATGACGTGCTGCTTGTAACCTGCGCAAATAACGAACTCGTTAAATCCGTGCGCGCTGTATAGCTTCATTATGTGAAGCAGGATCGGCATTCCGCCGAGGTCTACCATGGGCTTGGGCTTGAACTGGCTTTCTTCACTGATACGCGTGCCGAAACCGCCGGCGAGTATTACAACTTTCATTTTTCTCGTCCTTTCCGTTACTGTTGAGGTTTCTGACTGGGGTGGAAGAAGTAGTATAATTTCTTCGCCATCTTCCACCTCCGGGAGCCATAGGGGCAGAATGCCTCTAAAATTTTTCTCTTTTTTGACCCTATGGGGTATTTGGTATCAAGGGCTTTTTTGGCGGGGGAACGGGTTTCAAAAAAACCGACTGCACGTTGCAAATCATATATTGCATTTTCTAAAGTGGGAATTGCGTCTGAACGTATACTAGATATTGCAATTTCATAAAATGGGGTTGTTCTTGCAACTTTCCACCATTTATCTGCATATTGCAAATTGGGGTATCTCCACGGTTTCATTCCTGTAATATAGTGATATATATATGGATTCTTTGAAGCTTCTTTCCACTTGTCATATTCTATTTTGGGTGACAATGACAGATGCGAACAAGTTAAATCAGATATACATGACATGAAATTCCATGAATAATCTAATATCTTAACGTGGTTATAGCAAATCTTATTCAACAAATCTTGTTCAACAATGTTGAAATTGTTGTTATTGATTTCATCGAGCAACTCTTCTAAATTAAATTTTTCACGGAATTTTTTTGTGTTTATTAATAAAACACCGGCTTGAAAGTAATCAAAAGGTTTTTTTACGCCGAGTTTTTCAACCGTATATTTACGCAAAGAGTCATTAACATTTACCAAAGGACTGTTGAGGAAACCTAGATATATTATTTCTTTTGCTGCAGCAATGTAATATTTTGAAATATCATCAAAATACAAATCAGCAATATCTCGATTAATTATGATATCACAATCAAGAACTAACGCTTTGTCATAATTTTTTAGTACCCACGGTACTAAAATCGTATAATATGTTTCTTCTGACAACTCTTTGTTGTTAGCCAAGAAAAATTTCACATCATTGACCATATGCGAAACATTCACAAACCTTAGGCTCACATTACTGTATCCTTCAACAAGGCTTGATAAACGCTCTTTCTGAAAGTCGGAAATTGATTTTTCCAAAACTATAATGTCATAATTATTTTCTTTTTTTGAACAGTCAAGCAGTGACTTTATTGCAACTCCCATATATGGAACAAATCCCTCGCTACTTGAAAAAACAGTTGCAACATTTCTTTTATTAAAAGCGGGCTTAATATCACGAACAGGAACAACATTTTTGAAAAAAACTCCCTGCAATTCTAGAATTGTTGTCTTTGTTGTGCTTAATAGATAATGCACATATATACCCCATAAGTGTTCGCCTAAATATCCCAGCAGTCTTTGTTTTTCAAAATTTGCAAAAGTCAAATCAATTGAAGTTTCAAGGCTTTCAAGTATATTAAATTCAAAATCACAGAAAGAATAGAAGATGTCTTTCTTCATAACAAATAGATTGTACAATCTACAACGTGATTGCCCAAAATACTCTAATGCATAGGGATAAATTGACGGATACTTAGAGCTAATTAAAGCAATCAATGAATCAACTGCTGAAATATCATAATGTACAAAATCGTTCTTCATCATTTCATATATTGTCTTATTTGATACAGCTTGCTCATCAAAAGTTCTAATTGTCACTATATCATATTTTGAAATCTGTTCTCGCATAGTTTTTTCTTCGCAGAGCTTAAAGCTTTCATTCGCTTTTTGGAAACTATTAGCGACAACGAGTCCGCACTGATTTTCATTCAAATTTTCACTATATAATGTATTTGAAAAGCTCAGATATCTTCTATAATGACATAATCCATAATAATCAGCTTTAACATTTTTCCAAGCCCAATATTGAACGGTCAACTCGCAAAAACTATCCCGCTTCTCCGAAATATTATCTCCGGTATCATCTCCGAGCATTCCGCCGATTTCTTCTTCGGTTCGTTCATCAAAGGTTGCTCCGCAGCGAACGGGGATATATAGCGGATTGTCAATTGTAACGCTGTTAAGATCAATTCTGTGAGATACAAAAATCTTTATATCCGGCTTTTCAGGTGTTCCTTTGTATTTCAGACAATCAACATTTGGTACGGGCTTGAATGTTTTTTTCATAATAATTACCTCTCTTGTTGCTTGATATCAGCTTCCCCCCGGCGTTTCGCATGAGTTATGCTGAAAAATATATCCTTAATCTTTTCGCGCCTCACCGTTCCTTTCGGAAACAGCGGGTCAATGACGGCGCGTGCTATTTTGTCTGCACGGCAAAGGGTTGTACGCAGGAACAAATCAAATCTGCTCTTGATTTTATCTGTATTTGCAAAAAACGCGAGCTGAAGCTCCTTTACCCGAACATTCTCCCTTGTTGTAAGATGATAGATGAAAATGCCGTAAAGCATTTCGCCGATAAAAGCGGGACTGCGCTTCATGGTCTGTGTATACCCTGTGGTATCAATCCGCTCTGCGATTTCGTCCATTACCGCGAATTGAAACTCACACATTCGGGAAAAAAGCTCTTTTTTCATCACAAAGCAATTAAATCCGCGGTGAAGCGATCCGTCAAAATACTCCCTCGCCGATTGAAGATACTGCGGAAACCGTCGTTCGATTATTCCGAACATCTCGTCGATAATGTATTTCTCAAAGAACAGACCGTCGTGCGCTTCCCACAACTCTCTTACCGTTTCGGCGTGACCTTTCGGCAGGGGAATCCGTCTTACATCGGCATATTGTGAGGTAACGATATCATACTGCGAAATAAGATGTGCCATTTTCCTGCTGTCAAGAAGTCCCAGCTTTTTTTCCTGCGACGGAGTAAGTTCCGCAGAATGAATCATGTTGAATTCGTCCGTTTTGAACTGCTTATCAGCAAACGCCAAATACCGCCGATAATGGCACAAACCGTAATAATCAGCTTTTGCGTTTTTCCACGCCCAGTACTGAACGGTAAACTCACAGTAGGACATTCTCTTTTCAGAGATATTGTCCCCGGTGTCGTCTCCCTCAATGTTCATTGGGTTTTCGTTATCGAACACCGCACCGCACCTCATCGGAACGTACAGTGGATTGTCAACAAGCTCGCTGTTTATGTCGATCCTGTGCGAAACGAAAATCTTGATTTCGGGCATGATGCCGTTTTGATTCAACTCTGACATTTGTACACCCTATAAAGGTTCGAGCCGTTGTAATTCGGGCGAACCAGCGCGAACAGGGTTTTACCGATCTTGAAATCAATCTCCGAGAACAGGGGAGTTGCTGTATATCTCTCGCCCCAGCCCACAACATATCTTCCGTCGGAAAGCTCCTGAGCGCTGCCCATATCCGGCGAATAAGCGCCGTCGCAGGCGTATTCCTCAAATGAAACGAGCGTTTTAGAGGCTTCGTTTATCCTGAGCTTGATTATGGTGCTCTGACCAAATACGGTCTGTCCGTTTTCGTCAACTGTAACCTTCGGGACGCCGTTGTTGAACATTGTTATTGCTCCGTCAGAGGTAATTCTAACATCGTTCTGATGAGAGAATTTCTGCTCGTTGGAAAGCCCGAATTCATCTGCTAATCCGCCCAGCTTCCAAAGTATCTTTCCGCTGGTGCGATCAATCTTGATTATGGTATCTGCATTGCTGAGAGAAAGCACAAGGTTGTTGTCCGCAGGGTCTACCGCCACAGAATTAAGGTGGATATAATCCGTCCAGTATTCGCTCTTATTGTAGTAGTCTGCGGCAGAGTTAAGCGCGTACAGTTCAGGGTAGTCTGTGCTGTCCCATTCAAAGACAAGCTGACCGTCCTTTATCTCCTGCACTATCGCAGCAGTTACGCGCACTCCCTGCTCGGTATGAGGCACAGACGAAGGAATATTGTCAACGTTCTTACCAACATACGCGGTAAGCAGGTAGTGATGATCTCCGAGCACCGAGAACTGAACATTTGCAAGCCGACAGTTTGCGCCGATTTTTTCAGACGGAAGCATGAACTGAATATGATCCACAAACTGATAGTTCTCGTCCAGAACGAGAGCCTGCATTCTGCCGTATTTCACACCCGAAAGATAGGGGTATTCTGTGGAATCCCCACCCCAAAGAAAGCTGTAATAAACCTTTCCGTCAACCTCTGTGCGCTTAAAGTCGTTTCCTCCAAGGGAAGCGTCCGCGCCTCCTGCCATGCGCCAGTATACGAGCCTTCCATCGGTTGACATTTTGTATACATATCCGTCGAGGTTAAAGTAGTAGTAACCCGCCTCTGGGTTGTCCGAGATAATCTGCATATTGTTGAACGAAGGCGGAATGGTGTTGATATAATTCACGCGTTCTGCGCCAGATTTCTCCTCAACAACACGAAGAGTGATCTTATCGCTGAGCGACATTGACGGAAGCTCAATGCTGACAGCACCGCCCGGCAGTATCTCTGTATCATTGATATATAGCTTATACCCGGAAAAATCACTTGCTATAATTGGGTTAGGTTTATCAGTGCTTAACGTTACAGTATCATATACTGCCCCATTCCCGTAGGTATCTACCAGAAGATCGCACTGATTGATGTTCAGCGTAACATACTGCGTTATCACATCATTCTGTTCAACGACGGCATCCTCCTCCGGCTTGGAATTTGTTACTGCAATATAGATGCTTAAAGCAGCAAAGACCAGCATTGCAATCATTGTTATCAGCTTTACCGGATTTACCGACTTTTTGTTCATTCGTATCACCCCAAATGATTATTTATTTAGATACTTCTCTACGATATACTGCGCTTCGCCCTCTGCCACCACTTTTCCGTGGTCAAGCCATACTGCACGGTCGCACATATTAATGATATCCCCGGCAGAGTGGGATACAAACAGAACAGTAGTTCCGTTTTCCGTGAGCTGTTTCATGCGCTTGTGGCACTTTTCCTGAAATTCAAAATCACCTACGGAGAGTATCTCGTCGATTATCAGAACATCTGGTACTCTGCAAGTTGCAATAGCAAAACCAAGTCGCGAGATCATGCCCGATGAGAAATTCTTTATTGCAACATCTTGGAAATCCTCAAGCTCAGCAAAAGAAATGATACTATCGTAGTACTTTTCCATTTCCTCGTGGTCATATCCAAGAATAGCGCCGTTAAGAAACACGTTCTCTCTGGCAGACAGCTCCGCATCAAATCCTGCACCCAGCTCTATCATCGGAGCAACACTGCCCTTAATGCTTACCGTTCCCTTTGTCGGGCTGAGTACGCCGGACACTATTTTCAGCATTGTGCTTTTTCCAGAACCATTAAGTCCTATAAGCCCAACGCGCTCACCCTTATGAACCTCAAGATCAACATCACGGAGCGCCCAGAACTGTGTAAAATTGAGCTGCCTCTTCAGGAAACGGATAACATACTCTTTTAGGTTGTCTACCTTCTCCTTGCTCATGTTGAACATCATAGATATGTTTTCAGCAGAAATGACCACATCACTGTCGCAGGCGCTGGTTTCCGTAAATCTGCTGTTTATATCGACCGCTGTTTTGTGAGAGAAATTCAAATCGTCCGGCAAGGGAGCTTCAGGAAAATGCTCTCCGCTTTTCGCTTCTTCCTCGCTGTGTTTTTTCGCCCTCTCCATGAAGAACCAATCCCGCGGAGCACGAATAAAGCCAGCGGTGATGCCAATTGATCTCGCCGCATTTATGTCAGCCGGATCGTTGCTTATATGCAGCCATTTTGCAGCGTCATAACCTTTGTCGTTGACGATATATCTATACATACTGCCGGTGCATTTAGCCATTTTCAGCTCACTGGAAAGATATAAACCGCCCCAATTTGTAATGCCGTTCTGATTCAATATTTGTGAAATAGTTTCCTGAGGAATAATGGTATCAGCCAGCAAAAGCACTGTTTTCTTCGATGAATACGCCGCGTCCAAGAGCTTTTTTATCAGAGAATTAACCATAGAATGACTGATCTCAAGCTCGCATTCCATGTTCTTGATCTCATGGACCGGAAGTTCAGGATATCGCGCACCTATTTCCGCATATACTTCGTCAAGAGGTATATCCTCCTTGGAATTATCTTGCTGAACAGCTCTGTTGCGCACCTCTGCTTCAATATTCATGCGGATATAGTTGAAATCCTTGACCCCATATTCTTTTTCTACCTCTTTTGCAAGCAGCTTGAGAATATCCTGAGGAAAGAGTACGTCACGCAGAATAAGGGTGTCAAATATATTGAATGACACGATGTCATATTTTTCAAGCTCATTGAGCATGGTATTCAGAAAATAATTATTCTTTTTCTGACATTCTTCAGTCATAAACAGCTACCTCTTAGATATGCAGTATATATTTTTTCTGCGTCCTGTTGAAGATAAGGCTTCCTACCAGCAATGCTCCGAGCGACCACGCGATACAAACAAGGTTTTGCCCGGCTGAGGGAAAGCGTCCCTCCATAATGATTTCTCTGAAAAAAGTTATGTACTGGTACAGTGGATTTCCCTCGACGACAGCCAGAAGCTCCTTGGAAAGTATGCTTGTAGAATAGAATATTGCTGAAGCATACATCCAGACATTTATAAAAACTGAATACAAATGGCTCATATCGCGGAAAAACACATTTATCGAACACAGGAACAAACCCACGCCATAACAGAATACCATCAAATACAGAAGCGGTATCCATACAGTGATTATCGTTCCGTAGAATTTAGCTCCGGTAAACAACATTACAAGTATCATAGCAATAAATGAAAAACTGAAATTCACCAGCGCCGATATAATATTAGAAAGCGGGAACATATACTTTGGGATATACACTTTCTTTATCAGAGAAGCATTCCAAACAATGGAATTCATACTTGACATAGTTGATTCGGAGGTGAAAGAGAATACCACGTTACCTATCATTACATAAAGCGCGAAATTCTCTATGTCCATTTTGAACATATTAGAGAACACAAAGGTCATTACCAGCATATTCAAGAGCGGATTGAGAACAGTCCATAAAATGCCCAGAAAGGAATGGCGGTATCTCACCTTAAGGTCTCTTTTTACCAGCTCACGAAGAAGCGGTTGATACTTTATAAAATTCTTGAACCACGTTGTTACTTTGTTCAACACATTCACCTCATACCGTCATGCATAAGCGCTCTTTCTTGTGATTTCCTGTTTTTTCGCTTTTTGAGGTAAGCAAGTAGCCTTGATGGCAAAAGCCACACGAAAAACGGCTTTATAACATACATAAAACAGCGCGGCAGCAATCCGAGCTGCTTGAATCTTGAATAACGCGTACTTACCTCATTCGCTCTGTCCCTGAAATTCCGCGTAGTTACGCCATTATGCGGAAGAGAGTACACAAAAAGAAACTCCTGCATATTTGCGCCATAGAGACCCTTTTCGTACATGCGCAGAAGCATGTCGTAATCCTCGCACCGTTCGCACCTCGGCAGCAGGGAATACCCCCCGACTGCTTCAAGCGCACTTCGCCGAAACATCAGCGCCGGGTGGATAAATGGCATACTGAACAGGAAATCCTGCACCTGAGGTCTTTCAGGAAATCGCTTCACTCCAGCGTCAGCGCCGTCTTGAACAAGCATGACATTGCACCCGACAAACGCTACATCGCTGTGCGTTTTGAAATATTCTAGCTGACGCTCGAACCGCTCCGGGCAGGAATAGTCGTCATCGTCCATTCTGGCGACCCATGTACCCTTAGACTTTTCCAGACAGATGTTGAGCTGCTCTGAAAACGAACCAGCGTTTGAGCCGTCTATCAGCTTTATCCTAGCGTCACGATCGGCATATTCGCTGAGCAGTTGTTTTGCCTGCAAAGATGAGCCGCGCTCGCAGATGATAAGTTCAAACTGAGAATAGGTCTGGGTAAGAATCGAATCAAGGCTTCGTTTCAGAGTGTCAAGCTCGTCCCTGTTATACTTGATACCCATTATTACGGAAATCAAATCTTCTAACAGCATTTCAGCTTCTCCAGAACATTCATCTGTGCCATTTCCGCTTTGTAGTACATCTTTACTACCTGTGTGACATTTGACAAACCTAGTATCAAGCTAAGCGCGTAAGAGTCTACGCCAACCTCCGCGCACCGGGTTGCAAATGTGTGTCGCAGCGCAAGGAAATTTATATCAGAGAGCTCTACCTCGTCGCAGATACGCTTTAGCCGGTTTTCCATTGTGCGAGGCTCAACATAGCTCGTCGATGTCCCGGTTGTGAGCCAGCAGCCTTTTTCAATAGGCTCAAAGCGCGGTCTCACCGCTTTAACAACAAATTCCGGCACGGGTATCACGCGCTTTGCAACGCTGCCGGAAAGTTCTGTCACTGTGACCGCGGTTTTGGTTTCTCCGCTCTTTCTTTGTACACGCTGCATTATCTTTGTTACAGACAGTGTTTTCTTGTCAAAATCAATATCCTCGCGTTTCAGAGCGCACAATTCCCCAAGTCGAATCCCGGTGTTCATGCAAAGAAAAATACACATTGAGGTAAGATCCGGCGCAAGCAGAACAGCCGTGCTCAGCTTAGCAAACTCGGCCTTATCCAGAATACGAAGCTCAGGTTCCTTATTCCATACAGCAGTAAAGCCCTGAAGATCGATCTGAACTGAACAGCCGCAGCTCCGTGCATGATCGATTATGAGCTTCAGGACGCTAAGTATAAGAGCCATGGTTTTTTCAGAGCACCCTGCACAGCTTTCCGCGATTTTATCAATATGCTCATGAGTAAGTTCAGAACATTTTAGGGTTCCAATTACAGGCTTAATATACTTTTCGTATATTCTCCGATAACGACCAGATGTTGATTCTTTCAAGCCCCTTTCGGCTGTTTCCAGCCATTTCTGTTCGTAGAAGTCAACTGTTTCATTGCTTTGGTTTTCTGCTGCAAGAGATTTCATTTTGTGACGAAGCGAAGGATAGTTATAGGCAACCACGGACTTATAAATCATATCTCCGTTCTCGTCAAATCCGGCAGGGACTTGTCCTTCGAACTGCCCGTCGCTTCGCTGGGTTATGCTGCTTTTTATATCAGAAACTGCCATATTAATATACACCCTCAGTTACGATCCGATCACACAGTCTTTGCTGACGGCAAGGACTTCATAAACAATAACAGACAGCACTTATTAATGTTGCTGCATGACTTACAACATAATGTTGATTATGTTGTAAGTCATCATTAAACATTATATCACAATTATTATCGGTTGTCAACGCACAATAATTTGTCGAATCTTTTTTGTATATATTTTACGAATGATATTTTTACATATAGGAAAAGCTTGTAAAAAATAACAAGCAAAACGAGCACTGGGAAACTCTGATTTGTATGGGAATACCTATCTTGGATAACAGCCTATCAGCCATTTCGATCAATTTACAACATAATCAACATTATGTGGTAAAAAACAAATGAGATTCATACTGTCTAGCTGGCGGATATGCTCATATCCTGTGTCAGCTGTATAAATTCTGGTTGTGGAAATGCTGGAGTGTCCTAGAATATCACACAAACGTGATAGATCATGAAATTTTCCATAATGCTCCTGTGCAAACAAATGCCTCAGGTTATGTGGAAATACTTTATTCTCATCAACGCCTGCCTGTTTGCAAAGCATTTTCATAGAATGCCAGATATTTGAACGATCTAAAGGCTTGCCGGAGCGGGTCACAAAAACTGCTCCTGCAAGTCTTTTTTCTTTGGCGGTATAGCTTTTTAGAATTTGGCAAAGCTTAGTGGGAAGCAGAATTTTTCGGCTTTTACCTTTGTTGTGAATGTCAGTAAATCCGCGATTTACCGCTTCGACTGTAATGAATTTCAGTTCCGAAATTCGTATTCCGGTCGAGCATATCGTCTGCAAAATAAGCGACAGTCTGTAATTGCTCTGATTAGCTGCCTTTACAAGTTTCAGATACTCTTCTCGTGTAATATTCTTGCTATCATCTCTGAATGAGGTTTTCTGAATCTTGACTGGCTTTACTGATAAATTTGATAGACCGTATTGAGAAAACAGTCCATTCAGTGACGCGAGCATAGAATTAACACTCGCTGGCGAGTACTTATCTATAAGTTCTTTTTTATATGATATTACTGCTTCCTTTGTTACCTCATTAGTTCCGATATATTTTTGGAATTTCAGTAAATCCCGGCGGTATTTCTGTACCGTATTATCAGATCTTTCATTTTCAATTAAGTTATCAATATAAGATGAAATCAGTTCTTCTGTAATCTTCATAGCGTTATCCTCTCTTATAAACATATCCGCTTATCTCTGACTGAATCAGCAATAAGCGGATCTTGGTGCACAAATAGATTATACCATAATTTGGCATATTACGTCAATTCTGATCAAATTATTATAACGTAATGCGAAAAGGCATCTGTAACCGAAAATTCAGATCTAATGCAAGCTATACCTGTCACGTTTCATCTCGACCACCCCAAGCAACTGCAAAGGATAGATCATTTTGAAAATTCATGTGATGTATTGTAAGATAAAACAGATAAAATAGCAGTTTGCTGATAAATCCAAAAAAATAAGGCATTATCGGCTTTTTCGGTCGGTAATGCCTTTTCTGTTTTTTCAGCTTTGCGATAAATATATCATTCACTCAGCTGCTTTTTATATTCCTCAAAAGAAATGCCATATTTCTCAAAAATATACCGTGCATTGCGCGAAAAATCGGGCTTGCCAACAGTAATATTGTATGTTGGTCTGCCGCTTTCGTCGCATTCTGCCGTAAGCGTTCCTAAACGGCTTTTAGGATTGAACGCATTTATTTTGTCGGGACTTTCTGTCATCTCAAAAATATGCGTTGTGTAAAGAATACTACACCCGATGTTGCCAAAAATCTTTAGTAATTCTTCTGCTATAATCAGACTGTCATATGGGTTAGTTGACGAGAGGCTCTCATTGAGCAAAACAAGGCTGTATTCATCAGCGGCTTCTATTGTTCGCTTTAGTTCGCGGCATTCCTCGGTGAAACGGCTGGTGTCTATGCCGACTTTTTCTTCAAGCGGATAATGCGCAAAAATTGAGGAGCATGGCGAAATTTCCGCTTCGCTTGCGCAGACGTAAAGTCCTGCCTGCGCCAGAATTCTGTTTACTGCGGCGGAACGGATATAGGTCGTTTTGCCGCCGTTATTGGTGCCTGTAATTAAAAATATCCTAGCGCTATCGTCCATCTTACAATCGTTTGTTCGTATCGGTCTGGATTCATCACCACGCAAAATCATTGTCACAGTCTTGTTCGACAAAACAGGGTCGTGCATTTCACAGCAGATAAAAACACGATTTTCCTTGGGTGCAATTTTCGGACAGCAAACAGGCAATCCTATCTTTGCAACCCGTTCACAAAAACCTTTTGCGCCGACATAAAAGTCAATCTGCGGTGACAATCTTACAAGAAAATCCGTGCATTCAACATAGCATCTGTTAATTGCGGCGTTTGCGCGGCGAACATAGTCGCTTCCAAGAGCGTCCAGTTCTTCAAACAGCTTTTTGTCAACCTCGGCAACCTGTCCGTCCTTGTATTTTCTCACATAAATATCAGTCAGCGGCTCTGCTTTTTTGTCTTTTCTGAAAAGATGTTCAAACAGCGTTTGTTTATGTATCGGCTCATCATCAACTGACAGCAGCATTACCTCTGTCGGTCTCATAAGGTTGTCAAAATTTATGCCAATAGTCACACTTTTTACATCATTGTCAAGCGCAGTTTTTAACTCCCCGATTTCACTCACAAGTTTTTTGAAATCAGCGGAATTGTAATTGCTTTCAATCTCTTTGAGAACGGCTTTAATGCCTGCCGATTTAATTTTCCCGCTAAATTCAAGCACAAATTTGTGGCATTGTTCCATACAATCCACAAACGCTTCCATTCGTGAAATGTTATCATTTAATTCAAAAAATGACTGAGTTGAACCAGTCTGTGCAAAAACCGACAACGACCCCTCATAAATCGTGTGAATGCTGTTATAAAGCATAATTTCAAGCTGCGGAACATTGATAAAATCCTCCAGAATATCCTGCCGCCATTCAATTACGCTTTCGTCTGTCACAAGCTCAGTAAGCACTTTCAGCGCAAAATCGGTATTATGCGGGCAAATCAGCATTGCGATGTATTTCAGTTCCAAGCTTTCGATGGTTTTCTCGTCGATTATTTTTCCACTGCGTTTATAGCTTTCCGGATATATCAGGTTTATCATAGGAATACTCCTTCTGGAATTGCAGTTTAAATCGACTAATCAGCCGGTCAATGTGCCGTCTGCAATCTCAATCGTCCGTCCGCAGCGAGCCGAAATCTCCGGGTTGTGCGTTACAATCACAATCGTTCGCTTTTCGGTTTTGTTTAACTGCAACAGCAACTCCATAACATCGTCCCCCGTCTTCTGGTCAAGGTTTCCTGTTGGCTCATCACACAGCAGCACATCGGGATTGTTTATCAGCGCGCGGGCAATTGCCGCCCTCTGCTGCTGACCGCCCGAAAGCTGCGCTGGGTAGTGCTTCAGCCTGTCGGTAAGCCCCAGCCGTTCCGATAAATTGGACAAATCTGCCGTCTTATTTCCGGCAAGCTGCGCCGGGAGCAGTATATTTTCCTCGGCGGTAAGCTCCGGGATAAGGTCGTAAAACTGAAACACAAACCCGATTTTGCAAAGTCTGAAATCAGCAAGCTTCGCCTCGTTCATTCTCGTGATATCAACATCATTGTATAAAACTCTGCCGCAGGACGCGCTGTCAAGACCGCCGAGCAGATTTAGAAGCGTTGATTTCCCGCTTCCGCTCTTGCCGACAATTGCGACCAGCTCGCCGTCCTCAATTTTGAGGTCAACATTACGGAGTGCGTTCACCGCACTCTCGCCGCTGCCGTAGGTTTTGCACAGATTTTCGGCGATTATCATTGTCTTGTCCTCCCTGAATTTAAGTCCCCTGCGATATTTCCGCTGAATTTTTTAAGCGCAGTTGCGGTAAGAATAAACGTAACAGCGCAGATGATTGCAAATAATATCAGCGTTGGAATTTCCGCATTTACCTGCCACATCACATTGTCCAGAAACAAAGTGTTGCGTAGTGTATCCAAAGGCACAGGAATACTTGCTTCCCCCTGATATACTGCGCATAGCCTGTCATACCCTTTTTCCATAATGAATTGCATTGTTTTCACAAGGATATACGCCGCTGCGGAGGCTATCACGGGAATTTTCACGCTGTCAAGGAATATGCGCCTACGAAGCTCACGCAGCGGCATTCCGAGCGCTCTGAAAACTGAAATCTCGTATTCCTTCTGTCGTATTTTAAGCCCTATTCCGTTAAAGTATGCGGCAAATCCCAACAGCGACATCACCGCCAAAATCAGCGCCGCGCCCGCGAATTTCGCAGCCTTGTCGATTAAGCTGTCCAGCTTCATTTTTGAGAGCGATTTAACCCTCATCTCCGCCGACAGAGGGAATATGCCGCCGCCGAGCTTTTCAGAGGAATAAACCTCCATGTAGGCTGCGCACGGCAGTCCCAAAGCCCTTGCGCCTGTTGCAGTGGTAATAAAATTGCAGGGATAATCGCTTTTTATCGCGTATGTTCCGAGCTTGCCAAGCAAATCCGGCGAAGAGGGCAGCTTTATTGCCCCGCCGATTTTTGCGGTAGCAGATTTTATTTCGCTAAGCCCATAGCCATTTTCTGCCGCAGCGGAATAGAGCGTAACGACCTCCCCCACTTCAAACGGCGGCTCGCTTGATTGATATATCAGCAGAATTTCCTCGCCACTGTTTAAAGCCTCAAGGCTGATTTTGCCGTCTGTGACATATTCAGCAAGCCCGTTTATGGTGTGCGGTACAGTAAGCTTTGTCGGTATGCGGTACATATTTTCTGAACCGAGATTTCCCTCGTCAAAAAAGTCCTTGTAATCCTCGTCGGCAAGAGCAATAAACGTTTCCCGTACAATTTCATTTGACAGATTAATCGGGGTAAGTCCGCTGATTTTATTGCTGCTTGTCACAAACGTCTGACCGATACAGCCTGTGACAAGGGCGGTATCGGGGAGCGCTGCCGCTGTATCATCGCCAAATCCCCTTGAGAAATCCTCCGCAAGAAATGGAAAAAATTCGGTTTCATTTCTCCCGTCCTCACCGAAAGAGTTAATTTGCGGCGGATTACAGTAATAATATTCCTCAATATTGTTTTTCTCCATACTGAATCCGTTTGCTTTGTAATCCTCTTCGGGCTTTATGTAACCAATCCACATAAGCGACTCTTTTCCGTTGTCAGTGTAATACATATATCCCAGAATTACTGAAAAACAAATCATCGTCAGCGAAATGATCTGCACCGCGGTAATTCCACTCTGCCGCATAGCCGCTCTGAAGCCCTTTGACAGCGAGCGCGGCTTTTTCCTTTTATGAGGAGTTTGGGCAGATATATTTGTTGTCAGTATGTTGATAATATACGCTGCCGTAATAACGGCGGCGGAAATAAGCCCTGCGTACAGAAACGGGTCGAGGGTTCTTTCATATACTATCCCGATATCGGTAAAGGCACTGTATGGCTTTTCGCCGAGGATTGATGTCTTTACAAAATATATTCCGCCATAAGCCGCAAGTCCTGCCGCTATTCCTATAATAGTCTGAACGACAGCAAATACAGCGCATTCAAATGCGTACATTGCGGCAATCAGCCGCTTTTTCATTCCTATTCTTTTCAGCACAGAAATTCTGCTGCGGCGCTCTAAAAAAACGCCTCTAAGCACGGAAAATACCGACAGAACGGAAACACCTGCGCCAAGCCATGCAATCGTCATAAGGAAGCCGACGGAACGCGTCTTACTTTCCGTGTACCACGCATTCTGTTCGCAATTCACATCAAACCAATGATCTTCGTGACCGACAAGGTCGTACAAATAATCGTCATAATCACTGATAACACTTTCCGCATATCTGATGTCATCACTTGTATCGTATAATCCCTTGCCTAAATCCGAAAAATCAAAGAAGCCGCCGATAAGATCAATGCGGTAAAGCGGCTCTGCGCTGCTCTCGCCGACAAATATCAGCGGAATAAAATAACCGGTTTCAACCACTATATCGGTATTTCCGCCACAAAGCTCCGATCCCTCGCGGTATTTTCCGTAATATTCGTTGATAATTCCCACAACAGTATATTCAGTTCCGTTAAGCGTAATTGTATCGCCGCATTCACCGATCCAATAGCAAGCGTCAAGCACGGTGCGGACTGCCGCGATCTCGTTTGCGGCTTCGGGCATTCTTCCCTCTTCCAGCGGCGCGTGCCACAGATTATGCTCGTCCGAAATCGTGCCGTAGGTATACTGCTTATCCCGATATCCGAGCTTACCCAACACATTTATAACGCCGTAATCACAATCGGTTCTGCCGCTCAAAGCTTGCGCCAGAAGTTCGTCATCGGAATTTGCGATAAGTATGTCATAATGTCCCAGATTATCAAAGGCATTCTCATAGAAATGTACACATTCCTCTCTGAGCGACATAAGCGCCGCGAAAAGTATAGCGGTAAGCATCACACCCGAAAACAGCAGCGCCGCTGCGCTTTTCAGGTGCTTTTTCCAATATTTCAGTGTGATACAGACGATCGTTTTCATAAGTTATACTCCTAATTGTCCTGCCGACAAAATCTTTGTCGCGAGGACAGAATTAAGCCGAGAGAAAAAGGCGTTTGCATAAGTTTTTTTATCATTAACAATAGGTGTTTCATTTCACATTATCAGTCATTCGAAGGTTAATTGTCAATGCCAAATACAGTAACTGGTCAAAATTTGTTGTTTTTTGGTCAGAGATTTATCTATCGGCATTTTGATTATCAGTTTTGCCTTTATTGACATTTTGGAGTTCATCTTGTATAATAAACTAAAGATAGCGTTTTTGAACTAAACAAAAAGGTGATAAAATGATTAAAATAGCCGTGTGTGATGATGATAAATTATATATTGAAAAAAGCTTGAAACCGCTCCTGTCACGAGCGCAAAAAATCGCCGGAGTAATGACAGAAATCAAGTTTTTCACAGATGGCAATATATTACTTGATGAGTACAAAAATCATCAAAGTTACAACATAGTAATTCTTGACATTGATATGCCCTCGATAAACGGCAAGGAGCTTGCTGCAAGGCTTCGTGAGCTTGACAGTGACTTATATATTGCTTTTTTGAGTTCATATAAGGAAGAAGTATACGATGTCATTGCTCTTAACATTTGCGCGTTTATCCCAAAAGAATATGATAAAGACAAATGCTTGAACGAACTTGTCAAACTGTTTAAGAAATATATGCAAGAAGAGCCGGAGCAAAAACTGTTTGGTGTTTTGGAAAGCGGAAAAAGTGCCGTAATAAAAATCAATATTGATAATATTATGTTCATTAAGTCTGTTAAAGGAATAGTGAAAATCTATACCACATGCGGCGAACTGATTTCAACCGAAAGGTCTTTGAAAAAACTTGAAAACGCGCTTTCAAACTGCGGATTTTATAAGATATGCAGCAATATTCTGGTGAATGTAAATAAGGTGTACGAAGTCCTTGAAACGGAAGTTATCCTAAACGATAATACACATCTCCCCATAAGCAGGCGAAGGCGCAAGGAACTGCTCGTTCAGCTTTCAAGAATCATTTCTGCCAAGGTGGTTACATAATGGAATCGGTAATTTTTGAGATTGTGCTTTGCTTAATTGAAAATACGATAATCTATGTTTTCTTCAATTCACTGTCAAAAAACAGATTTGCTTCTGTTCTCCCACTTGTTTTTGCTGTATGTATAACCTCAGTTGCCGATTTTCTATATTCCGCATTGAGTGTGCTCATAAAAATACCATTATGTATTGTCATTTTGCTAATATGCACATCGGTTTTGTATAAAGACAAATTTATAATAAGATTTACATACTCGCTTATATCGCTGTATATTGTGTGCATTATTGATATTATTCTTGGAAATATTCTGTCTTTAATTATGAGCAAGGATATTACTGATATATTCTTTGCCGACTATATATATCGGTTTATTTTCAGCTTAATAGTTAAAATAGCAGACGCATTGGTTTTCTTTATTTTTTATAAAATGCTGAATAGAATAGACAAGAATATGAGAAGCAAATTCTGGACGTTGTTTGCAGTTGTACTGTTTATTTTTCTGGCAATAACCACGGTATTTCTGCAGATTTATCCAAGCGCAGAGCAGGACACTGCAAGTACGGTTTTATATACTACTCTGTCAACTTTATTCTTTGTGATGAGCTTGATAATAGTCTATTTCTTCAATGAATTAAGCAAGGGATTTCAGCGTGACAGTAAGCTATTTCTGCTTGAGAACAATTTCAGCTCATTGCAGGAACAGATAGCGGTTCAGCAGCAGAACAGCGACAACGCAGGAAAACTACGCCACGATATGAAAAACCATCTTGCTAATATCCGCTCTTTGATTGACAATGGAGAAATAGCAGACGCAGTTACATTGCTTGACAAAACTGCTGAAAATATAAATCCTGTTCAAAACGAAGCTATCCATACTGGCAATAGCTTTGTTGATGCAATTATTCTTTCTAAAACGGCATTGTGCAGGGAAAAGAATATAGATTTCGCATATTCCGTTCAGCCCCTGGAAGAGATAAATATTGATGTGGTTGACCTGTCTTCGCTTTTATCAAATCTGCTTGACAATGCTATTGAGTCGGCTGTTCAGACTTCCGAACCGTTTGTCAGACTTACGATTGTAAAATACAATGCCTACTACACAGTCTGCGTTGAGAATAGCTATAAGGGTAAGGAATTTATAAAAGAAAATGCAGGCACTCTGCTTACAACAAAGGTAGACAGAGCCCTGCACGGATACGGAACACAGATTATTTCGGATATTGCTCAAAAGTATGACGGCAGCTATTCGTGGGAAGCTCAAGAGGACAAATTTATATCAACTGTACTTGTAAAGATATAAAAAGGTCACACACAAAAAAACCTTTGCCCTCCTGAGGAACTAATATTGCTGTTTTCCCGAATTTTGAATTCATCACTTTCGTCAAGCGCGTCAGGCGACAGAGAAACAGTTATCTTAGCTTTTCGTATCGGTCAGCTCCTCGTTTTCTTTTTCGGAATTGTCGTTCTCGTTATGCGGATTGTCGATTGTGATAATAAAGCCCTCGGCGAACTTGTACTTATCACGGCGATGTATGTAAAGAAAACCCGCCGCCGAGAAAACAGCCGCGCCAAGCATATTTACGGCAAGATCCTTCATGGTGTCGGTAATTCCCACGTCAAGATATCCGCCGTCTATTATGGCAAGCTCGTTTCCGTCTTTGTCGTACAGCACGGTATGGTCAATGTTCTTGACCACAATTTCCTTGTTTTCTCCGCTTGGATTGAGCATAACAGATGAAACGGTAGTAACTATTCTGTCCTTCTGCATATCCTTGTGGAACATTTTGTCACCGCTGAATTCGAAGAACTCCCACACTACTCCGACCGTCATTGAAAAACAGAACGAAGTAAGCGCAACAAACAGCGGCGTCATCTGGATCCGTTTGCTGTGCGTATTCAGCAGGTCTATAAGCCCAAAGCCCACGGAAGCCGCAAGAAATCCCGTTGTTGTGTGAAGAATACTGTCCCAGATCGGAATTCTGTTATAGAAATTCGAGATCTCACCAAGAATTTCCGCTGCGAACACGAACACGATAACCGCAATTTCCAGCACATTTGGCAGAGTTATCCCCGTTTTGGATTTCAGGAACACTGGAATATACATCAGCGCAATGGACAGCACGCACAGCATTACATTCTGGAAATTACCGAGAAATATCTGTCTTATCATCACGAGAAGTACTGCTGCAACGCTGATATTCAGGACGATAACGCAGCTTTTCTTTGATGAATGATAGTTTTCCTTTAATTGATCTAAGCATTTCATTTGTATTACGCCTTTCTTTTGACTTGTAACTATGTCCGGGTGTATCGCCCGCCGCTCAAATTTACTTCTATTTTATCACATGTTGGCGAGAAATGCAATAGAAATCTACACGGCAAAATCCACCGCTGCAAATCAACGCAGCGGTGGTTTTTTGCTATGAGCATATGGCTGAAAAGGACTGTCCGTTATAAATCGCAGCTCTCATTGAGCACCTCCTTAATTCCATACAATCATTTTACCATGTCTGCGGCAAAAAATCAATTCCCTTAAACGCTGTCGCTTGTCCCAAGCAGCGCGTTTGCCTTTTCGCAGATCGAATAAATATCGTCGTATTTCTTCTCGATAAGCGGAGTAATCTCCTCGGTTCTTTTCTTTGAAATATTCTTATAAAGGAAATACGGCAGCGCCCAGCCTATGAATGCGGGAACGGCGAGAATTATGCAGGGAACGATAAGGTTTGATGTAACGGCGAAAACCGAACCCGCCATGAATGCCGTTCCAACTATACCAACAGAATATGCCGCCACAGAAGCCTTGAGATACTTTGAGCCCTCCAGCGACTGTATCTCAGAAACGCAGGCGTCGAAATTTCTCTGGAGCCGCGTCAGCTCCGCCTTGTTGCATATCTTGCGATCGCGCTTGAATTTCAGAGTCACTGTGTCCACCCCGGTAATGGGATATTCAGAGCCCTCCAGCTTCCAGCCGAAATTTTCGTAGCCGTCTACATACAGCGAAGCCATGCTTTTCTTTACGTCAATACTGCGGTATTCATACCCGATAAAACTGTTTTCTTTCATTTTGTTGTCCTCCATTACTTATTGATAAGCTCGTCGCTGAGCCGGATTACCTCGTCGGAGTATTTAGCCTTTCTGCTGTTGGTGATGAGTTCGTAAACGGGATATGCGGCAAGCACTGCGACCATTCCCGGAATGCTGAGTATAAGCCCGTTTACCATTTCTCCCTCCACCATGATCATAGACATTCCTGCGCCCATGACCAGCACACCGATAATCCCGATGATCGTTCCGATCACTCTGCCGGGGGTCTTGACCTTTTTGTCGATCTCCTCAAGCTGCTCTGCCTTGTTCACGTCATGGGGGATATACTGCCGGCGGATCTGCTCGGCTCTTTTTCTGTCTTTCTCGTTCGGGGTGTAGTTTTCCATAATGTTCTCCTCCTGTTTGAATGATTTCAGCATTTACTGCCGTTTTCTTTTGATGAATATATAATAACTCGTAATTGTTTCGGTATTGCTTGAATATTGTTTATGAAATATTAAAATGCCGCTGTCTGGTATGAACAGCGGCATAGCTGAGTTATTCATTGATTTCTGTGAGATGAAGCCGGAAGTATCACAGTGAATGTACTTCCAATACCGACGGCGCTTTTTACCGATATAGTCCCGTCCGAAAGCTGCACTATCTTCTGCACCAGCGCAAGCCCCAGCCCGTTTCCCTCGGTGGAATGCGACGTATCCCCCTGATAGAATTTATCGAAGATATGCGCCATGGTTTTCTCGTCCATGCCGCAGCCCGTGTCGGAAACGGTCACGGTTATCTGCTTGTCGTCAGAGGTCTGCGAAAGCGTTATCCTCCCGCCCTCCGGGGTGAATTTCAATGCGTTTGACAGCAGATTTGTCCATACAAGCGCGAGCAGCTCCTCGTCGGCGTTCACCATAGCTCTGTCCTCAAGCTCCGCCTCGAATTCGATGTTCTTTTTCTCCCACGTTCTCTCGAATTGCAGAGCGCACTCGCAAAGCTGCTGGCATAGATCGAAACTCTCCGCCTTTGGCTTTATCACCTGCTTGTCCAGCTTGTTCAGTTTGAGAATATTCGTGATGAGATTCGACAACCGCTTTGATGAACTTAGTATCGCGGAAATGCACTCCTGACGCTGCTCCTCGGAAATGTTCTCCATCTGCAAAAGCTCCGCGCTGTTCTGAATGACTGCAAGCGGGGTCTTTATTTCATGGGAAACGTTGGAGAAAAAATCGGTTTTCAGCGTTTCAATGCTGCCCAGTTCCTCCACCATTTTGTTGAAGTCCATTATCATTACGTCAAGGTAATCGGTCTTGTCCGCTGAATTTATCGGCGGGATATACACCGAGAAATCCCCGTGCGCAACCTTTGAAGTCGCCTGCGCCAGCTTCTGCATTGGTATCTCGTAGGTACGCTTCACCCGCCACCCGGTATAAATGGTGAGAGCCGCCGCTACAAGTAACCAGTAGACCATTGGAACTAACGTCTGGACTATCTTATTCCAGCCCATTTCGTCACCGAGGACAAGCAAACCGGCGTGCATTCCAGACAGCAAAAGTAACGAAACGAACAGAGTCACCAGCAGCGACACCGGAAACCGTGAGGTTTTTACCTTGTGTTCATGCTTCATTTCAGCACCGCCTTATAGCCTATGCCGCGTATCGTCTTTATCTCAAATCCGTCACAGTCGGAGAGTTTGTCCCGGAGCTTTGTTATGTAGACGTCCACCGCCCGCAGGCTGGTTTCTGACTCTATTCCCCAGAATTCGTCCATGAGCTGCGCCCTTGAAAAGGTCTTGTTCGGGTAGGACAGCAGCTTGTAGATTATGTTGAACTCACGCGTGGTGACGGGAATTTCTTCGCCGCTAATTTCTGCGGTAAGAGCGTCCGCGTCAAGGGTGAGGTTCCCGACAGCGAGTCGCCGCTCCATTTCAATATTCGCGCGGCGTAGCAGCGCCCTTACCCGCAACAGAAGCTCGTCAAGTTCGATCGGCTTCACCATATAGTCGTCAATTCCGAGTTGAAATCCGCGCTGCTTTGATGGCAGATCGTCCCGGGCGGACATGAAAAGTATCGGGATATGCTTGTTTACCTTGCGGACGTTCTCTGCGAATTCGAATCCGTCTATACCCGGCATCATAATATCGGAAATTATCATCTCGTAAATATTGCCGTACATTTCATCAAAAGCCTCATTCGCATTCAGACAGCCCTTGGCATGAAATCCGCAGTCGTTCAGATATGTGCAAACCGTTTGATTGAGCTTTGCATCGTCCTCTAAAACCAGTATATTTATCATTTGCTTTCCTCCGATCTTTTCTGCATGATGTTTATTCTGATCAGCATGAATATTCCCAATACCGCCGCAATGCTTCCCATGAATATGCCGGTAAGCCCGCTTGCCATTTGCGCCAGACGCTCGTCTGCGACCTCCTGCTGTACATGAACAAACGACAATATCGCATTCTGCACCAGCACCAGCGAAATCAGCGAGGAAGCAAGGTTTATCATCTTCAGCGCATGGAAAAGCGGCGATTTATTCTTGAATTCTATAACAACGCCGCGGATATTCAGCGTAATTTCAGTGAATGTTACGGTGGCTATTCCGAGGGCGATATACATATGATATACGCTTGTAGGCGGGTGAAACTGTATCCACACAGAATAAAGAATGTACGCCACGCTTGATCCTATGAGTATAAGTCCCGACACCTTATAATACCTGTACTGCGCCCGTGAGTTTTCCTCTTTCAGAATTCCCGCAAGCGCCACGACCTTAGCCGCCACCATTCCGAATGTATAAAACGCGCTGACGCAGGTGAAAAACGACAGCGAAATTATCCCCATAATGAGCTTCCCTGTTCCCACCAGAATATTACCAAGACAGGAAGCGCCGGTGATGTGCAGGGAGCGTCCTTTTTTCTTTCCTGCCCGCTGGAATGCTGTTTTGCTGAATTTCAGAAGCCGCGTTTTTATCTCCGACGGTTTCATTGTTTTCACCTCGCAGAGTTCATATTTATTATATATTACAGCTCCTGTGTTTGTCAATTGTTTGAGAATTGTTTCAGAATTATTAATTGTGAGATCATGAAAATTCATCGTTACTTTTTTTCATCAGCATATAATTTTGAATTACCTTAGGGTATTGCAATAGTTCCTGCGCTGTGATATAATATGAAATATTATGAGTAATTCTACCCGACAAAACGGCAGTTTCAATCGTTATAATATATGCAGGGAGGTAACTCCTATGGGAGAGACATTCAGCACCGACGCAGAATTCGAGGCGTTTTACGAACGCCACTGGAAATACGTCTACCGGCTATGTATGACATACATGAAATCAGCCGCAGAAGCGGAGGACTGCACCGAGGACGTATTCGTTAAGCTTCTCACAAACGAATACAAGTTCACCGACGAGATACACGAGCGAAAATGGCTTACCGTCACCGCAATAAACCTCTGCAAGGACAGGCTGAAAAGCTGGAAGCACAAAGCTGTTGTTTCTATCGACGACGAGCCGGAGCTTGCCGCACCCGAACCGGAGGACAACAGCGATGTCACCGAGGTAGTGAAAAATCTCCCTGTTAAATACAAGGACGTGATATGGCTGTATTATTACGAGGGCTACCAGACGGAGGAAATTGCCCAGATACTCGGCAGACCGCCGTCAACAGTCCGAAATCAATTGAGGGACGCACGAAAACTACTAAAGGATATATTGGGAGGCGATTTTCGATGAGTGAACAAACCAATAACCCTATCAGAAAATCCATTGATAATATAGAACCTGCCGACGGCGCACGGGAGAGAATGCTCCAGAACATCAGGCGCAAGGCGGCAGAACAGCAGAGCGCAGAGATAGCACAAAAATCCGAAAAGCCAAAGGCAATGCCGCTGAACAGAATACTAAAATGGGCGCTTCCCGTTGCAGCCTGCTTCGCAATTCTGCTGGTGGGAATAAACGTCATTCCAAAGCTTGGCGCAGCTCCGGTGGAAAGCGATGAAAGCGTTCTTGGAGGAAATCCTTTTGCAGGAGAAATGTCGGCTGAGGAATTGCAGGAGAAGCTTGGTTTCAGCATTGATGTGCCGGAGGGTTCGGAAAATGCGTCATACAATGTTCTGGACGGAAACATTGCAAATATCAGTTTTGAGTACGATGGTAATTCCTACACGCTGCGTGCCTCAAAGCAGAGCGGAGATTTCTCCGGTATAAACGGAACGCTCATAAAGAGCGACAAGATAGACGCTGCAAACGACGCGGTGCTTGAAACAATACGAGGTATGGAATATAATTCTTTCAAGCTGACATGGACTGACGGAGCGGTGACATATATTCTGATGAACAACAACGGAATATCCGCTGATGATATTACCGGAGTATACGAAAAAATCAAATAAATAAAAAAGTCGGAAGATTTCAAAAAAATTTTTGAGATTTTCCGACATTTTCATTTTCTCGTTCGTTATATATGCAGAAAGGCAAAAACCGCAGCGTACGAGCGGTACAATCCTTCTGAAAAAACAAAACAGATAACGAAAGAGGTATTTTAATATGAAAAAGTTTATCACACTCGCAGTTGCAGCATTTATGGTTCTTTCACTTGCCAGCTGTGCAAGCGATCAGACGTCCAATAACGTTGCCCCCTCCGATAACACATCAGCCAGCGATACTGTAAATCCGGCAGACACCTCCTCAAAGGAAGAAGAGAAGCCCGCTGACAGCACTGACAGCAAGCCTGCGGAAAACACTCCAAGCAGGACGAAAAGCCTGCCGACAACACCGACAGCAAGCCGGAAACTAAACCTGAAACCACACCCGAAACTAAGCCCGAAACTAAGCCCGAAACCAAGCCCGAAACCAAGCCGGAGGAAACCAAATCAGTATCACCCGCAGATGTCGAAGCAGCAATAGCAAAGGCTCTCGGTGACGGATATTTATGCACCGTTGACATTCCTGAAAACGAGCTGCTCTTCTCAAATATGGCGGATATTGACCTCTCGCAGATTGAGAGCTATTCCGCAAAGCAGACGGCGATCACTGCCGTATATTTAGATACCGTATTAGTTATGAAGTGCAAGTCCGGCTATGCAGATACAGCGGTAGATATACTTAACGAAAACTACGCACGCACGATAAGCTACATAAGGCAGTACCCGTTCAGCGTTGCAAAGGTGGAGGGCGCAAGGCTCTATAAAATCGGCGATCTTGTAATGTTCATCATGGCTGGCGATTACGCTCCCTCCGACGCCTCCGCCGAGGACGAGGCAAAGCTTGCCGCCTCTGAATACGAGAAGATCGACAACACTATAAAAGAACTTTTCGGCAGCGTTCCGAAGAATCTTGCGGTCATCACCGAGCCGGAGATAGTCGATAACGACGAAGAATTTGACGGCGGATTTGTATTTGACGAGGACGAATTCGACGGTATGCCCATAATCGGAGGATAAAATGGTCTTTTCAAGCCTGACGTTTCTGTTTGTGTTCCTGCCTGCGGTGCTGCTGGTGTATTTCGCAGTACCCCGGCAGGGAAAAAACGCTGTACTGTTCCTGTTCAGCCTATTATTCTACGCGTGGGGCGAACCGATATATGTTTTGCTGATGATATTCTCAACGGTACTCGATTACACCTGCGGCAGGCTTGTTGAGAAATTCCGCGGAACACCAAAGCAGAAAATAGGTCTGCTCATTTCGGTAATCGTAAACATAGGTCTGCTGTGCTTCTTTAAGTATTCAGATTTCCTGATCACGACTGTGAACGGAGTTTTCGGGTGGAATATCCCGACATTAAATCTGCCGCTCCCTATCGGAATTTCGTTTTACACCTTCCAGACAATGAGCTATACGATCGACGTATACCGCGGCGAAGCAAAGGTACAGCGGAACATAATTTCATTCGGCGCGTATGTTTCGCTATTCCCACAGCTTATCGCCGGGCCTATCGTGCGTTACCGCGACATTGCAGAGCAGCTCGACAGCCGCGCTCACTCCTTTGACAATTTCGGAACCGGAGTAAAGCGCTTCGTAACCGGGCTTGGCAAAAAGGTGCTTCTCGCGAACAATATCGGTCTGCTGTGGGACAGCGTTTCCAAGACAGACGCGGCACGGCTTACAACTCTCGGCGCATGGCTGGGAATTATCGCGTTCGCGTTTCAGATATATTTCGATTTTTCCGGTTACAGCGATATGGCTATCGGTCTTGGAAAGATGTTCGGATTTGATTTCAACGAGAACTTCAACTATCCCTACATATCAAAGAGCGTCACAGAATTCTGGCGCAGGTGGCATATCTCCCTCGGTACATGGTTCAGGGATTACGTCTATATCCCGCTCGGAGGGAACCGCCGAGGAATTGCAATTCAGATACGCAATATCGCGGTGGTGTGGCTGCTGACTGGCTTCTGGCACGGCGCAAGCTGGAATTTCGTGCTGTGGGGCGCGTTCTACGGAGCGCTGCTGGTCTGCGAAAAGCTGTTCCTGCTGAAATGGCTGGAAAAAGCGCCCGCATTTGTCGGGCATATCTACACTATGCTTACGGCGCTTCTAGGCTGGGTGCTGTTCGCCTTTGACGACCTCGGACAGGGATTTGAGTACCTCAAGGTGATGTTCGGCGGAGGCGCGGGTCTTGTCAGCAGCGGCGCAATGTATCAGCTTCTGTCCTACCTGCCGCTGATACTGGTCTGCGTTATTGCTTCCACTCCGCTGGCAAAGCAGCTTTACGGAAAACTGACCGCCACGGCACATGAGGGAGCTCTGCTCACAGCCGATATTGTAAAGCTGACTGGGATATGCGCCCTGTCTGTGGCGTTCCTGATAAGCGGCTCGTACAATCCGTTTCTGTATTTCAGATTTTAGGGGGATAATATGAGAAACAAGGTCATTTCAATAGTATTCTGCCTGCTGCTTGCGGCGGGGATAGGGGCAAGCGTTATTGTGCCGGACAGGTACTATTCCGAGAACGAAAAGCGCACATTAAAGCAGTTTCCGCAGCTCACCCTTGATGATGTCGGAGAGGGCAGGCACGGCGATGAGATAGAACAGTATCTCTCCGATCAGTTTCCCGTCAGAGACGGCTGGGTGACTCTCAAGACGATAACCGACCGAATTTCCGGCAAGATGGAGAGCAACGGTGTGTATTTTGCAAGCGACAGCTATCTTATCGAAGCGCACAAATCTCTGCCCTCGAAACAGGCAAAAGCCAATATAGCCGCGCTGAAAATGCTCTCAGACGCTCTCGCCGAAGATAATATCTCCATGCGGGTAATGCTAGTACCAACCGCCTGCTATATCCTGTCCGATAAGCTGCCGGCTTTCGCTCCCAACGCTAACCAGCATTCCGTCATAGAATACGCAGAGAAACAGGGCTTGGACATGGTGGACGTTACCGAAGCGCTGTCCGAACACAATAACGAATACATCTACTACAAGACCGATCACCACTGGACGTCTCTTGGTGCATACTACGCCTACGCGGAATGGCTGCGGTCAAAGGGGGAAACTCCCGACCCGCTGACTGCATGGACAAAGCGCGAGCTGTGCAATAATTTCCGCGGCACGACCTACTCAAAGGTGAACTACCCCTTTGCGCCGTTTGATAGAATAGACGCATACTATAAGTCGGAAGAGCACGAGGTTGATTACAACAACGGAGATTATATTACGGACAGCATTTATGAAGAGAAATACCTCAGCGGCAGCGACCAGTATGCGACCTTCTTCAACTCCAACCAGTCTACCACCAAAATCAGCGGCAATGGCGACGGCAGACTGCTTATCATCAAGGACTCCTATGCGAATTGCTTCGCGCAGTTTGTGCTGGAAGATTACGAGGAAACCCACCTCATTGATATGCGGTTTTTTACCGGAAAGGTTTCGGAATACATAAAGGAAAACAGTATCACAGAGGTGCTGGCGCTGTATAATATCCCGAACTTTTGCAGCGATATCAGCGCCGCAAGGTGCTGCTGAATTATAAATCCGGAAGCCGCAGACCTCCCTTTACCGATTTCTCTGACAATATGCTGATACACAATCGAAACTTGCAGTTCTTCTGAGATTTTTTTGAAATAATGTTGACAAATAAATGCAATAATTATAAAATTTAATAAAATAAATTTTATCTAAGGCAAGTCAATTATGGAAAAATTAAAAAAATTTGCTGAAAGCACTGTTTTTCAGACCGTTATTCTGGGAGTTATCATTTTCAACGCTGTTCTGCTCGGACTTCAGACAGTTCCTCAACTGAACGAGATCTGCGGAGAGGCATTCAGAATTGCTGACTATGTTTGTCTGGGAATATTCATAGTGGAGATGATACTCAAGCTTATCGTATATCGTTTCGGTTATTTCAAGGACGGCTGGAACTGGTTTGATTTCATCATCATACTAACTTCACTAGTCTCCGACCTTGCTGTCCTTTCTGCATTCAGAGTGTTCAGGATCTTCAGGGTTTTCCGCTCACTGAAAGCGCTCCGCTCACTGAAACGAAAATTATACACAGCCGCTAATCGGTCAGCTCATGATCATCTGTTCTTATCCGGTAGTTTTCCGAGATATATCAGCAGAGCCTTTTCAGCGTCACTGCTGTTCTGCGTGAATTTGATTTCCGATGTATCGAACAGAATGCACCCGCAGTGACCCTCAAAGGTCGGAAAACAAATCACTTTCAGATATGTATCTATCTCCGGGCTGTAATCAATGATCTCCAGCATTTCCCCGTAAAGCGTTGCGCGCTCGTAGCTTCTCAGCCATTTGGAATCCATGTTGCTGAACAGGCTGCCGAAAGAGCTTCCAATAAGCTGCTCCAGCGGAATTTTTTCAAGCTTTGCCAGCGCTGGATTTCCGTATCTGAATATCCAGTCCACCGCATGGCGTTCGTCATCAAAAATCATCTCGATATCAGTGAACGCAAACGGCATATTATCAAAGTTGCTGTAATGCTCCCGGTATTTATCCTCCGTTGAAGGAATGCCCTCCCCGGAAAAACTGCTGATAATGCCTTTCTGCTTTATATGAAGCTGGTCAATGATCTGTTTTTTCTTTCGTACCGCGTACTCCAGCGACTCTCCGTTGCTGAGGTTGATCTTGTCTGTGATATCGTGTATAGCCATTGCGGACACGACGCACCCGCGGTGAATCTTGATAAACCCATCGCCAAGATCATCTTCAAGCTCTCCAAGAGTCATTCTTGTTGGATATACCTTACCGCCGGAAACATGTATCTCGGCGCTCTTCCCTATCATAAGAACATAAAGTATAGTGCTTACTCCAAGCACAATCTTTTTTCTGTTTGAAATAATCGTTATGTGTTTTGTTTCCTGCAAATCAGACACCCCATTTATTTTCGCTCAACACATATCCTTTTTTATTATACAATATATTTCACAAGTTTGTCAATAAAACTATATACCCTTTTGAGTGAATTTTTTTACTTAGATAGTTCATGTGAAATATAGAAAAAAACGTCGTGCTTTTCAAGAATAAAAATCCGTTTTTTCACGAAAAAAATTTGATCCGAAAACACTTGACAAATTATTTCAGTTGTGATATAATCACTCTCGTATCACGGCATACAAATTTTTTCAAAGAAATGGTGGGATCGGAGCAGTGCGGACTAATTCCTGATAACTTGCGGACATACTGAACAGATTTCCGGCTTGATGAGCCGGGAGATGAGTTATGTCTGCGGCAGGAATTACGCGCTGTGCCGGTCTGTTTTTTATGCCCTTTTCGCGATAATGCGTTGTTTGCAGAGAAAATCAGCCGCAGGAGTGCTATATTCCTGCGGTCTTTTTGTCATAACGTGAAAGGGGTATGTGTATGTCTTTAATTAGTGTAAACGATCTTACTTATTATTACGATGGCAGCAGCGAGCCGGTATTCGAGGGGGTTACCTTCAGTATAGACAGCTCGTGGAAAACCGGGCTTATCGGCAGAAACGGCAAGGGGAAAACCACGCTTTTAAAGCTGCTGACTGGAGAGCTGGACAGCGGCGGTGCTGTGGTCAGCAGCATGAGCTTTGTATATTTCCCGTTTGAAATTCCAGACAAGTCCCTCACCGGGCAGCAGCTTGCGGAGATTATCTGCCCCACCGCCGAGGAATGGGAAGTGATCCGGGAACTGTCAACCATCGGCACCGACTGCGAGGTGCTATACCGCCCGTTCAACTCCCTCAGCGGGGGCGAGCAGACGCGGCTTCTGCTGTGCCTGCTGTTCCTGAACGACAACGCGTTCCTGCTGATAGACGAGCCGACCAACTGCCTTGATATCGAAGCGAGGGAAGCGGTGGCGGCTTATCTTGAGCGGAAGAGCGGCTTTATTCTTGTGTCCCACGACCGGGATATCCTCGACCGCTGCACCGACCATACATTGTCGATAAACCGCACGGATATCGAGCTGGTGCGGGGCAATTACTCGGTGTGGAAAGAGAATTTTGACCGGCGGCAGAGCTTTGAGGAAATGCAGAACGAAAAGCTCAGAAGCGAGATAACTCACCTGAAAGCTGCGGCGCAGCGCAGCAAGAACTGGGCAGACAAAGCGGAAAGCACCAAAATAGGCTTCGACCCGACAAAGGTGGAGAAATCCCTCACCCGCCGCGCCTACATCGGCGCGAAATCAAAAGCGATGATGAAAAGGGCAAGGAATATCGAGAACCGCAGAGAAACGGCGGTGGAGGAGAAATCCAAGCTTCTGAAAAACCGGGAATATGCCGATAACCTCAAGATCCCGGCAATGATCCACAAATCCGAGGTGATACTTACCGTTGACAAGGTAGTGCCTATCTACGACGGAGAGCCGGTGTGCAAGCCGGTGAGCTTCTCACTTCGCAATGATCAGCGGCTGTGCCTGTCCGGGCGGAACGGCTGCGGAAAGTCAACTTTGCTGAAGCTAATCTGCGGCGCGGATATCACCTATGAGGGCGGAATTTACAAAACCCCGGGGCTGACAATTTCAATGCTGGAGCAGGACGCCTCCGGCATCTCCGGAACTCTGGGGGATTATGCGGAAAACTGCGGCGCAGACCCGGACTTGATGCGGGCAATTCTGGCGAAACTGGACTTCTCCCGGCGGGAATTCCTTTCCCGTATCGAAAATTACAGCGAGGGTCAGAAGAAAAAAGTGCTTATCGCGTGCAGTCTGGCGAAACCGGCGAACCTGTTCATCTGGGACGAGCCGCTGAATTTCGTAGATATCCTGTCGAGAATTCAGCTTGAAAAGCTGCTTGCGGAGAATTCTCCGGCAATGCTTCTGGCGGAGCATGACAGGTATTTCTGCGAGAACACCGATACCGAGCGTATTTTTATTGATTAAGCGTTTTCTGTGCAACCTTTTTCGGGAGTGCTTGGTATTATTTTCAAACGACGCGTTCTGCCGATACACGCAAAGGAATACCTCACCGAAATTTACTCTGCGGACAAACGGCTGAACGAGGTCTACGACTGGTTCATTGGTACATTCAGATGAAGGAAGGGTGGTAATTATGAAATTCGGCGCGGTAATTCTGACAGTTATTACGATAATATGGAATTTATTCGGATTTTCAGCGAAATCCCCTGCGGAAATGACGCTGTGCGACTACAAGCCGGAGCAGCTTACCTTCACCGGTTACAGCATGACAGCGAGCAGCGAGGAAAACTATATCCGCTACTACAAGGGCGAAACCGCAGAAAAGCGGTACGAGATAGTGTGCAGGCAGTATTCCCAGTCAGAATTAAAGGGAGGGAATCACCTTTCCGGTACGCCCTATCTCACAATAGCCGCCCCAAACGGTCAGGAATACACCTGCTCCTACACATGGGACAGGGAGCAGGATATCGTGGACGATTACGGTCAGCCGGGGACGGAGCATGTGGGAACTTGCTTTGCAGTGACCGGAACAAGGTCGGAGAAATTCCAGCCGACAAGCGCAGATACTATGAATGAATTTGAGCGTCTTATCCGGGATTACCTGACGGAGAATTACCAGCCTTATCGTGAAACTGTGTTCAATAAGTCTGCGGGAACTGACAACATCGTTTTCGTCAGCAGAAACACAAATTACGCATGGGGAAAGGTTGACAAGGGCAGCTTTATTGATGTCTGGGGAAATATGTACAGCTTCGATTTCAGCAACCGTTCTTTCAGGAATGACGAGGAGCTTTTTGACGCGCTTTGGCAGGTCTACTGCGACACAGAACCGATAAAGTTTGCGGTGTGCGACAGCGACAGACTGTATGATGTCCTGCTTGACGAGATACCGCAGATCAACAGAAATGCTTCAACGACAAAGGAATGCTCCGGCAGCGCGGATATGGGACAATATACACTTTATGCCGTGGATCTTGACGGAAACCTCATAGAGCTGCGCTCCAAGGGCGACTGGAACAAATATCTGAACGACCCCGCCGCGAAGCGGTTATGCGAATATTACGATACCATTATCAGATAAAAAACTGCTCCTGAGCGAAAACTCAGGAGCAGTTCCAGACCGTCGAAAAAGTCCCGTTGGGACTTATCCCCGCCGAAACATTTATGTCCGGCATCCATGCCGGACTTTGGGTTTCGGCTTTGCAGCATCCTGCTGCGCCGAAACATCCCAGCTGCGCGCGTAAGGCATAAGGCGTAAGCCGTTGCCAGTACACTTGTGCGGATAGAAGTGTTTTTTGCCCCGGCAGAGCTGGGGCAAAAAACGAATTTAAAAAGCCCGCTTCGCGGAAAAAATGGGTTTTTCGACAAGCTGAAACTGCTCCTGAACGAAAACTCAGGAGCAGTTCAATTTCACTTTCCGGATTTGACGGACTTTACTGAAACGATCTTTCCGACAGCGTAAAGCGCCGCGGTAACACAAATAAATATCAGCACGAAGAAGTTTATTTCCTCATTCCAGCGCAGTATCAGCACCGCCGCGTCGCCTATCAGCGCGGCAAGGAACGGAAGCGGCGAAAATCCGTATTCCCCTGTGCCATTGTAGAAGCCCCGGAGCATTACAGTGAACAATACCACCATACCCGCCGAAACAATGATCTCCAGCGGAATAAACAGCCATTTCAGCTCAATTGCCGTGTGATATACCACCGGAATAGACATGGAGAATGCCACGATATAACTGAAGGACAGCCAGCGCAGCAGCCCGTTCCCATGAGCCTTAACATTCTGCGCGGTATGTATCGCCATAGATACCAGAATCATGCCGTAGCTTGCGAACTGTATCGGCGGTATAGTGCCCTCGGTATGCACCATTCCGCTCAGCAGCAGTATACCCGCAGCTATGGCAAGCTTGCCGAATTCCTCGTCCCTCAGCACCGGAGAAGCTGAGGTCTTGCCGCTCGGATAATGCTTCACAGCCACCCGGCATTTTGTCAGAATAAACGCATACGCGCCGATAATTGAAACGACAGTCAGCACGGTCATATACCAGTCGAGGATATCATACCCGGCTAAATCCCCGGTGAACACCGTCACAAGGCTGATTACTCTTTCGATCGTCAGAATAAGGAAATACAGCAGCAAGAATATCATCTTTGCCTTGTCCGCAGCAGATCTCTTTTCCATGTAAATCAACTCCCTATTTTATAGATTTTATAAAAATGATAAAACTAAACAGACACCGCTGGTAGCGGTGCCGGTTTAAAGTATCGTTAGCCAAGCTTAGTCTTGATGAAATCCGAAATGATATCCACGCACTTCTCAAAGCCGAGGTTGCCGCTGTTAAGGCACAGGTCGTAGTTGCGTGCGTCTATCCACTCTCTGCCGGTGTGCGTTTTGTAATATGCCGCGCGCTCCTTGTCGGTGGAGGTGATGATCTTTATCGCCTCTTTGCGGTCGGTGATACCGCGAACCTCCGCGGCGTTCCTGATGCAGTTTTCCTCGTCAGCGTAGATGAACACCCTTACCACTGCCGGATCGTCCCGCAGCACATAGTCTGCGCAGCGTCCCACAATAACGCAGGAGCCTTCCGCAGCGATCTGCTTTATCACCATAGCCTGATAGTTGAACAGGTTTTCCTCAGAAATGAAGCCGGATTTTCCGGGAGCAATGATCTCGCCCTTGTATACGCCGGGCTTATTGAAAACTCCCGCCTTGGTCTTTTCATCGTTCTGACCGAAAAGCGCCTCGTTAATTCCGCTTGCGTCAGAAGCCATGCGGATAAGATCCTTGTCGTAGAATTTCACTCCCAGCTTCTCTGAAAGCATCTTTCCGATAGTTCTTCCTCCGCTGCCAAAGCCGCGGGCGATAGTCACGATAAACTTTTCCATATCACACCTCTCCCTTCGATCCTGAATTACTCGCCAAGATATGCTTTCTTTACGGAATCATCGTCCATCAGATCCTTTGCATCGCCGGAAAGCACTATCTTTCCGGTTTCCAGAACATAAGCCCTGTTCGCAATAGAAAGCGCCTTTTTCGCATTCTGCTCTACCAGCAGGACGGTAGTGCCACTCTTGTTGATCTCCTGAATTATGTCGAAGATCTCGCTAACATACAGCGGTGAAAGTCCCATTGACGGTTCGTCCATAAGGATAATGGACGGCTTAGACATGAGCGCTCTGCCCATCGCCAGCATCTGCTGCTCACCGCCGGAGAGAGTTCCGGCAGACTGGGTGCGGCGCTCCTCAAGTCTGGGGAAGCGCTTAAACACTGTTTCCAGCGACTCGGCGATCTCCGCCTTGTCCTTTCTGGTGTACGCGCCAAGCATAAGGTTCTCATAAACAGTAAGCTGAGCAAACACGCGTCTGCCCTCCGGAACGTGCGCCATGCCCATTGAAACTATCTTGTGAGCCGGGGTCTTAGTCAGATCCTTTCCGCCGAACATTATCGAACCGCGCTTTGCGCCGACAAGTCCGGTGATCGTGTGAAGAATTGTTGTCTTACCCGCGCCGTTAGCGCCGATAAGCGCAATGATCTCCCCCTGCTCCACATCAAAGGAAATGCCCTTGATAGCATTTATCGCGCCGTAATATACCTCAAGATTTTCTATTGACAGCATTGCCATGAGCGTTTCCTCCTTATTCTCCGAGATATGCGGTGATGACCTTCGGGTCGTTCAGTACTGCGGAGGTTTCGCCCTGCGCCAGCTCCTGACCGAAGTTGAGCACTGTCAGCTCCTCGCAGATGCCCGATACCAGCTTCATATCATGCTCGATAAGAAGTATCGTCATGTTGAAAGAATCCCGGACAAAGTGTATCGTCTGCATAAGCTCCGCTGTTTCGTTCGGGTTCATGCCCGCAGCCGGCTCGTCCAGAAGAAGAAGCTTAGGATCGGTGGCAAGGGCGCGGGCTATCTCCAGCTTTCTCTGCTTGCCGTAGGGAAGATTTGCCGCAAGCTGCTCCGCCTCGCCGTCCAGCTCAAACACCTTGAGCAGCTCCATTGCCTTCTCAGTTGCCCGCTTTTCTTCCTTGAAGTACCGGGGCAGACGAAGCACGCCCTCGATAGCTGTGTATTTCATGTGGTTGTGAAGTCCCGCCTTAACGTTATCAAGAACGCTCATGTTCTTGAACAGCCGGATATTCTGGAATGTTCTCGCAATTCCGGCGCGGTTTATCACGATAGCCGGCTTTCCGGTGATGTTCTCACCGTCCAGCATAATGCTGCCGGAAGTGGGCTTGTATACTCCCGTGAGCATATTGAATACGGTGGTCTTTCCTGCTCCGTTAGGGCCGATAAGTCCGTAAAGCTGACCTTTGCGTATCTTCATATTCAGCCCGTCAACTGCGTGCAGTCCGCCGAACTGTATCGAAAGGTTCTTGACCTCCAGCATGGGTACGGTATTTTCAGCAGTTTTGATGTTCTCAGCCATTATTCCGCACCTCCCGCCGTATTTTTCTTACGCACAAATATGCTTTTTATCTTCTGCACCGGGGCGGAAGCGCCTATTCTCTCGCGAAGCATGATAAACGAAGGCGCGTTGTTGAATATCATCATAAGTATCAGTACTATCGCGTAGATCAGCATACGATAATCGCCCAGCTCGCGGAAGATCTCCGGCAGAGCGTACAGAATGATCGTTGCGATAACCGAGCCGCGCAGACTGCCGAGTCCTCCCAGCACAACGAATACCAGAATGAGGATCGACAGATTATAGTCAAATTTCTTTGATACCAGCGAGGTGATCGAGTGGGAATAAAGCACTCCGGCAACACCCGCGATAGCAGCGGAAACCACGAACGCGATAAGTCTGTACTTGGTGACGTTGATACCCACCGACTGTGCCGCGATGTAGTTATCGCGGATAGCCATGCAGGCGCGTCCGGTGCGGGAATCAATGAACGTCATCAGTGCCACAAGGCATATCATCAGCACAACTACAACTAAGATCAGATTAGTGTCCTGCGGTGCTTTCATTCCCAGCGGGCCAGCAGTGACGTCCGTTTTGGTCGCCGCGTCAATATCTGTTATGGAAGACGCAAAGCTGAAGTGCAGTCCGTTCTTGTCCATTGCGATATAGATATTGTTCGCAATAGCCTTGATGATCTCACCAAAGCCCAGAGTAACTATCGCCAGATAGTCGCCTCTCAGACGCAGCACCGGAATACCGATAAGCACGCCGAACACCGCAGCCGCAAGACCGCCTATAACAAGCGCCAGTATCATTCTCAGCCACGACGGATTTATCGTATCCTGAGTGATTATCGAGAATATTCCGCCGACATAAGCGCCAACGCACATAAATCCCGCATGACCCAGCGACAGTTCGCCGAGAACGCCTACCGTGAGGTTAAGAGAGATCGCAAGGATTATGTAAATTCCGATAGGGATAAGCAAACCGGAAAGCTGACTTCCGAGAACTCCGACCATAGAAAGGACGCCGAAGATCACGAAAAAGCCAAGGGTAATTCCGCAGGTAACCAGATTGTTTTTTGTTGCTTTTCTCATAAATCCGCCCCCTCAGACCTTTTCGTTTATCTTCTTGCCAAGAATGCCGGTGGGTCTTACCACAAGCACTATGATCAGCACAAGGAACACGATCGCATCAGACAACTGGGAGGATATGTACGCCTTTGAAAGCTGCTCGATAACTCCCAGAAGAACGCCGCCTATCATCGCTCCAGGTATGCTGCCGATACCGCCGAATACCGCCGCAACGAAAGCCTTTATGCCGGGCATTGAGCCGGTGTATGGGCTTATCTGCGGATAGCTGGAGCACATCAGCACGCTCGCAGCAGCCGCCAGCGCAGAGCCGATAGCAAAGGTAAGGGAGATCGTGCCGTTGACGTTTATTCCCATGAGCTGAGCCGCGCCCTTGTCCTCGGACACCGCCAGCATTGCTTTGCCTGCCTTTGTCTTGTTGATGAACAGCGTCAGCGCAACCATGATAATTACCGAAACCACTATCGAAAGGAAGGTTTCCATTGAGATCGTAAGAAGAGCCTTTGTTCCGGAAGGAGCCGCCGTAAAGAACAGGGGAGCCTGTCCGTCAAGCACCGTCAGGAACGGAGGCATTCCCGACACGATAGAGGTAAAGTTCTGCGCCGCCGAACCGAAAATAAGCAGTGCAAGATTCTGGAGCAGATAGCTTACTCCGATAGCGGTGATGAGCACTGCAAGCGGAGGTGCGCTTCTCAGCGGCTTGTAAGCCACCTTTTCGATAACCACACCGAGAACCGTGCAGACCACAATGCCGATAACCACCGACAGCCAGACGGGACACCATGCAGTTGACATGGCGGTGAACACGGTAAAGCCGCCCACCATGATAATATCTCCGTGCGCGAAATTCAACATCTTCGCGATACCATAAACCATGGTGTAGCCCAACGCAATAAGCGCATAGATACTTCCTAAGCTTATTCCGTTGACGAGGTAAGAAACAAAGCTCATCATAGAACTTTTCTCCTTTCGGTTGGGGTAAAAATTCTGCCGCAGATTAAAATAAACTCATAATCAGACGGAATTTACTTTAATTTACGGCAGTAAAAGCCGCCGCAATAAATTGCCCTAATTATACAAATAAGACCCGTACAGCTTTGCGGAAAAATCCCGCAAAGCCATACATACGGGTCTGATTTGTGTCAGATAATGTAATTATCCTTTAACGGATCACATAGCCTCGTAAGCGCCAACGCCGTCGTTAACAACGATCTTCATAACCTGCGGTGCCTTTGTGGGCTCGCCGTCAGCAGTCCATGTGGTAGTACCAGTGATACCCTCAAGAGTGATCTCTGTCATAGCTACCTTTACCTTGTCGCAGATATCGGAAGCGCTCATGGAAGCGTCGGAAATACCAGCCTTTTCGAGAGCCAGCTTGATAGCGTAAACTGCGTCGTAAGCGTCAGCAGCGAACTGGATCGGAACTTCACCGTTGAACTTTTCCTCATAAGCCTTTGTGAACTCAGCGGACTTGGGCTCAGGAGAAGAAGCAGCGAAAGGAGTCATAACCATTACGCCGTCAGCGATAGCAACCTTGTCACCAAGCTGGTCGATCAGACCGTCCAGACCGTCGCCGCCGAGAACCGGGATATCAAGACCCAGTGTTTCAGCCTGCTGGAGAATGAGGGAAGCCTCCTGATAGTAGATAGGCAGGAACAGGAGGTCAGCGCCGCTGTCCATTACCTTCTGGATCTGTACGGAGAAGTCGGTCTTTGCGTCAGCAGTGAAAGCCTCAGAAGCAGTGATCTCAAGACCCTTTACCTCAGCCTCAGCCTTGAAGCCGTCGAGGATACCGGTGGAATATACATCGGAGCTGTCGAAGATAACGCCGATCTTTGTGCCGAGCTTGTTGTCTGCAATGTAGTCAGCAGCGATCTTGCCCTGACCCGGATCAGTGAAGCATACACGGAAGCAGTTATCGCCTGCTGTGATAGCGTCGATAGCAGAGCCGGAAGGAGTGATAAGGAACATATTGTCCTTAGCAGCCTCAGCGCTTACTGCGATGCAGGGAGCGGAGGTAACAGTACCAACCAGAAGCTTCATGCCGTTGTCCTTAAGTGTGTTGTAAGCATTTACAGACTTTTCTGCATCGTGCTCGTCGTCCTGGAAGTTGAGCTGGAGAGTCATGCCGTTTATGCCGCCCTCTGCGTTGATCTTGTCAACTGCGAGCTGAGCGCCGTTCTTTACAGCGTTGCCGTAAACTGCTGCGCCGCCGGTGACCGGGCCGATACCGCCGATAACGAGAACATTTCCGCCCTCAGAGCCGCCGTCTGCGGTAGAGCCGGAATTGCCACTCTGACAGCCTGTAAAAGGAACTGTCATTGCAGCAGCGAGAGATAAAGCTGCAACCTTTTTCCAAACATTTTTCATTTTAGTTTTCTTCCTTTCCTGATTTCCGCCCCGCGGTTCCGTATCTGTATTTGCCCGGAAACGCAAGACATTGCCTTTTGTTGGATCATATACTTTTCCAGAATAAACCACAATGGTTTTTTCTGTGCAATAATATAATAACCTTTAATTCAAAATCTGTCAATAATTAAAAAGCATTGATTATTCAATGGAACGCATAAAAATTTTGTACATTTTTACCTAAACATTATGTAAAATGGGGTTTTCAGAGCACTTTCAGAAGTCATGTTTCACAAATGGGAACCAAAATCCACGGCATTTGAACACTAATGAATGCAGCGTTCCATCTCACGAAAACAATCAACAGCCTTTTTGACCCTACAATATAATAGTATATCATAAACCAACAAAAAAATCAAGCATACACCCCCGCAAATTGATAAATCAAAAAGAGCATACCCAGTGGTATGCTCCATTATCGGCAATATCCAAAATCACTCCAGAATTACGGCTTCTTCCTTTCCGAAGATCATTTCCCGCAGCAGTTCCTGCTTCCTGCCGGGCACGCAGGTGTCAAGGAGCTTCTGAACAATGCGGTTTCTGTCCTCCGGCTCAATAAGCTGGCTTCCGAGAACGGCTCTGCATACGGAAAGTATCTCGCTGTCGGTCAGGGTTTCCTCCTCGCAGGTTCTCAGGAAAAATCCACCCATTTCCCTGCTGTAAAGGATCTCCTTCTGCGGAGCGCCCTCGGCATTCTGATCCTCAAAAAAAGTGCGCAGATCGTCTATATCCCGCTGTATCGAGCGCTGATTAACCCCAAAGTTCTTTGCCTCAGCAGCTTTGTTGATTATCTCACCTTTCATGAGCTTTGTGTATATTCTTAATACGCGGCTGTATTTGAACCCATTGATCCTGCTGTTTTCCTGCATTCTGCTTACCTCATTCTGTATTATTCTGGAATTCTATCTGTTTCTGTCCGGCACGGCTGACAGCAGCCGGCTGCTCTGCGGGAAAAGTGCTTTTTGGGACACGCTGATGAAAGCGTAACGTAATAAAGCCGCATGAGTTCCCTCGTTTTATCGGGGCAATTTTGTTTTAATCAGCGTTTCCTCAATATAGTATATCACATTTTAACTCATTTTTCAAGTCTTTTAGTCTTATAATTTGCTTTTTAGTCTATTGATGATTTGCACTTTATATATTAAAGTAAAATTATGGGCATATTAAAAGACACAAGGAGGTGTATACATGAGCTATGAAAGGGAAAAGATATCCTACTCTGTCGGGCTGAAAATACGCCAGCTTCGTCTGGAAAAGAACCTTAGTCAGGAGTCGCTCGCTCTCGGCGCTGACGTCCACCCGACCTATATTGGAAGACTAGAGCGGGGAGAAAAATGCCCGACCATTGATACAATTTACCGAATTGCAAGAGCGCTTGAAGTTCCGGTGACAGCGCTGCTTGACATTCCCACCGGAAAGCGCGCCTGCGACACTTCCGCACTTAGCCGGATAGAAGCTTCGCTGTCAGAAATGACCGCCGAGGAAGCCGCCGCAGCCGCAGATATTGTCGAGAGAATAGCTAAAATAAGAAAACAGACGTGAAAAATGAGAACGCTGCCACCTGTATAATAACAAAACACCTCCTGCCGCAGAGAAGCAGCAGGAGGTTTTGTTTGTAATACATCAGTTTCGCGGGTGGCGTTTGTGCTTTGCCTTATCGGAATACATCAGCCGGTCTGCAAGCTCGATCAGTCCGTCTATTGAATCCACTGCCCCAAGTGACGCCGAATAGACCCCGCAGCCGACATTCACCTGATATGGCTTGCCGGAGCTGCAATTCAGCTCAGCGAGAGCTTTCTCAAAGCCGGCGCGGTAAAGCTCCGCCTGTTCCTTTGCATCTCCGGGGCAGACCTTTGCCGCAACGAACTCATCACCGCCGAACCGCGAGCATACAACTCCGCCACCGCAGCATTCGCCGGCTTCCGTCAGCGCCTGCGCGATAAGACAAAGCGCGTCATCTCCGGCGGAATGACCAAAGGTATCGTTTATATACTTCATGTCGTTCAAGTCAATGGACACGATGAAAACATCGCGGTTTTCCACTGTGACCGCACTGAAGCTATCGCGGAAACCGCGGTAAAATCCGTATCTGTTGAAGATGCGGGTGAGCTGATCATGGGTGAACATGAACTCAAGGCGGCGGTTGAGCACGCTAAGATGCTCATGGGTACGCATATTCTCAAGACAGCGGTTAAGGCTGTTGCAGAATGTGTACAGCCGCTGATTATGATGTTCTTCACGGGCATAGTGAGTGACAAAATACCCCAGAACCGAATCCTGAAAGTGCAGCGGAATGAGGAAAATAGTATTGTATTCACTGAAAGAGCTTTCAAGCAGTGGAATTATCCTTGAGGCTGGGAACACCGTTCCGTCCAGCTTTCTGCCGTCCTCAAAAGTGCAGGCGAAAACGTGCATATCTCCAAAACCCTTGAACTCCGGAAGCTGGTCATTTTCGCTGCCATCGTTAAAGAATTTCCAGAATTCATCAGTAAGGCACACAAGCGAATTTGCGAAGCAGCATTCCTCCAGAACCTTTTTTACGTTGTCCGGAGTGGGATCTGCGGTCATTCTGTTCTCTATGCTGTTTACATGCTCCTCGTAATTGAGAGTGCTGGTAAACCCGGAAAGGAAATCAGCAAGGTGGCGGTTAGGATCACTCCTGCTTGCACAGCCGCAGCCGCAGCTCTCGCTGAACACAGGCTCATACTCAATCTCTGTCTGATAAGGCTGAATGCTTGGATCTGCGGTGATCCTATCAATAATATCCATGATTGCCCGTGCCAGAGTATGATTGTTGCGCACCGCATTAGTAAGCCTTGGCTGGTGGAATTTCTCTGTTTCTATTCCGTCAAAGCCGGTAACGATAACATCTTCCGGCACCTTGTAGCCATGCTCGTTCAGTTTAAGGCATACTGCCATAGCCATAGAATCATTGCAGCAGATAAAAGCCTCCGGAAGCTCCTCCCCGGAAGCAAAAAAGCTATCCATTGCCTCATAGGTAGGGGTTTCCCAGAAATCGCCGTACATTATGTCGCTGTCTGATAATGTAAGTCCGTGTTCTGCCATAATGCTGCGGCAGCAGTCAATACGCGTCTGAGAAAAATCATTGCCCCGGTAGCCTGCTACCAGCTTTATTTTTTTACAGCCGTGCCACGACAGTATATGCTCCACAATAGCGCCGAACGCTTCTCCATAACCAAAGGTAATGCCAAAGGTGCCGTCCAGCTTCTCGTCCACGGAGATCAGCGGAACTCCGTGCTCCCGGCAGCCCCGGACGATCTCCTCGACCACCGTGCGGTCATACATTGTAACGGGTGCGATTATCATTGCGTCCAGCATATTGTAATTGATCAGCTTGAATATTGAAGCCGCGCCGACATCGCTCCGTGTTTTGAAGTACATATCCTCAAAGCACTGGAACACCAGCATCTTGTATTCTCCGCTTTCCTTAAGCAGTTCGGCAAGATAATCGATTATCGGCTTTGTTGGTTCTTTATTCGCCGTAGTACAGCAAAACCCGATATATCTTACACTGCTGAGCATTTCCGCACCCCCGTTTCTGATTTGTGATATCAATTATTATTTTTCTTTATATTATAATACCATAATATTAGTAAAAAATCAAGTATATCCAATGAAATATAGAGGGATTGCAGCAAAAAAGCCGCGCAATTTAGCGCGGCTCCAGCTTGTTGAAAAAGTGGTTTTTGCCCGCGAAGCGGGCATTTGTAATCCTTTTTTTGCCACGGGTTTCCCGGGGCAAAAAACACTTCTATCCGCACAACTGTGCGAACTGACGGCTTTGCCGGCAGTGAGTGCGGGCAGTGCGGATGCTCCTGTCGGAAAAGTCTTTAGACTTTTTCGACAGAATCAAGCCGCGCAATTTAGCGCGGCTCTATTATTGTTATGCTTCAACCACAAATGCGGAAAAACCTGCCGCCTTAAGCTTGCTCATATAGGCTTCTGCGTTACTTCTGCTACTGAAAGCTCCAACCTGTACCCGGTAGAGCTTAGAGGGATTCTCCGGCGCTGTGATACGCTCGTGGAGCGCCGCCCAGCGGCTCTCGTCTACATAGTATACCGGGCAGTACTTCCCGGTCAGGTCGTAGTGCCTCACCACCTTGTCAGCAGAAATTCCGTACTGCTTCATGAGGTACTGCACCAGCTCCCGGAGCGCCGCAGTTGATTTTTCGGTAAACTTCCCGCTCTTGTCGGAATAGCATACCTCAATGTGGATAGTAGAGGCGTTCTTATTTGCGGCGGCATAGGCTATCTCGTTATCCGGAATTATTCTGACAACCTCTCCATTCAGTCCGACAATGTACTGAGCGCTTGTCCAGCTCGCAGGCTGTTCCGGAAACATTCCCGCCGCCACATTAGCGTAATACTTAGCCAGCCTGTCAGCGCCTGTCCCCGCCTGCCCTGTGTAGTGAACGCAGATGCGCTTCGGAACGCTTGCCGTGCCGGGTCGGTTGTATTTATTCTTCGGTATGAGCTTATCCGTTATCGTCATCTGTTTCTTCCTTTCTGCCGCCGTCAGCAAGTCCCTCGCCTATCGTATATGCAATAACGCTCGCTCCCGACATGATGCACCCAGATACCGTATCCGCTGTTTTTTCGCTCCCGCCGAACGCAATGATAAGTCCGGTGATGAGCCCCGCCAGCGATATCCACCATTTGCGGCTCGTAAGCTTACGCCTCCAGTCAATTTTCATGCCTCTCCTCCTTTTCCGTAGGCAGAGCTGTGATCTGCTGATACAGATCTGTGATCGTACCATTTCCGCCCAATGCGTGATACGCTTCATATTCCCTTGAAAGCGCTTCTCTGGCATACACCGGGCAATAACCTCTGTCCATGTATTTCTCATGGCTGCGTATGATCTCCGCCCGAAGCAGGCACTGAAGCCCCGCTTCAAGCTGCGATGTACGCTCGTTCCTGCGCCGTCCGGCAGCCATAAGCGATGTGAAAACCACATTCGCCAGAGTTACAGCCCCTCCTATCAGCGTAGTAATGATCTCGCTGTCCAATTCTTATGCTCCTTTCGTTTTATACTAATAACCGTTTGAATGAGGGAAAAGATTTGCAGAGAGACAGTGCTGCTATCTAGGGAAACGCTGATTAAATCAAAATCGCCCCGTTCAAACGAGCGAACTCACGCGGCTGATTTTGATACGCTTCGCTTTAATCAGCGTGTCCCTAGGAAAAGAAACGCAGGCGTACTGTATGTACGTCAAGTTTCTTTGACG
>JAGAJA010000011.1 GCA_017829075.1 Oscillospiraceae bacterium | reverse complement strand
TTATGGGCATTTACCCTGTGTTATGGGGATAATTTGATGGGTTTTATGCTGCATTTTCGATTGCTCAACTAAAACGTTAACTTTGACTTGCGCTCTGTGTCACGGCGGCTCTGCTAGGCTATTTATTCAGCGTTTCCCTAGTTCTTCGTCATCAGGCTCATCGAGATTTTCTGGATCTCCGACATATTCGCCCGGCTCCGGACTTCCGCCGCCAGCCATGCTACGCTCGTCCGCAGTGATTCCCACGCGGCTTCCTGCGCCGCCATGTCTATCTCCGTCCGCTGGCTCACGCTCTCGGAGTAATCCCGGCTGAGGGAGGTTTTCGCCAGCAGGGAGCGCGCCGTGCTGTTCCGGGCTTTCTCCGCTTTCTTCCCGATCTCCTTCCATATCCGGAGGTACAGCCCGCTGATGTTCACCATATCCAGCGCCGTCGGGTCGAGTTCGTTCATCAGGTCCACCGCTTTGCGCTCCAGCGGAGTCATATCCTTCCTTCCGTAATTCCGGAATTTCGGGTTCAGCAGTCCGTTCCTGTCTTCCTCGTAGGGGATATCGTAAATGTCTTCCGCATACTCCAGCTTCATAATGCTCATATTCTTTCCTCCTAACAGTCCGGTCAACGTCCCGCAGCACTTCCTGCGCCAGTGCGGTTGCAGCATTTCCGACTTCAACAATGGACAGGTCGCTGTTAAACTTTGCAGCGTCAGAAAAGTCGTAATCAGCTTCTATGCCACATCTTGTCATGCAAATGCACTCCGCACTCAGGCGTATGAAATTTGCTATGCGAGGGTCGATTGCCATTGAATTATTTAGTTTGCTATCATAATTATACACTGTATCTATATTTTTGTCAAGACTTTTCTGCAAAAAATCTTCAAAAGATATAGCGTTTTCTGCATTTTCGGTGTTGTACTTTCCAACGATGCCGTCAGCCATGCGTTCAGAGAGCTTCCACTTGGCATTATATGTTTTTCCATAGGTCTGGCTGACGTCAAAAAGATACATCAGCTCGGTATTATTACGGTCCATGAAAATTGCAGTGGACCGTTCTCCGTGTCTTACATATCTTCCCACATTATTCCACTGGTTAAGAGTTCCGCACATAACAGCTTTAGGGTTCTGTTCAGTAAGAAGCATGGCAGCGCAGAAGTTCAGACGCCAGAAATTTGAAGTAAGCCGCAGTGTGTTCTGCCACACCTGTGGGTCGCGAAGCTGTGAGAGCTTGTAATCGTATATCTGTGCGATATCGTTAAATCTTGACATCATGTTCCTCCGTGAAATATCTGCGGATAGCAGCAGACACTATTTCTGTAAGTTCTTCAGGCGTTTTACCTTCCATAAATTCCGATACGATTTCAGCCGGCACAGAAATTTTAACGGGCGGTTTGGGCTTAAGGATCTTGGTGATTGCTGTGGTAGTTAAGCTGGATTCGTCATGCAGTTCTTTTACATTGGCTCCGGTGAGCTTCATCTCCGGGTGCTGAGCCAAAACATTTATGATCGCACCCTGCACGTCTGTGCTAAGGTCAGCAAGCATTTCAGCCGCAGCTATATTAATTACGGCATTATCGAGCATGACCAGGAAATCCTGCTTAAGTGAGTTGAGATGTGCGTATTTCTGAGTCTGTTCATGAGACAGGTGAAGCTCCGCTTCAGCTTTTTCTCTGAGAACTGCAGCCGTTCTTATCTGCTCTGACAAAAGAAGTGATGAAAACCGGCTGCGATTACTTTCGACAACGATACGCTCAGCGTATTCATCGGTTATCAGGTCGTTGCTTCCGATTCGGCAGGGTACCTTAGTCCACATGAGCTGCTCAGCGGCAGCTCTTCGCCGGCTACCAGAGAGGATTTCGTATTCTCCGTTGCCGGCAGAGCGAACGAGCAGCGGCTCGGTAATCCCTATTCTTGAAATATCAGATTTGAGCTCTGTTAAATCGCCGGTATTGGTGAATATCGGGCGGCGGAAAGGAAGAAGCCTTTCCAGTTCAATATTGTACGCCTTTTCATCAGTAAAACACTTTTGGATTATTTCGTCGAGCGTTTCACCGTGACGTTCCTCTGCCATTTCTTCTTTCGGTTCATCTTCGGCAACTGAGGAGGAAACGGAGTAGCCGTCATCAGGCAACGGCAGCGGATCCACAACATCATCTTCAAGAGGAACATAAATTGCAGTGTCAGCGGTTGGTTCTTCAACAGGAATAACACGCTTGACTGTGGATTCCGGTGCGGTGTTATCTTCCGCTTCTTCTGCTTCGCGCTGTTTCCTTGCCATTTTTCTAAGTGCGTTCAGATCCATGTGATATCCTCCGTTACATATTTACTTCTTCTCAACTCTAGCCACCTTAAAGCCTTTCCTTGTTTCGCCTGATAAATCAAGAATCTTATCAATAACACGCTGCAATTGTTCATGCTGGCGGTATGCTTGCACGAGCATGATTTCTTTTTCAGTAATGAGAAACGTGTCATCGTCGTTGGAATAAACTTGTTTACCCATATCGGTATTATTTACCATAACATGACCCTGTGGGTCATTTGTGTAACCCATCAACCATTCGGGAGTAACCCCAAAATATTCCGAAAGCTGATAGACTCTCTCTGTTTTAGGTTCATAACTTCCTTTCAGATATCTGCTCAGTGTACTTTTGGGTATCCCAAGTTCACGAGCAACATCAATCTGTTTCTTGCCATTCAGTTCCATTGAATCGGCTAAACGTTTGCTGAATATCTTTAGCAGCATCTATGTCCCCTTCATTTGATAAGTATCCGTGTCTTATAAGCTCATCCAGTCCAGCTGCAATAATTGGGTGATCTACAACAAGACTTCCATCGTTGAGGACCAAGCAGCAGAACACATACTGTGCATTCAGACTCAGGCTATCATCTTCAAGAGGACTACACTGTATGTCTATCATTTTTGAACTACCTCATATATTGATTTTGGAGCGCAGCCGCGTAGTTTACCGCCTATGCGCATAGTGTGGGGCACAGCTGTCAGCCATGCCCCGTAAGAAGAAGTGTATATAAATCTCTGTGGCTAGGGAGAGTTGGTTACATCTCAGGTTCCATATCTTCGTCCTCGCCGTCATCAACGGCGTTCTGCTCATTCTGGTACATCTTACGCCATTCAGATAGGAAATCAGATTTCTGCAGGCAGAAGTAGAAGAACTCGGATATTTCGTCATTGGTAAGCTCATCGCCGATTATCTCAGTGACTTCCTTACGCTGCAGCGTGATTTTCTTCGCATACTGATTAGGCGAGGATTTCTTCTTTTCGGTATTCTGCTTAACCGGCTCCTGCGCAGATTTTTTATCACTCTTTTCAGCAGGTTTAGGAGTTTCATCGTATAGTTCGATGATATCACTTTCAGATACAAATTTGAGATATGAAAGCTCTTCTGCCTGCTCAGCGGTTATTTTCCGATCAGGAAAGCGATTGAGATAGGACGCTATGCCTCTCTGACTTTCGTCAGGCATTCCCGAAAAAGAAACAGCCGGCAGGAGATTGATCCTGCCGGAATCCAGCAAATCCATAAGTTCCGGGACAAGCCTTGAGCAGGCTATGTACCGCTGAACTGTCGCACGCCCCTCGCCGTACTTCTCAGCAATGGCAGCCGTTGAACGTGGGCTTCCCAGTGCTATCAGCGCTTCGTGCTGTGCTTTATAAGCATATGCACGTTCAGAGGGGGAGCAGTTCAGTCCTCTGGCAGAGATTTGTGTCAGCCATCATAAGTTTGGCGCGGTTCTCATCGACGTTCTTGACGACGCTCGGAATATTGGTTATACCAGCGATTTTGCAGGCTTCAACGCGGTTGTGTCCAGCAATGATACGGTATTTTCCGTTATCAAGCGGGCAAACAATGATAGGCGAAAGCAGTCCGTTTTCCTTTATGGACTCAGCCAGTTCATGCAGCTTGAATTCGCCGTACATCTTGAACGGCTGATTTTCCCATGGGACGAGCTGATTTATAGGTATTTCTTTTTCGGTATTCTGAACAGCATTGTCAGATTTGAGAAAGTCCGTCATGTGAAGTTTGCCGGTGTTGCTTGATGTTCCTAAATTAAATCCCATTATATAGCCTCCTTGCCGAGTATCTCAGTAACAAGCTGTCTGTACTGTCCACCGAGTACGCTGTTTTTCTTAGATATAAGCGACTTCTGCTCAGCAGTGCTGTTTGCAGCTTCGATACGCTTGCTGATAGTAGTTTCGTAAACCAGAACTCCATAGCGTTCCTTTAAGGCTTTATCCACTGCCTGTGCCATCTGGGTGTTGTCGGTCATAGTTTCAAGTATGCCGCATATTTCAAGGTTGGGATTTATGTTGTCCTTTACCAGATTGAAGATATCCTCAAACTGGACTATGCCGTTGAGTGCAAATTTCTGCACCTGCACCGGAATGATTACGCCGTCCGCTGCTGCAAGCGCATTCGTCACCAGTATTCCCAGCGAAGGGAGGCAGTCAATAAGTATGTAGTCATACTCGGCTGTTTTTTCATCAGATAACAGTGCCTTGCGGAGTATCTGCTCCCGGCACATCGTCTGAGCCAGGAACATATCGGCAGTCGCAAGAGAAATATCAGCCGGTATGTAATCTATGTTTTCGCTTTTCGCGGTCACAATGCACTCTGATATTTTGGCCTGTCCCTTGAGTACGTCCACCATTGTCTTGGAGCCGGTGAAGTCATAGCCGAGATAGTCGCTCAGGTTGCCCTGCGGGTCGAGGTCGATACAGAGTACCTTTTTGCCCTGTTCAGCCAGTCCAGCGGCAATGTTTACAACGGTCGTGGTCTTACCTACGCCGCCTTTCTGGTTTGCGATTGCGATGATTTTTCTTGTCATAATGTAGTCCTCCTGCCATTTCGGCAACATTTTATTCCCGTCCTTGAATATATAAGGCATAGGCAGGGCGGAAGGACTTACCGCCCATCGGGGAGCTACCCCGCTATGCCCGTCAACTCCTTTCGGAGGTCAACGCTTGTTCATATCGTGATTGACCCGGGACTTCCAGTAACTGTTGAGCGTCAGCCGGGAATTATACAGCGCCGTTATCAGATAACTGCGGATATTCCGGACATCGCTGATGTTATTGTCCATTGCGTCAAGAACATACTCAATGTGGCTGCTGTTGAGTTTCAGAAACACGCTTTTCACAATGTCATGTGGTATGTCCTCTCCGTTTACCCGTATTGTTGGTTTTGTGGAGCACACTGTATCAACGATAATGTCTATCAATTCGAGGATGGTTTCTTTCTTTTCGGGATTTTGCTGAATAAGAAAATCACATTCAGTGTTATCACGGATAATCTGAGAGTAGTCTGAGCGTTTGCAGATATCTTCGGATTGATTGATAGGATTGATTAACTTAGGTTTTATTTCTTTAGTTTTATATATAGAGCAGTTCGGCGGTTTTGTGAAATCTTGTTCTTCCTTTTCGTTAGAACAAGTTGTAACGTTTGGGTAAAACAAGTTGTGCGCTTTTGTCATAACTGGAGCGCTGCCATCCGATGTGCTGCTTGGCTCTGTTATGCCATTTGTTACTGATTCGCTTTGCTTTACTGCTCCGTCCAGTTGTGCGCTTTTGTCACAACTGGATTTACTGCCGTTTGAAAGGATCCCAGCAAGCAGCTCCGTGTCATCATTGATACAGAAGTAACGCTTTGCAGGCATACCCTGTACCTTGCACTGAATAAGTCCGGATTTGATAAGCGTATCAATGCAGCGGCGCTGCTGTCTGGCTGTCAGAGCGGTGGATTCCTCCAGGTCCTCTACAGTGGAGTAGAACCAGTCACCGTCAGTGAGCAGTCCATGCTGATCATAATAGGCATACTTGGAAAGCAAAGCTCCGTATACTACGGCTTCCGCCAGTCCGATTGCATGAGCAAGCTGACGATTTATCGACATTGTGTTGTCAGGGTTAAGAAGCTTGAAGATAGCTTTCATGCGCTACCTCCTTTGCTTCGGGGAGTTATACTTCATGGTGTCCTCCGTTTTCTGTTCTCCAATGGAATACAAGCATAGCAAGGGACGGTGGAGAACGCTACCGTCCCGAGGGTTCGCGGTTCCCGCTATGCCGTGGTGCCGTTCGCAGGGAGTTACCCGTTAAACAGCATATAAAAACAGGCGCATTTCAGAGATAATGCGCCTGTTTGGTATATTGAAAATGGAATCCAAATCAATCTGTTTCCTCAAGAAGCTCATTTATGGAAATTCCAAACACTTTTGCTATTGCATGAAGTTCTGTGTCGATTATGAAGCGTTCGCCGCTTTCCATTCGCTGCACTGCATTCTTGTCAATGACAAGTCCATGACTGCGGAGCCTGTCGGCTACTTCACGCTGGCTTATTCCAAGCGCTTTGCGCCGGTTATAAATTGCAATGCCAGCAATATTATTTCTTCCGGATTCTGTACGATTTCCAAACATTTTTATATTCCTTTCATTATTGTAATAGTGGATATGTTTACTGTGATCTGCCAAATATGCATTTGAAGCAATACAGCGTTGCAAAGCAGTCTGCAAGGCTGTTGTGGGCAGACATTGTTATGCTGTTCCAATCGAAATGGTAGTACGCGGCGCAGGTCGTGAGCTTCTGCCATTTATATTCACCGAAGTAGTCACTCCACTCGCCGTAGATTTCTGCGAAAATCGGCATTATATCAACGATTTCAGCTCTTTTGGGGATAATCAATCCAGCAGCCGTTATGAAGTCCGCGTCAAAAGATGTATTGTAGCCAATAATCGTATCTGCGGAGTTTAGTATCCGCTGAATCTCAGCTGCTTTCTCAGCAATGCTCGGTGCGTTCGCAACCATATCTGGAGAGATATTATTTACAGCCTGCGCTGCGCTCCACGACCTGTGCAGTGGACGGAAATAGCTGTCGAACAGCTTCTTACCGCTTTCGCTGATTATGGAAAGCTGCAAGATTTCATCTTCTCCTGCACATAAGCCTGTTGTTTCTGTATCTATCACGATACCGCCCGATGTTTCAGCAGGGAGCTCAACAGACTGGGTAATAGTAAGAACTTTTTCTCGATGCTCGTCCAATGCAAGGAGCAGTCGAGCCTGTTCCTTTTCTTTTTCTCGTTCACGTCTGTGCTTTGCTCTGCGTTTGGAGGCTTGGGCTGCCTTACGTTCGCGTTCTGGCTTAAAATATTCTGCCAGCTCATCAGAACTTGCAGCTCTGATGAGCTGGCAGAAGATAGCGGGGAAGAGTATTGACCGAGCCAGTAGAAAATCGAGAGGGACGGAGTTTCTTGCCACAGTCCTCGGACACCGGAAGATATCCTGCTTTTGCCCACTGGCGTTCGGTTTTCAGTTCGTCTTTAAAATCCTGAAAAGATAATAAAATCGACTTTGAGCTTTGCCATCTTTCACTCTTCATAATGCACCTTCTTTTTTCGGGAATAAAAAAACTCCTCTTTCGATATATTCAAAAGGGAGTAAAACACTTATTATGTATCTTGTAACATTTATAGAAAAACCTACATTGTAAGGTTGACATTTAGGTTTATCGTGGTATCATAGTTATATAAAAACACAGGAGGTTATATCATGACACCAATCGAAAACATTACATTTGCTGAGGCTCTGGAGGATTACATCTGCAGTAAGGACAGATTGCTTTCGCCCTCGACTGTCCGCGGATACAGAACCATGCAGAGATCCAGCTTTGATCGAATAAACAATCTTCAGATTTCTGAACTTACTGAGAAAGTCATCCAGCGGTGGGTAAATTCACTTGCTGATAGGTATTCATCAAAAACTATCAGAAATCAGGTCGGCTTACTGACAGTGGTTCTTCATCAGAACGGTATCAATCTCAATATGAAGTCCATTACACTCAAGCCTAAAATCAAACCCGAATACAATATTCCTACTGAAACAGGGATTCAGAAGATTGCGCTTGCAGTAAAACATACGACTATTGAGATACCAATAATCATCGCTCTCACTCTGGGACTTCGCCAGTCTGAAATAGCCGGTTTGCGTTGGGAGCACTATGACGGTACATATTTAAAAATCAAATGCGCCGTAGTCCCAGATGAAAATCACAAGCTGGTTGAAAAGAACGAGAACAAAAGCTATGCAGGCAGGCGAATAATTGAAGTTCCGGATTATCTGAAAGATATCCTGGATAGTTCTGAGCATTCCTCAGAACGTATCAGCCCACACAGTCCTAACTATATATGGAAACATTTTGATCGTATATGCGAGGAAAATGGAATACCACATTTTACTATACACTCCCTGCGACACGCTAACGCCAGCGCCATGTTAAAGTTAAACATACCCGACAAGTATGCAATGGAACGCATGGGACATTCTACGCCTAATATGTTGAAGCAGGTGTATCAGCATATTTTCAGAGATGAGCAGACAAAAGTTGCAAATAAAATGAATGATTATTTTAATGATATCCTGAAATAATAGGGTTTCATTTTTAATAATGACATTCATTCTGGGTTCAAATCCCTCTTTCTCCGCCAGCACAAAACCGTATAGCAAACAGATTGCACGGCTCGCAAGGGTAGTGTAATCTCTTTGCTATATGTGGGATTGTATATTAACGCTGCCGCAGCACCTTGGTCTGGAAACTTTCAGTGCCGCAGCAACGAGAATATTGCTTTGAGTGCTTCCACCTATACGCACATTCGCAGAACGCAGTCAGGAGCTATCTACTCGTTCATCTTATCTTTCCATCAGTTTGGACATCAGCCCATCAGTTTGGACATCAGCTATCGCTATCAAGCTGAGGTTTTTCCTTTGAAGAAAGAAAACACTGACGTTGATGTGATCCCTCTGTTTAGTCGGCTTCACAGCCGTCACACTCGCTCGTTTCATGGCGAAGTCCTAAGGACAAGATAACATTTGCTATTGCATGGTG
>JAGAJA010000010.1 GCA_017829075.1 Oscillospiraceae bacterium | reverse complement strand
TTACGCGCGAGTGGTGGGGCTTTGCCCCACACCCTACTTCCTTTTGTGCCAAAAGGAAGCGAAAAGCATTTTCCGCGCTTCGCGCGGAAGTCGCCGGCGGGCGTACCCGCCCGACAAATTCCAATTTACCCCATGCTCCCCTCATTATTTATATGTGTATAGTCATTATCGCCATTTTTGCCTGTAAATATTTGTTTACTATCACTATTGAAATAATTTATAAAAAGGGTATACAATATTAAGGTATGAATTTTATTTGCAGGGTATAGTTTTTATTTGCGAGGTACCTCATATGGATATATTACGGCAGATAATAGAAATAGACAAAGCAGCCGCGGCGCGGGTAGAAGCCCTCCGGGAGGAGCAGTCCCGAAAGCTGGAGGAGTCCGGAAAGGCGGCGGCGCAGGCAAACGAGCAGCTTATCTCCAGCGAGCGGAAAAAGCTGGAGGAATACCGCGCGGCTCAGGAGGCGGCTCTCGCTGAAAAGCAGGGGGGCGCTGACGCCGCAAAAGCAGAGCAGATAAAGCGCATAGACGACATCTTCTCCGCGCACAGGGACGAGTGGACGTCCGAAATAATCGAAAAGGTAACAGGTGTGTAATATGTCCTTTTCCTCCAACTCCGTAATCGCAAAGTCAAGGGCGGTTTTCGGCAGGTCGCTGACAGCGGAGGATTTCGCGCAGCTATGCGACAAAAAATCGGTCGCGGAGGCTGCGGCATTCCTCAAAAATACTTCCCGCTTCGGCGAAGCGCTCTCCGGAGCAGACCCCCGCACTATCCACCGCGGACAGCTTGAAGCGCTGCTGGATAAGTCGAACTTTGAGATTTTTGAGCATTTCAGCAGATTTGATTTCACCGAGAGCAAATGGTTCTTCCGGGAGATCGTCACCCAGCTTGAAGCGGAGCAGATACTGTCCGCGATACAGGGCGTTGCGGACGGCTCCACCGACAGCTATATCGCCGCTGTGCCGACATTCCTTATCCGCCGCTCCCGAATTGACCTGCTGGAGCTTGGCAAGGCTGAGAGCTTTGAGGATATCTCCCGAATGCTCTCCGGCACGGAATTCGGCAGGATACTCCAGCCGCTTCTGACAGAGGCGTCCGCTGCCGGTAAAATCAATATCCGGGAGTGTGAGCGCCGCATCTACACTTATTATTATATCTCCTGCATGAAAATGGTGGAGAAAAGCTGCAAGGGCGCTGTGAAAACTGAGCTGAAGCGAGCTTTTCTCAAGAGCATTGACATGAAAAATGTCGTCACCTGCTGCCGAATGAAAGCATTCGGCTATGATGCAGGCGCTGCGGCGGAGCAGATAATTCCGTTCAGATACCGGCTAAGCCGCGCTGCCATAGAGCAGCTAATGCAGCAGCCGGATATCGACAGGGTAGCCGCTCAGCTTGCGGAGATAGGATTTTCTGTTGACACGTCGGCTCAATTCCAGACGATAGAGCAGCTAACCGAGCGCATAAGCCTTGATTATCTGCGCAGAACGCTCCGCATTTCCCGTAATTCGCCGACGGTTTACTTCTGCCTTATCGAGTGCCTGCAAATCGAGCTGCGTAATGTAAAAACAGTAATCGAGGGCATTCGCTACGGGCTTTCCGGCAGTGAGATAATGGAAATGCTGGTTCTTTGAATATCTGAAAAAATTAATAATATAGAAAGGCGGTGGAATGAAATGGGTATTGAAAAAATGTCGCTGATCTCTGTCGAGGGCAGAGCCGAACAGCTTGATAAATCGCTCATGCTGTGCTGCGAAAGCAGAAACTTTCAGATGAACGATATCTCCGAAAAGAACGGCTCGGTATCCGGCGGAACAGCGCAGAACCCATACTCCGGCGCATACGAAAAGCTTCGCGCTACTGCGGCGGCGCTGGGAATTACCCTTGAATTCCGGAACTATGACAGCGTAAAGCAGGAAACACCTGACGAATTTGAGCGCTGGGCGGAGGAGGTAAGCTCCGGCGTGGAAAAGATCCGGGCGGAGCATGAGGAGATGCTGAAGTCGATAGCTGAGCTTCGCAGCACCGACGCCTGCGTAAAGCATCTGCTCGGTCTGAATGTAAGCTTCAGGGATCTTTTCGGCATGAAATATGTCAAGCTTCGTATCGGGCGGCTGCCTGCGGACAACCTCCAGAAGCTGGATTATTACACAAATCGCTGCATACACTTCATTCCGTTTGAAAAAAATCCTGACTATGTGTGGGGAATTTACCTGACTCCGGCGGATACCTGCGAGTTTGCCGATTCGCTGATGAAGTCGCTTTATTTTGAACGCATTCACCTGCCGGATTATCTGGACGAGGACGCGAAAACCACCGACGAGATGCTGGAGAATATCATTGACGACGAGGAACGGCTTGACAAGCAGCTTGAGCAGCAGATGAGCGAATACCGGGACAAGTACAAAGACGAGCTGCTTGCGGTGATGAGCAAGCTGAAATTCCTTACCGACTGCTTTGAGCTGCGCAGCATGGCGCTTATCTCAGCGGGACGGTTCTCCTTCTCCGGCTACTGCCCCACACGGCTCGCAAAGAAGCTGTCCGGAGAACTTGAGAAGCTGGACAGCGTGCAGACGGTCGAAGTACCGATAAAGCCGAAGAATGCGCCGGCAGACGTTCCGGTAAGGCTTCGAAACAACGTTATTTTCCGTCCGTTCGAGATGTTCGTCAAGATGTACGGACTTCCTGCCTACAACGGCTTCGATCCAACACCCTATGTCGCAGTCACCTACTGCCTGATGTTCGGTATAATGTTCGGCGATGTGGGACAGGGACTTCTGGTGTCGCTGCTTGGTCTGGTGCTGAGTAAATTCACCAAAAACGGACTTGCGCCGATCATGACCCGTATAGGCTTGTTCTCCGCAGCTTTCGGAGTGCTTTACGGCTCGGTATTCGGCATTGAAACGATAATCACCCCGTTCTTCCACCGGGAGAACGTATGGCGGCTTCTCGGCTATACAAAGCAGCCTGAGAACATCTTCCAAGTCGCGACCACGCTGCTTATCGCCGCGCTGGGAATAGGCATAGTGCTGATAATGCTGTCAATGCTGTTCAACACGATCCTGAATTTCCGCAAGCGCAATTTCGGCGAGGCGCTGTTCAGCGTGAACGGCGTTGCGGGTCTGGTGTTCTATGTTTCACTGGTGGCTGCGGCTGCGGGAATGTTCATGTTCGGCACGAACCTTTTCACTCCGGCATACATTATCTGCCTGATAGCGCTGCCGCTTGTGCTGATATTCTTCAAGCACCCGCTGTCCAACCTTGTCATGGGCGTGAAGTCCACGGAAAAGGTTTCTGTTGGAAACTTCATCATTGAAAACTTTATCGAGCTGTTTGAGGCGGCGCTGAGCTTCCTTTCAAACACCATGTCCTACCTGCGTATAGGCGGCTTCGTGCTGAGCCATGCGGGAATGATGCTGGTTGTGGCGCAGCTTGCCGGAACCAACACCCCCGGCACCGAGATAACCGTCAGCACGGTAATAGTCTACATCATCGGCAACCTTATCGTAATGGGCATCGAGGGACTTCTGGTGGGAATTCAGGTTCTCCGTCTGGAGTTCTACGAGATATTCAACCGTTTCTACGATGGCAGCGGACAGAGCTTCCGCCCCATTGAAATAAGCTTCGGAGCAGACAATTAATTTTGGAGGATACTACTATGGAATATATCATGCTTTTCGCACTTCCGCTCATTATCGTGGGACTTATCATGCTGCCGCTGTTTATCAGCCTCAAGCGTGTAAAGGATCACAAGCCCGCCAACAGAAAGCGCGCAATTATCGCAAACGCGGCGTCCTTTATCGGAGTTATGGCGCTGATGACAGTGCTCCCGCTCACAGGGGCGTTTGCAGAAACCGCCGGAGCAGTGGCTGAAACCGCAGCGGCAAGCGCAGACGGCTTCACAGAGGGAATGAAGTACCTCGGCGCGGCTCTGTCCACCGGACTTGCGACTATCGGTACAGGTATTGCGGTAGGCGGCGCAGCTCCTGCGGCTATCGGCGCGGTAAGCGAGAATGACAAGGCATTCACCAAGGCGCTTATCTTCGTGGCTCTGGGCGAGGGCGTTGCTATTTACGGTCTGCTTATCTCCATTCTTATCCTGTTCGGTTGATATGCCATGAAATTCTATCTTATCAGCGATAACATTGACACACAGATGGGTATGCGGCTCGCAGGGATACAGGGTGTTGTCGCCCACACCGAGGAGGAAGTTTCCTCCGCGCTGGAAACGGCTTTCGCGGACGAGAGCGTTGCGGTGGTGCTGATGACCGAGAAGCTGGTGAAGCTCTGCCACGACAGAGTTTACAGCCTTAAGCTGAACCGCACCCGCCCGCTTATCGTAGAGATACCCGACCGCCATGGAAACTCCAGCGTGTCCGAGGCGATAAGCCGCTATGTCGGCGAGGCTGTCGGCATCAAGCTGTGATTTTGCAGGCATTTCAGAATAATCGCTAACGGGCGTCGGAAAGCCGTCGGCTTATCGGCAGCCTGTTCAAAAGGAGTACCAACATGGATAACAATAAAGCCCGGCTGGAGCTTTTCCGGCAGGCGATAAACACACAGGCTGACGCGGAGGCTGCGGAGATAACCCGGCAGGCGGAGGAGAAGTACTCAGCCCTTGCCAAGGAGAAAAGTGAGCGCTCCGCGAATGAAGCCCTGTCGGAGATAAGAGCGGAGCGTAGCAGGATTTCTGCCTCCTTTAAGAAAGAGATTTCCCGCTGCGACTTTGACATGAAAAAGGCAGTGCTTGCGCACCGCAGCGAACTTATCGACCAGCTTTTCACGGATATCCGGGAGAAGCTTTCTGACTACACGAAAACCCCAGCCTACGCCGAATACCTCAGGGCGGCTGCGGCTAAGGCAAAGGAAAGTCTTGGCAGTTCCGGGACAGTACTTCACGCAAGAGCCGGGGATATTGACGCGTTAAAGGCTTTGACAGATCTCCCCGCCGAGCCGGATAATTCCATTGAAATAGGCGGGATAACCGCAGAAAACACCGCCGCCGGACTGTTCGCGGATTTCACGCTGGACAGCAGGCTTGCGGAGGAGAAAACAAATTTCTCCGGAAGATCCGAGCTAAGACTATGATCTCTGAAAGGACTGAACAAGCTTGAATACTATCCACTCAATAAACGGCCCGGTCGTCAGAGTTGCCGACACAAAGGACTTTTCCATGCTTGAAATGGTGTACGTCGGAAACAGGCGGCTCATCGGAGAGGTCATCGGCGTCAGTGATGAATACACCACCATTCAGGTATATGAGAACACCGCCGGACTGAAGATCGGCGAACCGGTGGAGCCTTCCGGCGCGCCGGTGTGCGCCGCTTTAGGGCCGGGTATAATCTCAAATATATTTGATGGAATAGAGCGCCCGCTGCGGGATATGACAAAGATATCCGGTGCGTTTGTCGCCGAGGGCAGCGCAATACCCTCTCTTGACGAGCAGCGGGAATTTGACGTGACGGTTATCGCAAAGCCCGGCGACAGGCTTTCCGGCGGGGATATCTACTGTACCTGTCCGGAAACTCCGCTCATCACCCACAAGTGCATGATACCTCCGGCAATGAGCGGCGAGGTCACATGGGCTGCTCCGGACGGTAAATACCGGGTAAACGATGTTATAATAAAGCTCAGACTGAGCAGCGGAGAGGAAAAGGAGCTGACAATGGTGCAGCGCTGGGGAATAAAGACCCCGCGCCCCATTAAGAAGCGCTTGCCGATAAATCGCCCCCTCATTACCGGACAGCGAATTATCGATACAATACTCCCGATAGCAAAGGGCGGAACTGCGGCAATACCCGGCGGCTTCGGCACGGGAAAGACCATGACCCAGCACCAGCTTGCTAAGTGGTGCGACGCGGACATTATCGTATATATCGGCTGCGGCGAGCGCGGCAACGAGATGACGCAGGTTCTGGAGGAGTTCTCCGAGCTTATCGACCCGAAATCCAACCGTCCGCTGACCGACAGAACAGTGCTTATCGCGAACACCTCCAATATGCCGGTGGCGGCGCGTGAGGCGTCTATTTACACCGGTATCACTCTGGCTGAGTACTACCGCGACATGGGATATCATATCGCGATAATGGCGGACTCAACCTCCCGCTGGGCGGAGGCTCTTAGAGAGATCTCCGGCAGACTTGAGGAAATGCCGGCGGAGGAGGGCTTCCCGGCTTATCTTCCCTCCAGACTGTCGGAATTCTACGAGCGCGCGGGCTACTGCGAAACACTCAACGGCAGAGAGGGCAGCGTTACCATTATCGGCGCGGTATCACCGCAGGGCTCTGACTTCTCCGAGCCTGTGACCCAGAACACAAAGCGCTTTGTCCGCTGCTTCTGGGCGCTGGATAAGTCGCTTGCCTATGCCCGGCATTACCCGGCAATCGACTGGAACAGCAGTTACAGCGAATATATCGACGATCTCACGGAGTATTACGACCAGAACTGCGGCACGGACTTCCTCCGGCTGCGGCAGGAGATAACCGCGATACTCGCGGAGGAAAACAAGCTCATGGAGATAGTGAAACTGATCGGCGCGGACGTTCTTCCGGACGATCAGAAGCTTGTCATAGAAACCGCCCGCGCTGTCCGGGTCGGATTTTTGCAGCAGAATGCCTACCACAAGGACGACACCTACGTTCCGCTGGAAAAGCAGAAACTGATGATGAAAGCTATTGTGGAGCTGTATCACCACGCGCTGGACGCGATAAAGCACGGCGTTCCCATCTCCAGTGTAATGAAGCTGGGATTCTTCGACAGGGTATCAAAGATCAAATTTGAGATACCGAACGACAAGCTTTCCATGTTTGATGATTATTTCAAGGAGCTGGACGAGGCTTTCGCCGAACTTACTTCACTTGGTTAAGGAGTTGATCAGATGAGCATACAATATCTGGGACTTAAAGATGTAAACGGCCCGCTGATAGCTCTTGAGGGAGTAAAGGGCGCAGCTTATGACGAGATTGCAACTATCCGCCTTGAGGACGGTACTGAACGCACCGGACGAGTTGTTCAGATGGAGGGCGACAAGGTAATATTACAGGTTTTCGAGGGGACAAAGGGAATTTCCCTCAAAAACACGAAAACCATTTTCTCCGGCAGACCGCTGGAAATGCCCCTTGCGCCTGAGATGCTGGGACGTGTGTTTAACGGCGCAGGAAAGCCTATCGACGGCTTAGGCCCGGTTTTCCCGGAAAAGACCGCTGACGTCAACGGACAGGCGCTGAACCCTGTTGCACGGCAGTATCCCCGAAATTATATCCACACCGGTATTTCCTCGATAGACGCGCTTATGACACTTATCCGTGGACAGAAGCTGCCTATCTTCTCCGGCTCCGGACTATCCCACAACAAGCTGGCAGTGCAGATAGTAAAGCAGGCAAGAATTGCGGACGAGAACAGCACCAATGATTTTGCGATAGTGTTCGCGGCTATGGGCGTTCAGAACGACGTTGCCGACTATTTCCGCCGCAGCTATGAGGAAAACGGCGCAAGCGAGCGTGTTGCGATGTTCCTCAACCTGTCCAGCGACCCGATAATCGAGCGTCTGCTGACGCCGCTTTGTGCGCTCACTACTGCGGAGTACCTCGCATACGAAAAGAATATGCACATTCTCGTTATCATGACGGACATGACCTCTTATGCGGAGGCGCTGCGTGAGTTCTCCTCATCAAAGGGCGAGATCCCCGGCAGAAAGGGCTATCCCGGATATCTTTATTCCAACCTTGCGTCGCTGTATGAGCGCGCCGGAGTTATCGAGGGCAGCACTGGCTCGGTAACGCAGATACCTATTCTCACTATGCCGAACGACGATATAACCCACCCGATACCCGACCTCACCGCGTATATCACCGAGGGTCAGATAGTATTCGATCGTGAGCTTGAGCAGAAGGGAATTTACCCGGCGCTGTCAGTGCTTCTGTCCCTGTCACGTCTGATGAAGGACGGCATAGGCGAGGGTTACACTCGCGCCGACCACTCGGCGGTGGCAAACCAGCTTTTTGCAGCATACGCAAAGGTTCAGGATGCGCGCTCGCTTGCTTCGGTAATCGGCGAGGACGAGCTTTCCGACATTGACCGCTCTTATATGCGGTTCGGCAGGCTTTTTGAGGAGAACTTCCTCAATCAGGGCTTTGACGAGAATCGTTCTATGGACGAGACCCTTGATCTCGGCTGGGATCTGCTTTGCGCCCTGCCGAAGTCTGAGCTTGACAGAATAGACGACAAGCTGCTTGATGAAAAGTACGACCCGGAAAGAGCCGCGAGGTTCCTTTCCTGAACAATGACCAATCCACAGGGGCGGTGATTTATCCACATGGCTGAACAGATTTTTCCCACCAAAGGAAACCTCATAAAAATGAAGCGCTCTCTGAAGCAGGCTCAGCTCGGCTATGAGCTGATGGACAGGAAACGCAATATCCTTATCAGGGAAATGGTGAACCTTACAGACGAAGCAAAGCGGCTGCGCAGCACCATTGACGAAACCTACACCGCGGCATACAAGGCTTTGCAGCTCGCGAATATCTCAATGGGCGTGGTGAGCGAGGTTTCCAAGACCATTCCGGTGGACGATTCCATAGAAATGAGCGTCCGCAGCGTTATGGGGGTGGAGCTTCCGAGGATCTCTGCGGAGCAGCGGGCGGAGGGAGATTTCCCATACGGAATGATGAGGACAAACTCCAGCTTTGACAATGCGTATATCTGCTTCAACCGGGCAAAGGACATCACCGTGCGGCTTGCGGAGATAGAGAACAGCATATATCGTCTTGCTGTTTCAATAAAGCGCACCCAGAAGCGCGCAAACGCTCTGAAGAACATCATGATACCGAAATTCCGCAGTGCAGTGAGATATATCTCAAACGCGCTGGAGGAAAAGGAGCGCGAGGAATTCTCACGGCAGAAGGTCATCAAAAAGGCAAAACTGAAAAAAGAACAGTAAAAATATCCCGGCAGGTGAGTTCCCGCCGGGATATGTATTTTATACTATTTCCTAATCAACCTATATACAAAGTCTATAGGTTGAACCAACCGCCATAGCGGTTGGAGCGGCGAAGTCGCAGGAAAGCCGTTCAATACTGATTCTGTCAAAACCTTTGGTTTTGACAAGCCGCCTTGCAGGCGGCTCACCTTATAGACTTTGTCTATAAGGTGATTAAGAATCAGTATTATATTACACCGAGCAAAAGCAAAAGCCCGCCGCCGAACGCCGCCGTAATAAGCAGGCTTACCGGCAGCCCTATCGCCGTGGTGAGCGCCGCATTCCTGTCGAACACCGACTTTTTCCTGTAAAGCCGCAGCTTCACTGGAGTTTCCGGCTTGTAGAGCTTTTCCCGAAGCACCATTTCCGCCGGGAAAAAATTACCGTACTCCCCGCCGTCAATTTCGTAAACCGCGTACTCAAACCGCTTTCCTTCGCTGAATTTCAGGAATTCTCCGCTGCACCGTTCCGACCTCAGCAGCCACACCATGCTCACCGAAAACATCGCCGTTACAAACAATGCCGCCAGCGCGACCAGTGCGATAATTCCAAGAAGAATATACCAGATATCCACCCCAAGCAGCGCCAGAAGTATTATGATGACCGCCGCGCCTATCAGGATCTCCATATGACCGCCCCTTTTTCAGTATAGCATTTTTTCGTGTTTTTGTAAAGCGCATTGGCGCATTTTTTTGATATCAGTCAATAAAATGCTTGATTTTTTACCGCAGTTGTGTTATAATAGTGTCGATAACATAGGGACTTCATTATATGACCGCGGGGCTGGAAACAGCCATGAGGAAAGTCCGAGCATCACAGAGCAGGATAGCTGATAACGTCAGCCGAGGGCGACCTTAGGGCTAGTGCAACAGAGATATACCGCAGCTTTATGCTGTAAGGGTGGAAAGGCGAGGTAAGAGCTCACCGGATCGCAGGTGACTGCGATGCCATGTAAACCCTATCCGATGCAACACCGATTGGTGCGGAGGGCAACGCGTCTGCTCGGCGCGCTTCGTTGAAAGGTGGCTTGAGCGCATTGGCGACAATGCGCCTAGATAGATGGTCATACGCGACAGAACTCGGCTTACCGATGGAGTCCCTGTCACGAATATTCTTCCGTTCCCGCTGTTTTCCGGCGGGACGGATTTGCATTACCATATAATTACCAGAAATGTATTTTTTAGGGCAATTTGTATAGAATAGAAAAAGAGAAAGAAGCGGAATATATCACTCCAGAAAGGACTAAAAATGGACGTTCCATCTTACCACCTCAACTTCGTCACAGAGGAATATGACGAAAACGGTATGCTCACAAAGTTCGGCATAAAGTATCCGGACAACTTCAACTATGCCTATGACATCATCGACAAATACGGCGAAATGGAGCCGAACCGCCGCGCTCTTATGTGGGTTGATCTTCAGGGCAACGAAAAGCTGCTGACCTACGGCGACCTTTCCCGACTGTCCACTCAGGCGGCGAATATGTTCACCGACTGGGGAATTAAAAAGGGCGACAAGGTAATGCTGGTGCTGAAGCGTAATTACCAGTACTGGTATGCTATCCTTGGACTTATGAAGATCGGCGCGATCACTATTCCCGCCACACATATGCTCACGAAAAAGGATTTCGTATACCGTTTTGAGGCGGCTGACATCACCGCAGTCATCGCCACGGCTCACGCAGAGGTGGCGCATTACATCGACGAAGCCGACGAGCAGCTTGGCGGAAAGCTGCGGGTGAAGAGCATCGTCAACGGCAGTCACGAGGGCTGGCTGGAGTTCGACAAGGAGATTGAGAAGTATCCTGCGACAATGGAGCGCGTTCCCACAAAGGCGGAGGAGCTTCACCTGATGTACTTCACCTCCGGCACTACTGGATATCCGAAAATGGTAGTCCATGATCATACCTACGGACTTGCGCATATCCAGACCGCGAAGCACTGGCAGAACGTTGACCCTAACGGTATACACCTCACTATCAGCGACACTGGCTGGGGCAAGGCGGCATGGGGCAAGCTTTATGGTCAGATGGCTATGGGAACCTGCGTGTTCGTGTATGATTTCGACAAGTTCATTCCGGAGAATATGCTGAATATTATGCAGAAGTATAAGATCACTACCTTCTGCGCGCCGCCGACTATGTTCCGCTTCTTCATCAAGGAGGGCATCGGCAAATATGACCTGTCCAGCCTGAAATACTGCACAATCGCAGGAGAGGCGCTTAATCCGGAGGTGTTCAACAAGTGGTATGAATACACCGGGATAAAGCTCATGGAGGCTTTCGGTCAGACCGAGTCCACCGCAATTCTTGCCAACTTAAAGGGAATGACCCCCAAGCCTGGCAGTATGGGCAAGCCTACGCCGTTATATGACGTTGATCTTGTGGACGCCGAGGGCAATTCTGTTCCGGTGGGTGAGGTCGGGGAAATAGTTGTACGGGGAGAATACACGAAAACCCCCGGTCTGTTCCGCGGCTACTACCGCAGCAAGGAGCTTACCGACGACGCATGGCATGACGGAATGTACCATACCGGCGATACTGCATACCGGGACGAGGACGGCTATTACTGGTACGTCAGCCGCAACGACGATGTTATTAAATCCAGCGGCTATCGTGTCGGACCGTTTGAGGTGGAGAGCGTGCTTATTGCGCACCCAGCGGTTCTGGAGTGCGCCGTTACCGGAGTACCCGATCCTATCAGAGGTCAGATAGTAAAGGCGACTGTTGTTCTCACAAAGGACTACCAGCCCAGCGACGAACTTGCGGAGGAGCTTAAGACCTATGTCAAGCGCAACACTGCTCCCTACAAGTATCCCAGAATGATTGAGTTTGTGAAGGAGCTGCCCAAGACGATAAGCGGCAAGATAATGCGTGCTGAGATCCGCCGCAGGGATATGGAGAAGTACAAGGACATCGGGCTTTAAATCCGACTTATTTTAAATCAAGCCGTTTCTGTGACATAGCAGAAGCGGCTTTTTTGCATTGACGAATGAAATTCGTCACATATTGGAATTTGTCGGGCGGGTACGCCCGACGGCGACTTCCGCGCGAAGCGCGGAAAAATGCTTTTCGCTTCCTTTTGGCACAAAAGGAAGTAGGGTGTGGGGCAAAGCCCCACCACT
>JAGAJA010000096.1 GCA_017829075.1 Oscillospiraceae bacterium | reverse complement strand
GTCATTGACAGGGGGAAAACTCTTGTTTTCCCCCTGTGACCCCTTTAGCGCTTCTGACGCGTTTATGCGCTGCCGCGCTGAGTGGTGGGGCGCTGCCCCACACCCCGCTTCCTTTTGGAAGCCAAAAGGAAGCGAAAAACAGTTGCGCTTCGCGCAGAGCTGCAAACGGACACCCGCCCGACAAATTCCAATTTACTGCACAATCTATCCCCTTCCACCTGAACAAAAAACAATAACGGAGTTCTTACTATGCAGAAAATAATCGTGATAGGCTGCCCCGGTGCCGGGAAAAGCACATTCGCAAGAGGGCTGCGGGACATCACCGGACTTCCACTTTATTACCTCGACATGATATGGCATAAGCCGGACGGAAATAATGTTTCCCGTGAGGATTTCGATACGGCTCTTGATGAGATCCTTGTCCGGGACAGGTGGATAATCGACGGAAATTACCAGAGAACTCTTGAAAAACGACTGGAAGTCTGCGATACAGTGTTTCTGCTGGACTTTCCGCTGGAAGTGTGCCTTGCCGGGGCTCAATCCAGAATAGGAATGAAACGCGAGGATCTTCCGTGGCTCGAAACACAATTCGACCCGGAATTCCGCCGGTGGATCGAGGAATTCCCAGAAAAGAAGCTCCCGGAAATCTATAAGATGTTGGAGAAATACCGCGCCGAACGGGAAGTCATCATGTTCCGGTCAAGGCAGGAAACCGATGAGTACCTGAGTAAACTCGCTTTATCATTCCCGAAATAACATACAGCCCCCGCAGGCGCTTGAACCTGCGGGGGCGGTTCTTATCTCAGATAATTTCTCGTTGATGACAGCACCGGCTTGTCACTCGGTATCACAAAACTACTTCATCTCCGCCGATCCTGTCGCCGATATCCGAATAAAACAGCGATGTAAGCTGATTTCTGAACCTGTTGTACTCAGGATCCTGCATAAGCTCGGCTCGTCTGCGGGGTCTTTCAAACGGGACTTCTATTTCCGTCAGAACGCTGCCGGGGTGCGACCTCATCATTACAATGCGGTCAGACAGTAGTATAGCCTCGTCAATATCATGGGTCACAAAAAGCACGGTCTTCCGGTTGCTGCCGTCCCCCTCCCACAGCATTAGAAGAAGCTCCTGCAAAACACTGCGGTTCTTTGCGTCTATTGCGCCAAACGGCTCGTCCATCAGAAGTATCTCAGTGTCCATAGCCAGCGCGCGGGCGATCGCCACACGCTGCTGCATTCCGCCGGAAAGCTGTGAAGGATATTTATTCTTGAACTCAGAAAGACCTACCTTTTCAAGAAAATCATCGGCGATCTTTAGCCGTTCGGATTTGGAAAGCCCTTTTCTCATCTGCTTTATGCCGAAAGCAATATTCTTTCTGGCGGTCATCCACGGAAAGAGGGAATACTGCTGAAATACCACTCCCCTGTCAGTGCCTGTGCCGACAACGGGCTTGCCGTCTATAAGTATCTCGCCCTCAGTGGGTGTATTCAGCCCCTCTACAAGGCTTAGAAGCGTACTTTTCCCGCAGCCGCTGAAACCAATAATACTCACAAATTCTCCTGAATTCACTGTAAACGATATGTCGCTGAGCGCAGTGAATGTGCCGTTTTTTTCAGTAAATTCCTTTGTCAGGTGCTTTATTTCGATTTTGCTCATGCTTATCCTCCGTCATCTCTTTCTCCACCGCAGCAGGAAATTCTGAAGCTTGTTTACCGCAAAGGTAAAAATAGTGATCACAATTCCTATTACGATTATACCGACGATAATGCGCTTGAAATCGCCGAAATCGGAATAATACTTGATATAATATCCTATTCCGCTGTTTCCGCCGATCATCTCCGCCGAGGTCAGAAGTATAAACGAATACGCAAGTCCCTGATTGCAGCCGATGAATATTTCCGGCAGAGAAGCAGGAAATATTACATTGGCAAGCATTGACGGCGTGCTGAGTTTCAGGACGCTTGCGGAGTCCAGAATATGCTTGTCAACATTAGCAACTCCGCTGAAGGTGCAGGAAAAAATCGGCCAGAACGACGCGGCAAAAATAATGAACGCAGAAACCATGCTGTACAAAGGCAGCAGAGCGATCGCATAAGGAATATACACGATAGGCGGTATCTGCTTGAGAAATGCCGAAACATATGTAAGGGGGCTGCACAGAGTCTTATTCCAGCCGCAGATCAATCCAAGCACAATGCCAAGAACCAATGCCGGGATATAGCCTTTTAGTATCACGGAAAGCGAATACAGCACATCAGTGAGCAGCCTGTCCGAGTCGTCCAGAAGCTGATGAAGCACTATTTCCGGTGACGGAAACATCGCCTGAGGCAGTATATTCAGCTTAGCGGTGAGCAGCTCCCACACTCCCATGACCGAAATTATAATTCCAATGATCTGGGAAGCTGTGCGGCGGAATTCCGGCTTCTTAACCGATGCGGCGATAACGATATGCAAAAGCTCCAGCACGGCGATCAGAATAAACGTATACAACGGATAACCGGAGTCCTTTTCAGTCAGATCAGGCAGGAAAAAAATCAGCGCTGACGCTAAAGGGCGGGGCGAATAAAGAAGTTTTGAAATAATTTTTGAAAGGCTATGTGACCGCTCACACAGCCTTTCTTCTTTTCGGCTGGTAGTCAAGCCTGTTTGCCGTTGCAGTAGAAACCGCCACATTGAAACGCCAGTAGATGTCTATCTGCTGTGTGCGATGTCCACTAGATTTTTCAGGAGCGTGAACCGCGATTTTCTCCACGAACTCGTGCATTATCGTGGGTGTTAATTCCGTAACATCGGAATACTTGCGAACTATTTCCACGAATTGCGCCGTGTCCGCCGTTTTCTGTTCCCTTACTGTAATGAATTCCGTCAATTCGGGGACTTTTGCTTTGAGCTGTTTCTGCTCGTCCTCGTAGGTTTTGGAAATTGCGGTGTAACGCTCGTCCGAAACTTTGCCCGAAACATTGTCCTCATAGAGCTTAATGAACAGCCTGTCAATTTCCGCTATGCGCCGTTCAGCCTGCGAAAGTTGCTTTCTTGCGCTTTTGAGTTCTGCGGATTGCTGCTGTGTGGAGTTGTCGAGAGCCATTTTGATGAACTCGTCCTCATGTTCTTTGACAACGTTCATAATTCCATTCAGCTCCGCGAGTACTATTTTCCGCAGCACCGTCGTCCTTACGAAATGCGCCGAGCAGACCTCTTGGTTATTGGCGTAAGAACTGCATTTGAGGTGTTCCTGCTCCGCCGTGTGCGACTTAGACCGGCAAAGGTACATCAATCTTCCGCAGTCGGCGCAGTAGACCATTCCCGAAAACGGGTTTATCTCCGAGTGTTTCTGCGGTCTGTTCTTGTGTTTGCGAATTTCCTGCACTAAGTCAAAGTCGTGCTGGGAGATGATTGCAGCGTGAGTACCTTCAAAAACAACCCACTTGTCGCGAGTGTTCTTGACCATTTTCTTGCATTTGTAGGACTTGCGCTGCGTTTTGAAATTGACGGTGCAGCCGACATATTCGGGACGCTCCAGCATATTGTCAATAGTTCTGCTTGACCAATTATACGGGTATTTCGCCGTGATATTTCCGTCCTTTTGGAACTGCGAATACGCCGTCGGAGTAAGGATTTTTCTCTCTTTCAGCAATCTCGCGATTTGAGATGGTCCAAATCCGTCAATGCACATCTGAAAAATGCTCTGAACAACCGTCGAAACCTCCTCGTCGATTTCCCACACATACTTATCATCTTCAGATTTCTTGTAGCCATACGGCGGGTGGCTTGTCAAAGGCTTGCCCGATTTGCCTTTTGCATTGAATACCGCACGGATTTTCTTGCTTGTGTCCCTCGCGTACCAGTCATTGAACACATTCTTGAACACCATCATCTCGTTCTCTGAACGGAGCGTGTCAACCCCGTCATTTATGGCTATGTAGCGAACACCATAGTCGGGCAAAATCATCTCGATATACTGACCGGTCATCAGATAATCTCGTCCAAAGCGTGACAAATCCTTTGTGATTATCGTGCCTATCTTACCTGCTTTGACATCTTCAATCATACGAATGAAATCGGGGCGGTTGAAATTAGTGCCGCTGAAACCATCATCTACATAGAATGCGGTGTTGGTCAAGCCATTATCATCGGCATACTTTTTCAGAATTGCTTTCTGGTTAGTAATGCTATTGCTTTCGCCCTGCAAATCATCGTCGTTGCTAAGGCGGCAGTAAAGCGCTGTAATTTTGTCTATCATTTTACCCTCACTTTCCGACAAAATCAGCGGCTAATGCACTATTATTGTAGCACAGCCGCCGTATTCTGTCAATGCCGATTAAGATACAATTTCCAAATCGCGCGTGACAAGTCTTTGGACTACTTCAAGCACGGTTTCGGCGGCTGTGGGGTTGAATTGTGTGGTCACAACATAAGTCGTGTTGCCAATCTTGTATTCAGTTGTAAATTTGTCTTTCATGGTGAGCCTCCAAGAAAAAATATTACTCCTTTTATCTTGTTATCCCCCTTTTACAAAATCAAGTCAGCGCATTGAACGCTTTTTGTGTGCTACATTGAAACACCTCTTTCTCTTGAATTGCACTATTACTCTGCTTTCTACTCTTGACTTTTCGCTGCAAATGTGCTATAATAAGCCGACGATAGAAAAGCGGATTTAACAATATTTCGAATAATAGTGTACTTTCTATTATACACTCTCCTCAAATCATTTGTCAAGTAGAATTTACGAATATTATTATAATTTGTAAATTGCGCTTAGTTTTTCACACACAATTTGTGCATTTTGCCTGAAAGGGGTCTAACATGGACACTCAAACATTACTAACCAATTTTGCGGCACGAATGAAAGAGCTGCGCAAAGCCAAAAAGGTAAGCTCTGAGCAGGCATCAACGGAGCTTGAAATATCCCGCCCAACATTAAGCGCATACGAACAGGGCAAATCGTTCCCCGATATGCTGATACTGTCGCGGATCGCCGATTATTACAATGTATCGGTGGATTATCTGATGAACCGTTCTGATGAAAAAGAGGTCGGCAAGCCTGTCGTGGTCGGTGATTTTTCTGATTTGCACATGCCGCAAAAGGATATGAATACAATAGCGTCGCTGAGTGACGGCGAAAAAGTAGGGCTGTCAATTCTGGTTAACAGCGCAGAGTTCCGCGATACTCTCGGAATAATCACCCGTTCGCACATGGCTTCAATCGTGAAATACTACTACGAATCCCGGCAGAAATACCGCGATTGTGACAGCGTTCGAAAACTGCTTACTCCCCGAAACAAGGCAACCGAAAGAGTGTTCCGCACCGAAATTCAAGGTTTTTTCAACGAGCTGCAAAAGCTGCGTATCACTTACCCTTGTGACGGAAAGCCGCTGGTCTGCGGCAGCTATGAGAGCAATTTCAGCAAGGAGAACGCAGCGTACCTTGAAACGTCTGACATCGTCAACAAGTCAAAGCTGCACGACTTAATGGACAAGCTAGTAAAGCAAATCTATGACCGCGAACTCTGCGGCAGCACCGACGCGATTTTCGACGAGTGGGACAGCATGATGAAACAAGCAATTGAAACGCATATCCACGAACTGTCCGACGAACTTAATTCGCTCCCGAAAGAAAACCAAACAGAGATTGCTGAAAAAGAATATGAACTGCGTTTCTTTGCGGCGTACCTTGATTTGTTCTTCTCATAACAATTACCCCTCGCCATGTGACGAGGGGTTGCTCTATATAGAAATGTCCACTCGCTACCCATTGTTCGGTAATGAAATGGAGAAATGGGTAGCAGAGGGACATTTCTCGTTCTGAACGAAAATCCTTGTGCCGAGGTAGTTCAGAGTGTAATCGGTATTTTTCATCAAGCCCTTAATTACAAAAATAGAATTGTCCACTCGCTATCCAGTGTTCGCCGCCGAAATGGAGAAATGGGTAGCAGAGGGACATTTCTCATTCTGAATGAAACAGCGTGTTCCGAGGAAATCAAGAGCGTAATCGGTATAATTCATCAAGCCCTTAATCCCCAAAATAGAAATGTCCACCTGCTACCCATTTCTACGCGATTGGAGCTAATCTAGTGTTAATGGGTTGAAAAGTGCTGAAATGCCAAAGAAATTCTCACTTGCTGAAAGAAATTCCTTGCAACGCCTTTGGCGGTGCGGTGTGAGGTAGAGGAACGAAGTTCCTCTATTCCTGCTCAAGAGTAAATGAGCCGATTTTGCGTTTATCGCTTTTTGGTACGTCAAGCAGACACCTCATCGAAAATGAAAGGGAATGATACTGAAGAAAAAATCATAGTATGAGAAATGTCCCTCCGCTACCCATTTCCCCGCATGGGGCACATTGGTTCTCAAGAAGAAATGTCCCTCCGCTACTCATTTCTCCGCAGGAGAGAGCAATGGTTCTCAAGAAGAAATGTCCCTCTGCTACCCATTTCTCAGCAAATCTTTTAGCAATACTACATGGGGTTATGCCGTTCAACGCAAACCACCAAGGTTAAGCCGTAACGCCACAGATAATTGTGTGAGGTTACGGTGCTTTCGAAATTCATAAAGCCTGCCGGAGAAGCGCCACAAAAAAACATCGGAATTTCAAGCCTGCTCCAGCGCATCTCCCGCCCTCTCTTTCAAAGTATCATCCCCCCGCTTATTTTATAACAGGGTATAACAGGCATTTCTCCCGACTTACGGGAATAGATTTTCATTTTACGGAAACCCATATTGGTGCGTTTTTCGTGATTATTCGCTTTGACATAGCTCTTTTTTCAGCCCTTTTTTTGCTGATACTTTCAGCTGACACGTTGATGGTATTTTATGGGAGTGTTTTGACGCTTACAATATACCAAAGATAAAAATAAACGGCTACAGTCTTTGTTTTCTTCGAATGCAGCCGTCTATTTCTTTTGGGGGAAGTTTTTCAGCGCCTTTTTATTTGGATAAAAGAATATGCCAGACTCAATCAGCACGCTGCGAACAGAATGTATATCAATCAATTCTTTCGGCAGAAACAATTGTTGCCGTGCTTATAGTATATTCGCCGAAATTACTGTTGACATAATTGAACTGTATATCCTTGAGGACTAACTTCATATGCGCCGTGGAACCCTGCGGTATATTGCGTTCGAGGTCAAGTGCAGAATAATCGTATACGACACCAAGGCTAAGTCTGAAAGGCGCATACATAAGCCTCCCATCTTTCAGAGAATATGTCCAAAAGTAGGAATTTTCATACGGAATGGGAAGTCCCTGCCAGCTTTCACCGTCGGGATAAAAATACAACTCCCCATCGTCCACATATCCCTCGTTACCATCAAATCGATCTACATATCCCGTCACCTCGATCTCTCCATCAAAGCACACTGTCGAACTCATCAGACCAAAAGAGACATTGTTCGAAAATTCTGTATTAATGAAATATTCTGCATAGGCGTCGGTACAGGTTAGCCCTCCAACATTTTCACCCTTATTTACCATGAAAAAACCGCCACTTGCCGGTTGGCATTGTTCGGTGCATCTCCATGCGTCAAGATCGAATTTATCGGGGTCATCATAGCTGTTATAGCTTTCCCCATCAAACAAGGCGGTATAACCGTAATTCGTCCGATAATAAAGAAACTCGTTAAGCACATATTCGGGTCTCTTTTCAAAGTTTATCGGGTCAAAAGCCTCGCCGCAGATACCGATAAGATTGGAAGTTGTGTCAACGCAGACGTCTGTTATATCGGAACTGTTGCTCTCCCGACTCTCCAGCGCGGAATTATCTTCTGTTATAAGCAGGCTGTCCTCGCAGGAGCTTATGCTCTCGGAAACGGCGTTATTGGTGCAGGCGGTAAGAGTTATCGGGATAATAAACAGTAAAATTCGAATATGCTTCATAGAACCCATCCTTATAAATTGGTATAATCATAAAATTCACCATCAGAAGTATAGCAGAATAATACCTTGTTCATATGTATTCTAAAATCTTTATATGTTGTATTATTTATATTATATGTATATGTATCAAACAATACGCCGCAGTTTCCATCCATGTTACAATCATAAACCGTAACAGTATCCCCACTTGTTGAGTAGTTTACGATAAAAATGGAATGAACAGAACCATTTTTAGTCAGCCCCCTAACATAACATTGTGTGCCGGCTTTTCTCAAGAATCTCTCTAAGTTGTCATCACTTTCCAGTGAATAGTATTCCCGGTCGTAGTCTGGTATCGTCTCATTAACATGCTCGTCATTATACATATAATAACAATAGTACGCAAAACCCATACATTGAGTTGCTCCATCAAATGAGCCGGTGAAACGCGAACCACTGGGATACTGTTGTTGGAGCATTCTAATGTTCGATGATGACCTTGGCTCTACGTCACTATCATCAGCTTCATCGGTCATTATCATATCCGCTGCTGCGTTCAATGTCATTTCTGCCGCTGCAGTCAATGTCATGCTTAAAGCCAACGTAACAGCTGCAAAGCAAGCTACAAGCTTTTTGATTAAAGAATTCATTTTGATGCCCTCCTGTTAATCTGATTCTTCATAACTGTAAATCGTGATTGTTTCCGTTTTGCCATTGCTTGTTGTCAGAACAAATGCTGATTTCAGACGATATGTGCCGCTTGAATATCGGATACAAGCCTGACTCAATTTGCACTACCTCAAATCCACTAACCATCACAAAACACTTGTGAGGTTCGTATAATGAATATGATAGCAGCGTATTCCAATTGCTGGGATAGAAATTGTCTTTTCCCTGACTTTTCTTCTCATTCAGCAAATTGGCACTGCATTTTTACCTGCCCTTGCAGGTTTTCTTGAGTGCCTTCGGCTCCTTAGGCTGATAGCAATCCCATGCAGAGGCTGCGCCGCAAGCCTTTTTTGCTGTCCCCAGAGCAGCCTTTGCTGCAATCTTCAGAACAGCTGTTTTGATTGAATTCTTCACTTTGTTTCCCTCCTTTCGCTATATTTGCCAAGCAGCATTAAGTTTGCTACAAAGAACAATGTCAATGCCACTATATGATAAAGCTCACTGTCAAAACTGTAAAATAGAATCATAACAACAAGCCAAACCACCATAAGTTTAATTGATATTATCTTACATCTTTTTTTGTCATTAGAAGTCAGTCTTTTGTTTGGATTTTCAACCGGCGCAAAAGCACAAACAATTATCAAGCTATAAAGATATAATACGAACCAATAATAGCTTTCAATATTGTTCAACACCAAATCCATAGCAAGAACAAGTATCAAAACGCAGATAAATGTCACTTTACAAAGCAGGTGACTATGTGCATGGAATCCTCCGCAGAACGCTCTTGTTAAGCAGAAAACAATATAAAATATGACGCATTCAATAAATCTCCCGCTAAAAGCTCCTATTGCCAGAACAATAAATAATCCTATTAACGTGGAAACACTCAACTCAATTCCATATTGATATACTTCCCGCTGTTCTTCCGACACTATATCTTCGCTAATAAAAAAATCAACTATAATCTGACACAAATTGGTTAGCATTACACCACCTCTGTTGTCATGATTATAGTTGATTATCATTATATATTCAATACCTTTAGCATAAACGGCACGCTCACAGCGTAAACGGCACTATTTATTCAGCCACACCTCAGCAATGAATACTCCGTTTTCCTCCTTGAATTCAATGCACCCGTCGTACTTGTCTGCAATTTGTTTTATGGATTTGACGCCAAACCCATGCTCGGATTTGTTATGTTTGTCTGTTTTAAGGTCAGGGTTATTCAGCAGTGCAGATTCGGCTATGCTGTTTTTTACAGCAATGTATGTCATAGATTTCACCTTGCTTATGACTAGCTCAATATGCGGATTTGAATTGTCGCAACCGTTTATTGCATTGTCTAGCAGATTTGACAGCAGAATGCTTATATCAATATCATTTGAGCTTCCAAATTGAGTATCGATAATGCACTTGATGCCTATCCCTTTTCCCGAACAAAGCGAAATCTTATTGTTAATAACAGCGTCGACAACCGCGCTCCCCGTATTTACTACCATGCCTGCGGGAGCAATTTTTTCGTTGAGAACGCTTTCAATGTAGGATTTTGCTTCCTCGGATTCTCCGTTTGAAATCAATTCGGCGGCTATGGTGAGGTAATGTTTCATATCATGCTTCAGCGTTCTCACCTCTGAATAACGTTCCATTGTTTCTTTCGCAAGCTTTTCCTGCGCTGAAATATTCGATTTTAGCAGCTTGTATTCTTCCTTGACCATATTGTCGCGCTGCATTTTGCTCATGAGAATATAAAGCAATACATTCAAAAGCGCAATTAAGAGAAAAATTATCAGAAAGGTCGGCTTGGTTTCTTCCTGTCCTCTGAAGAAATTCCACATCAAACTTGATATGATAAAAGAGATAAGAAAGCAGGAAAGCTGTATTACCCATTGATATGCATTCAGGAAATATGTACTCTTTTTTCTCGCTCTGATTATGATTTCGCACACTAAAAAAAATGCTGCTTTGCTGAAAAACAAAACGGGAATTCTCATCGCACCGCCGGGCAGAACCTCCGCTCTTTCATTTCCTGAAAATGCATTGAACGCACTCATCACTATCAGATTTATTGGTAGTGCTGTTATTGTGGGAATAATCGGAACCAGCAGCTTTTCCCACAGCTTTCCGTTCAGAAAAGCAACGGCATATGCCAGCATGATAAACATGAGCATAATTATTGAGATATTCTCAAATCCATCAAGTTGACAGAGAAAAACATCAACAAGAGCAAGCATTATGAAAAGCGCAGCCGTTTTCAGCCACTTTCTAGTTTCAGATTTAAAGCCAAGAAACCCATTGCACAGCCTCACAAAAATGCAGCATTCCACTAGTGATGCAGCTACTTCAATTCCCGTATTCATATCGTTCTCCGTAAAAAGCTCCTGAATTTTTGTTTAACCGATTCAACCTTATATCTGCTGACAGGAATCACGGTTTTGTCATCTAACACAATTTGATTTTTTTCGATTGAATAAATATATTTGCAATTAACAATATAGCTTTTATGCGTTCTGACAAAGTCGTAATTGCTCAGTTCATGCTCCATATTGGAAAGGCTTCCGTAACACTCCAAGCATTCATTATCCTTTAGATGTACTATTAGCCAGTGACTATATATTTCTATGTATTCAACAAGACTTAAATCAACAAATACTTCGCCCGATTTTGCCTGAAACATGAATTTTCTTGCAGCGTTCCGTTTCAGTAACTCTGCATTTACAGCCGCTAGTACTTCGTTTAGTTCTGTTTCAAGATAAGATTTTCGTATAAATCTGAAGGGTCGGAATTTAATAGACGAGTATACCAGCTCATCATGTGAGGTAACGAAAACTATCAGAGTTTCGCCAATATTATTCACTTGTTCTGCAATATCAAATCCGCTTATTTCTGGCATATCTATATCGAGGAATACCACATCAAAGGGGTGTTCCTTATGACTGTTTAGAAAAATTGTTCCGGAAAGAAATGAGCGTATTTCAAACGATATGCTGTCTTGTTTATAGGTTTCGCTGATTTTGTCCGTCAAGACCCCCAGCATAGTTTCATCATCATCGCACACAGCTATTTTCAGCATTATTATCTTCCTTTCCTGCAGCTTGCCTCTTGCTAATATTTTAGCGTATAGTTTATAAAATGTCAAGGGTGAGCTTTGATTTGTCACTTGGGGCAGCTAAATCCCCGTTATTATCCCTCTGCGCTCTGATGAGATTGTCAATATAGTTACCCAAAATGATTTTCTCGCAAGCGGCTATAAGGTCGGACACACGCTTCAGCTTTAACTGCTCCTCGGAGATTTCGTCCTTGATTGACGAGATATAGTTAGGTAAGAGCTTCAGCCGCTTCTCCAAACTTGATATATCTCCCTCGGTGCGTATTCCGTACTTGTCGGCGATTTCCTGCGCCGCCGCAAGTTTAATCTGCGTCATAGCGTCAGGCTTTGAGGTGCTTGACACCATTGAAAAGAGATAGTGCAGCTGTGAGATTTCTGATTTAAGGGTAGGGATTTCGGCGGTAAGGTTTGCAGCTGATCCGAGCAGAACACGCAACTTGCCCAACCTTTGAAACCAACTCTTTTTGAGAATTTACTGTTTAAACAGAAAAAAGAGCGACACACAATCATGCGTGCCGCTCGTTTGCATTAAGCCGCTTATTCGTCTTGGTTGAATACTTCTTTATCGGTAACCAGCTAAAGGGTGCCCCTTTAGGCAATTCCGCCTCGCCAATACTTCATCTAAGCGATAGATGATTTGCTCGGCGGGTCGGAAACTGCTTTATCGGCAACACACTAAAAAGATCGCGTTTACGGGATTAAGGATAACCCCTTTTATTTTTTGGTTCATATGGCATTCTTCCTTGTTCTCTAAATTAAAATGGAGAAAATCAGAGATCTTCTCCATTCCGGGTCATTTCACCACTGCATTTTCGTGGTAATCTATCAGCCCTTTGTAATATTCATTGCCGGGGTTTTCCTCAACAAGGGCGTTCAATGCGCTCTCGTATATATCGTTGTTTACAAACTGAGTTATGTCGATATCCTCTTTACCGTCCAGATAACCAAGCTCTTTCATTGCGTTGTAGAAGGTTACGGTCTTAGCTTCGTCCGGGTCAGGATTGTTTATCGAATGATTGTAGGTATCCTTTTCTAGGATATCTGCGTCGATATCAAGGTATTTCCCTGCGTCCTCTATGGATTTTTCGTGATTTGCCTCAAGAAATTCTGCGGCTCTGATCATTGCTCTTGAATACGCTTCGTATTTCTCCGGGTTTGAAGAAACATTTTCCTCCAGCGCAACGCTCCGGCAGCAGATAGGATCGCTGAAATACTCTATCTCATCGCAGTAGAGAAGCGGCACAAAGCCTGCGTCAATGGCTTTCTGACGGAAAGGAGCATATACTGCTGCGCCGTCGATCTCGCCGTTGTTAAGGGAATTGTATGCGCTTGTTCCGCTGTCGGCGGATACGATATTGATATCATTTTCGAGGTCAAATCCGCTTTCTTTTAACGCCATGCGGAACTCCACATCATAGGTGCTTCCCGCCTGGAGCACTATCGTTTTGCCCTTTAGAAGCTCAAGGCTGTAATTCTCAGGGTCTACGCCCTCGACAATTTTTTTATTTACCACGAGCGCATGGCCGTCGCTCATTACTCCGCCGATAGAGGTAAGCTTATGCCCCTCGGTCACGAAGTTAATGAGATTTGTCGCGTTGATATAGGCGCGACGTCGATTTTCCCTGCCTCAAGCGCAGCAAGCTCCGCTGTGTTGTTATCGAACTGCTTCAGGGTCACATCAAGACCTTCGTCCCTGAAAAAACCCTCCTCATAGCCTATAAAATACAATATATGACCGGTTGCAGGAAGATGTCCGATCGTGAACGGCGTAAGCTGCTCACCGTCTGTTCCGGCTTAGGAGTCCGTCCCGCTGCTCTGGCACGCGGCAAGCGACAGAGATAGCAATAATGAAAGCGCTCCTGTAAGTATTCTTTTGTTCATTTTTATGACCTTCTTTCAATATAATTGTTTGTTTTTCAGGTGCTTTGCTTCTGTGTTTTGAGTATACCACAAAATTAGGCTACTGTCTAATCCTAAAAAAATATACATTGCAATAGGGATAGCCTATATCCGGCTGATTTCATATTTGCTTGTCATTTATTTTCGTTTTGCGGGGCAGACAACAAATGTTTTGTGAGTTTTGTTTCTTCATACATACTTTATAGCACAAAAAAGACTACACCCTTTCGTTTTGGAGTGTAGTCTTTTCGTTTGTCTGCTTTTTTACAGCGGCTTTTATGTTAGTCAAATTTTCAGGCGGTCAATCTGTTCCTTGAGTATATGCGCCTGAGCCGAAAGCTCCTCGCAGGAAGCCGCCGACTGCTCTGCGGTCGCGGAATTGGTCGCTATTACCTGCGAAATGCGCTCTATGCCGACTGTCACCTGTTTTACCGCCTCTGCCTGCTGCTCTGCCGCCTTTGAAATATCTGCAACGATATCGGCGCTCTCCTGCGACAGCTTTATCACCGAGTTCATGGTTTCCGCTGTCTTGTGTGCAATGCTTGAGCCGTTCTCCACCGCGTCTATCGTTGAGGAGATAAGCTCCTTGGTGCTGTTCGCGGATTCCGCAGACTTGGAAGCAAGGTTTCGAACCTCGTCCGCAACCACCGCAAAGCCCTTTCCTGCTTCCCCTGCTCCCGCTGCCTCAATAGCCGCATTGAGCGCCAGAATGTTGGTCTGGAACGCTATGTCCTCGATAGTCTTGATGACATTGGATATAGCCTCTGACTGCTTTTGTATCTTGTCCATTGCAGCGAGCATTTCCTCCATCTCTCTGCCCTGAGCTATCATCTGGTCTGCGCAGTTTGTGGATATCTCGCTTGCTCTGCCTGAGTTTTCGGCGGTCTTGGCGATAGTATCAGATATCTCGGCTATCGTGGAGGACAGCTCGTCAACCGCCGTTGCCTGCTCCGTAGTTCCCTCTGCCAGAAGCTGCGACCCGTCTGACATCTGCTGTGCACCCGCCGATACGTCCGACGAAGATGTATTGATGTTCTTGATTATCCCGCTGAGGGTGTCCTGTATCATGCGGAAGGAGCGGTTTATTTCCTCAAAGCTGCCCATGTACTTCATGCCGGGGCTGACCGAGAAATCACCATGCGCCATTGCAGACAGCACTCTTGATATGTCCTCGACAATGGTGTGCAGACTGCGCTTTGCATCAGTGAGCTTTTTAGCTATCTCGCCCATTTCATCGTCCGCGAACCTGAACTCGGAATCCTGCGAATCCAGCGCTGCGGAGCTTATCTGCCCGCATATCTCCACTACCTCAGCCACCGGCTTTTTTACCAGCCGGTTCATGGCTTTGTACAGCAGGAAAGCAACTAACACGCATAAAACCAGCATTGCAATGCCAGAGATAACGATAGCCAGCGCAAGCTCCTTGTCGGCTTCGGCGGTGGAATACCCCGCAAAGTACGCGCCCACTGTATCCCCGTTCACGTCCTTAAGCGGGGTGTAGTTCACATAATAATTCACCCCGTTTATCACTGCCTGACCTATGTACACTTCGCCGGACTGAACGCTCTGCCATATACTCTCGGACATCTCCGTGCCAATATTCCTCTCGCCGGAGGAATTGAGCAGAGTTGTGTTGTAGCGGATATTCTCCAGGAACAAAGTAAGCTCAGCGCCGGTCTTTTCCTTTACTTGATCAACGAAGTACGGGTCGCCGAGTTCACTGCACACGACATAGGTTCCTGCACTTTCATTGTAAACATTGATCGCGAACAGCTTTCCGTCATTGCATACCAGACCGCTCGGTGACTTTGCTATCCCAGCTCCAAACGGGAAACCCGCCGACTGCCAGACAATACTGCCCTCGGAAATATACGCTCCGCATCTTCCTTCTTCGGCAACCTTGTCCCACATTCTTTCCATCAAAATCGCGCTGCCCTCTGTCTGCACGACAAGCAGCCGATTAAGTCCTTCAAGATCGCTGACCTCTGCGGATATTTCCGATTCCAGTACCATAACGCCTGTACTGGTTTCTTTCTTTTGCAGCGTTGTCACAAAATTCATAAAGATCACAGTTGTGATCACCGCCATTATTGCCGCAGATATCACGGCTCCTGCGCAGGAATAAATTGTGATTTTTGCACCGATTTTCAAAGACTTTTTCATGATGTAAATACCTTTCCCTATTTTTTTAGTTATTCTGACCCGGCATTGCTGCCATATCAAAAATGATATACAAGTTCCAAATCTATAACTTAAATCATATATCGGCGGGATATTTACACAATTTTATAGTTTTGCACAAAAATTTTCAACTAATGCACAAAATATTAAAAAGTTGTGGTTCAAATAACGCAAAATGGGAAATGCTGTTATCGGGATTTACACCGCAATATCTTTTTTAATATACTTGAAATAGCTGACTGCAACGCCAGCCACAGCAATAACTGCGCCAACAGCAATCAATCCGATGTCAAGCTTTGCTTCGGAAATGATGTTGCTTGCCTCTGCGTATGCGTAAGGCGTGATGTAACGGAGGAATTCTGCCTGCTCGCTTATGTTGCACACAAGATTCATAAAATAAAGGGCGAGAGCAAGTCCAAGCCCTATGCCGATGCTTCCGCGCTTAATGAAAGCGGAAATTCCGAAACAGATACAGGAAATTTCAAGCTGCATAATCAGAAATGCAATATGCAGGAGAAGGAATTCCTTAATTTCAAGCGTTTCTCCGATAGCTGCGGCTGAAATAAGGCTTACACCAACCACAATCAGATTAAGAATAATTACCTGCGTCAGTACGGATAAAAGCTTTTGAGTAACGACCGAAAACCGGCTTACCGGGTGGGTCAGCAGGAATTCAGCTGTACGTTCCTTTTCCTCGTTTGCAAGTACTGAAATTCCTGCCAATGCCGCAAAAAATCCGCCGCCTATACCGAGGATATTGCCGCACTCAATTCCGTAAAATCCCATCAGCTCGCCGAAACTGAGCTTATCCATGCCGAATGCGGCGGAAAATCCGCCCATATTCGCGAACATATCGCTTACGCTGTCCATTTCACCTTTCATTTCAGGGAAAAGCAGTATGCACACCAGCATCATAAATGCAATTGAAGCTGTCCAGATACAAAGGGATTTAAAGGATTGTTTCAGTTCTTTTATGTATATCATCATCAGTTTTCGCCGCCTTTCTCGTAGTAGTGCATGAATATCTCATCAAGACTCGGTTCTGTTATCGTCATATCGTAAATCGGCAGGGCGCTTGCAGCGTTAAGCAGCTCCTTGATGTCGCCGTTATACAGGAACGAAACGCTGTCGCCGTTCGTTTCGACCGACCTTGCCGAAAGGCTTTCGGGAACCGCGCTTACCCCGTGCAGCGTAACGCGCTTGGCGCTTGTTTTTGACAGGTTCTCCACGCTGTTAAGAGCGATAAGCCTGCCCTCCTTAATTATTGCCGCGCGGGAGCAGTTTTTCTGTATCTCGGAAAGAACATGAGAGGACAGGAAAATCGTTGCGCCGGCGCTGTGACGCTCTTTGAGTATATCAAAAAACTCCTTCTGCATAAGCGGGTCAAGACCGCTGGTAGGCTCGTCAAGGATACAAAGCCGCGGCTTGTGCTGGAGTGCGCACACGATCGAAACCTTTTTCTTATTGCCAAGAGAAAGTTCCTCGGCTCGCTTTTCTTTGTCTAGCGCAAGCCTTTCGCAGAGCCTGTCGGCTTCGGCAGAGCAGTCTGATTTGCGCATTTTTGCGGAAAGCGCAATAATTTCCTTAACTCTCATTCCGTTGTAAAAATTGGCTTCGGACGGCATATATCCAATGTCTGAAAGAATTTCTGTCTTGTCACGGATAATATCCTTGCCGAAAATTCTTGCCTCGCCGGAAGTTGGATAGATAAGACCGAGAAGAGTTCGTATAGTGGTGGATTTGCCTGCGCCGTTTGGCCCGATAAATCCGAAGAATTCCCCCTCATTTACCGTCAGGTCAAGGTCGATTATCCCACGGCTTTTTCCATAATACTTTGTGAGATTTTTCGTTTCGATTATGCTCATTTTATTGCTTCTTTCGCAGATAGATCTTCTTCCAGAAATCAATCATTTTCTCAAAGTCCTTTTCAACCTCGTCGGCATCAAATTTCCCTTGATGAGATTTCTCCCACAGATAACCCTCGGAGGCTAAGTACATATCCGTATACATCATATTCAAATCAATGCCCTCTACAAATATTTCAGGACTTATTTTAAGGAATTTTGCATTCGCATTGAATGATGCTATTCTGCCGATGATTTTCTGAATATCGCCATATACCTCCGGGTCGGTTTCGTAGTATGCTTTGAGCGTAAAAAAGGTTAGGTCGGGGTATTTCTTCATAAGAGCGACCTTTGCCTTTAACCCTCGGTACATGATTTCAAAAAAATCATCTTCCTCTCCGCAGCCGAACTCATATAGGTACTTATAGGTAGTATCAGCCGCATTTTGTATCAAAAACAGGTATAACTCGCGCTTGTTCCGGAAATAGTGGAAAAGAAGGGATTTGCTTATGCCTGCCTCGGCAGCAATCTCGCTGACAGGGCTTTTCTTGTAGCTGTTTTGTGAGAACACACGGTAGCCCGCATTTATCATAGCAATCTGCTTTTCTTCGGGCAGGGAAAAGAATTTCTCGTTCATATTTTCCTCCTGACTGTATCGGTCAATGATATTATAATACCGTTGACCGTTTTTGAGAAGACCCTTTTTGAATTTGTTAATAAAAATTTTTGTATAAAACAAGCGACACCCCATTTCCGGAGTGTCGCTCGCTGCGTTCAGCCGCTTATTCGTCTTGGTGTAATTCTTTCTTTATCGCTGCCCAACTCTAAAAATTGGCTACAACATTTCCTACGCTATGATTCGCTTCCATTCCGCCAAGAAACCTTACGGAAATTCATTACTGATCCTGGGAAAGAAATATGCCCGCAAGTGGCTCTGTCAAGCCGTTTGCAGGCATAATTATGTCTAATATAGTTGCTATACTATACAATATATATTAATGCGGGAGAAAAACAACAAAAAAGTACCTCGACGCGCGAAAATGCGTGTCGAGGCACTCGACTGGCTCACCCAACTCGTCAACATCACCAAAAAATCACACCTATATTTAGAGTAATAAATAATGTGCTAGTATTTAGATAATAACAAGAAAGAGGGGGCGAAAAATAACATCCCCCTCTTGCTTAATCAAGGTGATGTATTATATAGTCTAGTAGCTAACACAATCTCTTGATTTATCTCCCCCTCTTATGTTATGATTTTGGCAAGAAACATAAGAGGGGTATTTGTATGTTTATTTTCTATTAAAAATGATATTTTGGAGTCAGTGTAAAAATTACCTAAACATTGTAAAATAAATATGTGCAAAAAAGGTAACATTTAATTTTAAATAACAAAAATTTATTTTTTAAGGGATAGATTGTCAATACAAGTGCAACACAATTATGAGAAAAATTTTTTGAGCACCTCAAAGGGAGTAAGGTAATTTAAGCGTTTCCTCGGACGATTGTTAATCATATCTACAATAAGCTGCAAATCATCATCGGAAATATC
>JAGAJA010000095.1 GCA_017829075.1 Oscillospiraceae bacterium | reverse complement strand
TTTTTTCTTTGTCCTTACCTGTGAAAGTTCATCGCTCAGATTGGACAGACTGATTTGTTTATTCATGTCTTTATTATACCACTTTTTCGATTTCTAGTCTACTAGTTTTGTGCGGTATTGCCTTTCAATATACATACATATTTATTTTACACTCTTTTTCATGTTATGTCAACACCTAAATCGGAAAAAACAGCAGTGAAATGTAAAGCCTGAGAAGCGGCGGGACTTCTCAGGCTCAGCTTGTCGAAAAAACCAATTTTGCCCGCGAAGCGGGCTTTTGAAATCCGTTTTTTTGCCCCAGCTCTGCCGGGGCAAAAAACACTTCTATCCGCACAAGTGTGCGAACTGACGGCTTTGCCGTCAGTAAGTGCGCGCAGTGCGGATGTTCGGCGGAAAAGTCCCTTTAGGGACTTTTTCGACGGTCTGAGCCTGAGAAGCGGCGGGGACTTCTCAGGCTTTTTTCTTTCTCAGTGATAAACGGGTATTTTCTCATCTATGGCAGCCTCTTCAACGCGCTGACAAGGACAGCTTCAACGTCCTCTTTCAGTGAACGTATCCTCACCAGCCTGTCGCCGAAAAGACGGTTCTTGAATTCATCGTTCTTCTTTGCGCGCTCGCTGTCATGGCTGCTGTCGTCCAGCTCAAGCAGCAGAACGATGTTCATATCATAGTCGCAAAGCAGAAAATCAACGTGCTTCGAACGGATCTTGTTGAACCACTTCTGCCAGTCCTTTGTGCCCTTTTTTATGGAAACTATATCCGCCACCCTGACCTTTGGGCAGATCTGCAATTCCAGCTTGTCCGCAATGGGTTTTAGTATCCTGTAAAATGAACGCTCCCGCTCGGTGAGTATCGTTTCGTTCATTTCGTAGGGCATTTTTACCCTTAGCCGCAGCAATATCCATATTATTACGGCAATTATGATCAAGGCTATGGCAAGCCAAACTATCCAATCCATTTCTGACCTCCGGGAATTTGTACATATACGAATTATATCATGAAAATTCCCCGGTGTCAATAACAAAATCGACGCAGTTATGGTAACTTATTCCAGAAAAGTTTCTGACCCGTCATGCAAATCTTCCCCGGAATATTATGTGGGAAAGGCGGAATGGGACTCCTTTGGCTTTCTTCCCTTTTTGGGCGCGGCTTCGTCCGGTATTCCCTCCACCGCGTTCTTTGAGCCGAAGTTCCGGCAGTGCTCAACACCCTGAGGCGTCACCGACTTAGCTCCGTATTTCTTCTTGTCCTCGCCAACCGGACATACCGCCGTGCATACGCCGCAGGGATAACGGAACTCGCCTTTGAGCTGCGCATGATACTCGGCGCATTTATGCTTATCCATATCGGCAACAATGCTGTCAGCGCGCGGAGTGAACGCTTTCATGGGACAGTTTCTGACGCACATTCCGCATTTAATGCACAATTCATGATCAAGCATCGGATCAGGAGTTATCTCCGCGTCGGTAATTACCGAAACAAGACGCACCCTCGGCCCGAACTCCTTTGTAAGCAGAGTGTGATTCATGCCGATAGTTCCAAGCCCTGCGTAACGCGCCGCCATAACATGGGAAAACGCTGCCTCCGGCTTCTTGACAAGCACCGAAATATCTCCGTAGCAGTCCCGTGGGAAAAAGTGCGCCCGGTAGCCCTCCCGGTTAAGGAAGTTCGCTATCCGGTACGCGGATTCGTCCAGAAAACGGTTTGTGGTGTTGTAAAGCTCGGAATACACCACCGACGGAGTGGTTTCGATCATTGACGGGAATATCTGCACCGCCATTGAAATGACCGTCCTGCTCCAGCTCCATATATTCTGCGGCCAGTATTCCTCGTTTATGTCGGCAAATTCGCTCCACCTCTCAACATTTGCAAAGCCTATCTTATTTATGCCGAGTTTCTGAGCCTCTCTCTTGATTTTCCTCTTGAAGTCCGCCTTTTCCTGTGATGTCATATCTTTACCCCTCATTTATTCTCAAGCGCAGTGTCCGCAGTATCGGACTCTGACTGCACTTTTTTTGTGATACCGTCAGTATGTATCTTTGTATTTAGATTATATCACCGCCGGCGGTCATTGTCTAATTCCATTAATTTATCGGGATCTATAAGTTTTATCTATATGAAATCCGGTTCGCTGCCGCATATTTGTTCCCCGGACAAACATAATACCCATAGGCATATGGACTGACCCATGGGTATCGGTATTTGCAATTCAAGCGTCCTCGCCCGGCTCCGCTGACCGGACATTCGCAAGATACTTTTTCACCTCTTCGATATAGGTTTCCGCGATATCGCTCAGCATACTGCGGTTCTTGACTATGTAGCCTATCTCCATTATGGAGTTCCTGTTGGCTTCGTCCTCCCGGAACGGAACTGCGGCGTATTCACTGCCGTTCAACTCCTCGCAGATTATTCCGGAACAAAGAGTATAGCCGTTCAGACCCACCATGAGATTAAGCTGTGTCGCCCGGTCTGTACTGCGGATTATACGGGGATAATCATTGCCGCTCAGTATCTCCTCCGCAAAAAAGCCGGAACCGTGCTCTCCCTGCTCAAAGGAAAGGCAGGGGTAATCCCGGAGCTGCTCAAGAGAAATAGACTTCTCCTTTGCCAGAGGGTGGTTCTTCCATAAATATACATACGCGCGGCAGTTTATCAGCGGCACAAAATCAAGGTCATTGTCGTCCAGCATCTTTTCAATGATCTTTCTGTTAAAGCTGTCCATGTACAGAATGCCGATCTCACTTTTCAGCACACCTACGTCGTTTATTACGTCCATTGTCCTTGTTTCACGCATTGCGAACTCAAAATTCAGGGTGTCGTATTTCTTGACCGTTTCCACAAACGCTTTCACCGCAAAGGAATAATGCTGAGAGGAAACCCCGAATTTACGCTTGACGCTGCCCTGCGCGCTGTATTTCTGCGTCAGCAGGTCGTACTGCTGATAAACCTGCCGGGCGTACATCAGAAAATCCGAGCCCTCGTTTGTCGGCACAACCCCCTTGCTTGTTCTGAGGAAGATAGTAATTCCGGTTTCCCTTTCAAGCTCCTTTATCGAACTGGACAAGGACGGCTGAGAAATGAAAAGCTGCTCAGCCGCCCTGTTCATGGATCCTGCCTCGGCGATCGTAAGCGCATATCTGATCTGCTGTAAAGTCATGGTGTTGCCCCTCCCGCTTATAAATATATTCACTCTTTTTCAATTCATACCAAATTGCTATATTTACTATGCTATCATAAAACAGCTCACTTGTCAAGCAGAAAAAGACAATTATTCCATGAATATGACATTATTCTGTTCAGTTTTGGTATTTTTCCGGGAAAAGTTACACTGAATTCTGCAACTGTTTATCTGTCATTTTGGATTTCGCCGTAGCCGCAGAGCCTTTCAACATACTGCTGCATTTCCTGTTTAGAGGAAACGGAATGCGTGCCATTGATTATTTCGAGCTTTTCACTTTCCGGCAGAGCCGCAAACCTCTCCATAGCTTCAGGATTTTGCGCAAGAGCCATTCCGAAGCCTAACGGCAATTCATAATTTGCCATGTGACACCTCCTTATAAAATAATAATCATATGTTACCGCAAATTTACAAAAATATTCAGGATACCTGACGTTAGGTAAAAGCTGCTTATCGCAGAAAAATCGCCGTCCCAAATCCGGACGGCGAGAATGTCACGATTTTACGCGGGGGAAAACCCCAAAAAACAAAAGTTCCTCGGCGCGCGAAAATGCGTGTCGAGGCACTCGACTGTCTATGCTATACAAAATAGATTTTCAGGAAAGAGCCACGAAACCGCTATAATGGCGCACGAGATTTCTCGATTTTTTGCGGGCAGTTTTGGGCTACAAAGAAAATCTAGTCTATATAGCAAAAATTCCCCGCCATTCCGGCGGGGAAAGAGAAATCGGAGGTTTTGCCGCGCTTGTTCGCGCGGCAAAACTTGTCTATGGTATACGAAATAGATTGTTTTAACGCGGGAGAAAACAAATAAAAACAGAAGTGCCTCAACGCGCGAAAATGCGTGTCGAGGCACTCGACTGGTTGGGGTGGAAGGATTTGAACCCTCGAAATGGCGGAGTCAGAGTCCGATGCCTTACCACTTGGCGACACCCCAGTGACTTAACGAATAATATTATATCACGTTAATTTTGTTTTGTCAATAGGTTTAGAAAATTTTTTTAAATAAATTCGAAAAAATATCCGATACCGCATCAAATCCATACTATGACGCCAACGGGATATAGTCTGCGCCGAAATCGGAAGATTATTCATTGACCGAATAACAGATTTTGTTCTTCTAAGGACACGCTGATTAAAGCGAAGCGTATCAAAATCAGCCGCGTGAGTTCGCTCGTTTGAACGGGGCGATTTTGATTTAATCAGCGTTTCCCTAAACTAAGGTGCTCCTGCGCATTCATAAGAATGCTTGTCAGAAACCGCCGCCTGTATAATTGTTATAATTGAGTATAATAATTAAAAACGAGGTGCTGTTATGGCTAAATTTCAAAGACTTCAGGACTTGCGCGAGGACAATGATCTTCGTCAGGAGGACGTGGCAAACGTGCTCGGTATCACACGTCAGCAGTATCAGCTTTATGAAAGCGGCAAGCGGGAAATAAAGTTCAGTCAGGTAATAATCCTTGCAAAATATTATAAGGTTTCCATTGACTATATCGCCGGACTCACCAACGAAATGTCCGCAGGATACAGCGATAACGGGAAAAACAAGAGATCTTAGGGCGGCTGCCCCTTATACTGCTTTGCCGCCGGACAGACTTCTGTTCAAGCATTTCCAACAAAATCAAAGCAGATTAATTGTGCAGTATTATCTGATTTCCAGGAGTGTGTTTATTTGGCAATAAGCTATTGATTTTTTCAGACAACTGTGATATAATTAATACATTATAAGGCAGAAAAAGTCTAAAAAAAACATATTTATGTACTATTTTTTGGAATTGGGAGGAAAAAATGACAATTACACAAAAGATCAGCATTATGGCTGCCGGGTGTACAGTCTTAGCATCAGTCGCAGTCGGAGCGCTCGGAGTATACAGCTCCAGCAACGCTCTCAACGAAGATTCCCGAAAGATCATGGTAACCACCGAAAGCAGCATTAGCGCGGAAATAGACGCGTACCTCGGAAAGATTGAACAGTCTGTTGACACGCTTGCCGATGTTGCAATGAATAATCTTGATGATTTTAATGCGTTCCAGACAAGCGACAGCTACGTCAGCGAATTCAGCGCGAAATTTGATCAGGTTCTTCTCAGCTCCGCAGAAAACACCGACGGCGCGATCACCGCTTACATAAGATACAACCCTGATTTCACCGATCCTACCTCCGGTCTGTTCTATATGAGGGACAGCCTTGAATCGGATCTGTATTCCGTACCCCCTACCGATTTCAGCGTCTATGAAAAAACAGACCTCGCGCACGTTGGTTGGTACTACACCCCGGTAAACAACGGAGTTCCTACATGGATGAACCCCTATCTCAACGAAAATATCGGCATCTATATGATCTCTTATGTAGTGCCGCTGTTCCGCGACGGTGTGAATGTCGGTATCGTTGGTATGGATATCGACTTCACCATGATACAGAATATCGCCGAAAGCTCCGACGCGTATAAATCCAGCCTGCCGCTGATCGTTGACGCAGATAACAATGTCATGTACGGCAAGGATATTGATTTCGGCACAAATCTTTCCGATATGGGCGGTATGAACAGCCTTGTTTCCGCAATCTCTTCAGGAAACAACAGCAACCTTGTTTCCTGCCGTATCAACGGCGAGGATAAAAACGCAGTGTTCAGCCCCCTCGGCAACGGCATGAAGCTCATTCTCACCGTAAATTCAGCCGAGCTTTCCGAACAAAGCGTGCATATGATCATTATTATGATGATCGCCGTTGTATTTGATGTCGGAGTTGCAATTACCATTGCATTCATCATTACCACCAGAATGACACGTTCTCTCAAACAACTCAACGAAGCGGCGCAGAGAGTTTCCGCCGGGGAGTTTGACGTGTCTGTCAAAGCAACTTCCAAAGATGATATCGGAGTGCTTGTGAACAGCTTCGGTCAGACCGTAGGTCAGCTTAAGAACTACACCGGATACATCAACGAAATGTCCGAGGTGCTCAATGAGATCGCCTCCGGAAATCTGGATATCAGCCTTAAAATGGAATACAAGGGCGAATTTGAGAAGCTGAAGATCGCTCTGGATAACATCACGACCTCTCTCAACAGCACCCTTGTGGACATTGACCTTGCCGCAGATCAGGTAGCTACCGGCGCCGATCAGGTTTCCAGCGGCGCTCAGGCGCTGGCGTCAGGTTCCACCCAGCAGGCTGGCTCCATTGAGCAGCTTGTTGCGACAATAAACGAAATGTCCGGTCAGATCAAGGAGAATGCCGCAAAGGCTGAACGCGCAAGCGAGAGCATGAACGCTATCGGCAGCGAGGCTAACCTCAGCAACGAGCGTATGAACGATATGCTTGAAGCAATGAAGGATATCAATAAAAACACTGACGAGATCAGCGCGATCATCAAGACAATCGAGGACATTGCATTCCAGACCAACATTCTGGCGCTTAATGCAGCAATTGAAGCCGCTAGAGCCGGTGAAGCCGGCAAGGGATTTGCAGTGGTCGCAGACGAGGTAAGAAACCTTGCGTCCAAGTCCGCAGAGGCTTCCCAGAACACCTCCGCGCTTATCAGCAAGACTATGGAGGCAGTTGAGAACGGCTCTGAGATCGCAAATCAGACCGCTGAATCCCTGCACACTGTCGTTGAAAATATCGGCGATATAGTAACCGCGATAGACGATATCTCACAGAACTCCAAGAACCAGTCGGAGGCTGTAAACCAAGTTACGATCGGCGTTGAGCAGCTTTCTACCGTTACCCAGAACAATTCCGCCGCGTCCGAGCAGAGTGCTGCCGCCGCTGAGGAGCTTGCAGGTCAGGCAAACACAATGAAGCAGCTCACCGGAAAATTCACCCTGCGCAAGTAATTCAGGCATATCCATAACTGAATAAATAAATCCAACGGCAAAACGAACTGCCGTTGGATTTTTGTTATATGTCCTTTACGCTGTAATATCGCGGGAGAAAACCCACAAAACAAAAGCGTCTCAACGCGCGAAATGCGTGTCGAGGCAAGTAACTTTCTATGGTACACAAAATAGATTTTCAGAAAAGAGCCACGTTACCGCTGTAATGGCGCACGAGATTTTTCAGAGAAACGTCGCAAGCTCCTTATTCGGTTTTTGCGGTCAGCTTCATGCGTCAACAAAAATTTAGTTTACACAGCAAAACAGCCGTCCCACTCCGGGACGGCTGAGAAAAATC
>JAGAJA010000094.1 GCA_017829075.1 Oscillospiraceae bacterium | reverse complement strand
TCTAAAATAACACTACTCTCAAACAAACGATACAATGCCGATATATTAGCCGACGTTTTACTACCCTCTAAAATAACACTACTCTCAAACTTCGACCGTTGCGCGACTGCATAAAATTTGGTTTTACTACCCTCTAAAATAACACTACTCTCAAACTGACAAACCATAGAACCAGAAGTTCTTAATGTTTTACTACCCTCTAAAATAACACTACTCTCAAACAGGCAACAATCAGGAATATAATATTGTAGCGTTTTACTACCCTCTAAAATAACACTACTCTCAAACATATTACTTAACAATATAGACCTCGTAATCGTTTTACTACCCTCTAAAATAACACTACTCTCAAACCTCAAATTTGTGAAAACGACACTACTCGCCGTGTTAATTTAAAGGATATATTTATATATTATCACAAATTTCTGTGAAAGTCAATCAAATAATACAGAGATCCTCGTCAACGATCATCTGATTAATGATCGGCATAGGCTCGACAGAGGAAGCTTCCACAAAAAGCGCAAAAAAGCCATGAGCAATCACCGTTTCGAAGAATACCTCCCGTTTTTCCTTGTCAATGAAATTCAACAGATTAAGAAAAACAAAAATGCGTTCTCCCTCCAGAGCGCATACATTTGTCATGTAATCAATTACCCGTTCCTCAAGGCTTTCGCAGCTATCATTTATACGCAGATCCACCGCCTTGAATAAAGCAGATAAGTTCACGCTGCCAAACTGGGTTTCCGGAATTTCCGTGTAAGTCAGAACGTTCATAAAGCTGTTTACAGCAGAATTAAGCTTGATCTGCTCTCCATAGAATTCAGGCGACATAGCTTTCTTCTCAAAATTCAAATACAACTTATTAAGTATTCTCCTGCTGTTTAGCTCCAGTGGAAAGAACTGCGTAACTAGCTCTGCCTTAGATGAAAGCCTCAGCACTTCGCCGTCTGACGAAAGAACAATCGAGCCATTCCCACCCGCAAGCTGACCGTTCAGCTCAGATACAAATGAGTACAGCTCCGCAGGTTTTTCTATCGCAATGATATTCGCTTTGTCATCAAAAATATCAAACGGTGGAAACAATTCTGACCATACAATTCGGTATTGCAAAATTTACCCCCTTACAGAATTATCAGCCGTTCATCTGTGTCAATAACATCGGTAACAAAATCCCCGGTTATTATTTCCATGTTCTGAAACTGCTTTTCAGTTATGGTGAGTACCATAACCAGTCCCTTAGACGGCTTCTGTTTTTTTAGCTTAGCTATGATTTGATCTGATACCGTCTTATTCAGAGCCATACGGCAGTAAACGGATTCCTGAAGCATCAGGAATCCATTCTTCAGCAGATATCCCCGGAACTTCCGATACTCTCTGCGGTCTGCCGATGTTAATTCCGGAAGATCAAACATCACTAGAATTCTCATAAAACGATAGTTCATTCTTCATCAATATATGTACAGAACCTTATTTCTGCCATATTTCCGTTGTTCAATGCGTCAAATACGCTGTGAACATATATTCTCACCGCATTTGTAAGCAACTGTTCGCTTCCGCTGATAATAACCGGCTTGTTCAATATGGTCAGCATTTCATGCTTCTGCGCACCTTCAAATATCCCATACATTTTCTTGCAGACAAATCTGTCCACAGCTATACGCAGTGGTTCCATTATATCACAGCTCAGGTTGAAACTGTTGAACATATTATCATGAAACAATCCAAGCTGCGTCAGATAGCCGCAGGCACAGACTTCTCTGTTCACCAAGCTCAGTATCAGAGAATATCCATAATTCAGCGCAGCATTAAGAGCATTGCTGCTTCCGCGCGAAAAAGTCACCCCGAAAAGAGCATTGAAATACACCTTTGCTGCGTGTCCCTCACGATTAGTTTCATCTCCGACCTCCATTTCCGCAATATATTTATTCAACATATCAGCCTCAGTATCATGCCCAAGCAGCCGGAGATGAACTGCCTGCTGCCGGATCTTTTCCGAAACAATCACTGTCCACGCAATGTCCTTTATTTCCCTGCTCCATTCAAGCTGCGCACGAATCTTCGACGAACAGTCGTGAGCGCCATACAGCGGCATAAGCTCCGATAAGGGATTATGTTTTTCATCGCAGAATATCACTTTAATTTTTCGTTTTGCAAGCTCGTTCAGAAGGCAGCCGGTGATCGCAATTCCCGCATTCTCAATAACCAAAACAGATATTTCGTCCAAGAGGATACGCTTGGTATCCTCTGAACGAATAACCATAAATCCCAGCTTCATATCAAGCTTGCAGCGATTTGTTATGACCACCGTCCTCCAGCTCATAGCTCAAGAAGATTTTCCGAACGGTGTTCAATAAGTCCCGTAGGCGACTGGTCGATTATTCGGATATCCGAAAAGCGCTTCGTATTCAGCGCCATTAAAATATTCAATATTCCGGAGGACTTGCTTCCATTAATAATAGTTAAATCCTTTCCGGAAGGATTGGTACACCCGAACAGCTCAATAATATGACTCAGGGCAAGCGTCTGCTGCTCAACAGGAAGCTCTCTGAACATATCTCTGCTGCCCTTTAGCACTTTCAGCGGCGTATCCATAAGAACATGATAGCTGGTGTTCTCAAGCTTATCCAAAAGCAGATCATACAACGCTTCATTCTGTTCAGAGGTAAGTTTGTCGTATTTCGTAACCGCAGGGATATCCGCCTTGAACTTCGCCGCCTCACTGCATTTCTCGCAATAGGAATATATTTTCTTTGCGTAGGCTTCATATTCCTGCGGAAGCACTAGCTGCATTCCTCCCTTAAACCAGATCCGGTCTTTGGAACGACTGGAAAGGTGCGCACGAAATCCGTCGATTTCAAAAAGAGTGTTAATTTTGATCTTTCTTCCGCCAAGAAGTACAGAAACGCTTCCCATTTTCAAATAATCCCGGCAATAATCGGAGATATCCTCAATACTGCGTATGCTGCCGGCGGCTCTCAGCTCCACCGGAATAAGGGAAATAACGCTGTTTTTGCCTTTCTGATACTTGACAAGATAGAAATGCGATATTGCCGGATTTTGATAACCGCCGTAATTTTCAGTATCAAGACCAGCCTTGCGCGGCACCTGACCATGACCCTTTCGCAGAGGCATCTGGTCGAACAGTCCGCCCTTTCTTGTAAGTGAATACCTCACATATCTGATATTGTTCTTCGACATCTGCCTCTTCACATTATCAAGAGTTTCACCCTTTCTCCATGCGACAACATCTCCCCTTGAAATATCGTGAGCCAGCAGGCTGGACAGCTTCATAGAATAGTTTCGGCTGCTTCCGCTTTCCTTTATGAAGCTGATCGGGCTGCGGGTGAATTTTACATCATACACCTGTCCCATAACTATATTGAGATAAGCGTCCTTTGCGTGATGCAGGTCGTTTACTTCCCGGCATTTGAGCAGATCAAATTCATGCCGGAACTCCGATACGATACCCGCCTTTACATAAACGACAGATGAATCCGGGAACATCTCTTTCAGCAGCGTAGCCACTGCCTTTGTGGACTGCCTTGTTTCAACAAGCTGGCGGTTGATGAAGTCCGCAAGCTCCTCGTCAGTGAACGGAGTCGAACGGATAAGGCGCTCATATTTCTTATCGCTGACAAGCTTATTTTTATGCAGCATATCCCAGAAACCACGCATCTTTTGACGAATACCACCGTCGATAGGATATATGTCCTTTTTCTGGCTTTGATTGATCTCTGATTTAACAAGCACACGGTTGTCGAGGCTGTCGTCCTTTATCCTCGACTGCGGGAAGATATGATCAATGTCATAATCCTTTGTAGCAAGGCTCTCAATATCTATCGGTTCGCCGGAATACATACATCTGCCGAGCTGCATGAAATATAGATAAAGCTTGTCACCGCGAAGCTCTCCCTCTGTCCTGCTGTCAAGCTGCTTCATAAGCTCATCGGTTTCGGGGATATTCTTCAGATAATTCCTTACCTGTTCCTTGCGCGAGATAGTGCGCTTACCCTTGTCCTTATCCGTATGATCCCTCGCCATTTCAACAAATATCTTTTCCGGAGCACAGCCAGTCAGACTTCTGATCTCGGAAACGATATCCATAGTGCGTATTACTGCACGCCGTGCCGCCGCAGGTACATACATTTCGGTCAGACGATCGCTGATGCTCCTCTGTTTGTCCGAATAGTATTCCCTGTTCATTTCTTCAAGCTGAGCCGCATAGCTGTGTTTTTCGCTTAGAAGCTCCATAAGATTTTCGCTTCCGCTCCAGAGCTGCTCGATAATCGTTCCTCCGACAACCTCACCGGTGGAAGTGTCTATCTCGCGTATTCCATTCAGGAATTTCTCAGACAGCCTGCCATAATCCTTGTATCCAAATCCGGCAATCCTAACGATATCTGATTCCTCCAAGCCATAGTTTCTGAGCCACTTTTTAAGCCGCGCCTTATCTGTCGTGGCGGTAATTCTGGCGATAATCTCCTCAGCCTGTCTGCTGGTGAGCTTGCCGGAGTCAATGAACGGGCGGAAATCCAGATAAGACCTCAGCGACGACTTAACAGAAACATCAATGCCGTCCAGCTTGTCAGTTCCCTCGGAAAACGCTCCGACGGACGAAAGATAGTCACGTATTTTCTTCAGCGTGACCTTTCTGTGCTTCATAAATACGTTTTCATATACTCCCTGCTTTACCAACGGGTCAATACGAACGCCGTTTATGCGGATATTGTTGATCTCATTAAGCACCATATAGCTGGAATAGAGCAGCGAATTCTTCGGCAGAACGTCCTCTCCGGCGGCATAGGTGCAGGTCGCCGTCATTTTCCTGATGAACATATCCTCGCTCTTGTCAAGATCCACCATCTCTTCAAAGTTCCACGGATATATCTTTCCAGCCTTCCGCTCGATCCACGCATGACTGCTGTTATTTCTAACCAAAGGCCCGACATAATATGGCACGCGGAAAGTCATTATTGAAAGTATCTTTTTCGCAGTCGTGCCGTATTGGTCGCTTTCTTCAAGGAACGGGAGGTACTTCTGCGCGTTCTCCAGTATCTTTTTCAGCTCAATGTAATAAAGCTGATACGGTATAACGCAGTTTCCGCCTGTGACCTGCTTCGGACAGAAGCTGTTTTCCTCCAGATCTGTCATCATGCGGTCGAATTCCGGTTTGTCGGCTCCCTCCGGGATAACGCTTTTGAAGAGCGCTCTTATGTACTTGCAGAAGTCCTCGGCGGTGCATTTCGGGAATTTCTCGGCGCTCCCGATATCAGCATTCTTGAGATTGGCAGAGTACTTCACATAATTGTTCAGCTTTTCATCTGCTTTTCTGAAAACCTCAGAGTATTTCTCCGGTAGATATTTCTTTACAAATCTCTTAAGCAACGCGAGATCGCTTTTGTGCTTTTCGTAGATCCCGACCTTTGCCTCGCTGATGAACGTATGACCGTTCAGAATGTTTACAAGCTGCGACCAGTCGAAGAGCGCTTTCATTATTCTGACAAGCTCCGCTTCGTCCCCGTCGATCTCAGAGGAAAGCGCGGCAAGCAGCTCGTCAAAATCACCGCTTCCGAGGGACAGTTCATTGTGCTCGTTTTCCTTATAATCGGCGTTTTTAAATAGATCCGACAGCTTTGCTTTGGCGCCGGAAATCAGCTTTATCATCACCAGACGGTCAATAGGATATTCCTCATCATCGGGATTTTTTCCGTTCCATAGCAGGTTTTTGAAGCCCCGCACCCGTTCAGTGATTCGTTTGTCTGCTGTTAATACAGCGCCGAATTCCTTATCATCGCAGTCGAATGGACGCTCCAGCTCCTGACTGTCGAACCACGCGTAAAATTCCGCCATGATCCCGGAAATATCAGTCACCTTATCTACATTATCCGCGTCAACATCAAAGAGAAAATGACCCCGGTGAGTGATAAGATATTCGCAGGCTAGATATACCAGCCGGACATCATGCGGAAAGTCCTCATTCATCAGGGCATAGATAATATGGTGAATAGTGGGATATTTCTCGTGGAGCTGCCTGTCGGAGATATCTCCGCCGAAAACACTGCCGTCAGCGATAGTCCTGTCCTCCGGGAGAAGCGCACTTTCTCTCCTCCGGATAAAAAAATCCGGGTCGATCTTAGCTATTTCCGATGCGAACAGCTCCTGAAGCAGTGTCCTGCGCTGCTTTTTTCTGTCAAGCCTGCGGCGCGATGTTCTGAAGGATCGGCGATCCGCCGCCTGATGTGCCTCGTCAAACAGCGACACTCCCCACATGGCATTGCCTTTGTACTTCAGTACTTTGTAATCATGATCCGCGACACACCAACCAACCGAATCAGTACCGATATCAAGCCCTAAAAAGTAATTGCTGAATTTTCTTTCCATTATTACGTCCTCCGTTTTGTGTCAATTTAAGCCGATTTCTGGTTAAATTATATTATACATCAAAAAACAATTTATTTCAATGCCTTTTTTGATACAATTTTTTTGACATTTTTTTATTTTAGCTATTGACAAACGGAAAAAAGTGTGGTATTATATAAACAGAGGTTCTACTACCCTCTAAAATAACACTACGAGTTCAAATAAAAATCTTTTCTGATCGTTCGGCTATGCCGTTCTGTGCAGTGTGCACATTATTTGAAAACGATGCCGTTTCCTGCTATGTGGGAAACGGCTTTCTTTTTATGTCAGGAATAATTTCTATCGGAAACTCGCGTTAGACTTATACTTGTGCCTGCCTTTATGCGGAGTGACGACGCAGATGGCGGTTTATCGACAGCCTTAGCTGTGATTTAATTGAAGCTGTCATACATAGCTGTAAGCTCCTCCCGGCAATCCAGAAACACCCTGCCTAACTCCGGGTCAAAATGCTCGCCAAGGGACTCCTCGATTATCGCAAATGCCTTGTCATAGCTGAACGCTTCCTTATAGCAGCGTTTGCTGACAAGCGCGTCGAACACGTCAGCTAATGCCATTATCCTCGCTTCCACAGGGATATCAGTCTTGGAAAGTCCCTCCGGATAGCCGCGCCCGTTCCATTTTTCATGATGATAGTGCGCAATATTTTTCGCTATTTGTACGAACTCATCGTCCTCAACGCCGCTGAGGATATTTTCGACAATTTTCGCGCCCTCGGCAGAATGACGCTTCATCTCGTTAAATTCTTCCTCGGTATACTTACCCGGCTTGCGAAGCACCGAATCTGATATCGCTATCTTTCCGAGGTCGTGCATCGGAGCAGCCTTTTCTATACGGCGAAGCAGGCGCTCATCAACTCCGTTCAAGTCGCAGCGATGTGCCAATCGTTGTGAAAATACTTTTATCACCTCGCTGGTGCGCTTGATGTGACCGCCGGTGTTGCTGTCGCGGCTCTCCACCATTTCTGCCATTCCAAGAACCATCATATCCTTTATATAATGTATATGGGCAGTCTTTTCAGCAACCTGTTTCTCAAGACCGCGGCGCAGATCCTCCAGTTCAAGAACTCTGCTTATGCGCGACCGCATGACCTCAGGAACAAACGGCTTTGCGATAAAATCAACCGCGCCGGTATTAAAGCACCGCGCCTCAGTTTCGCTGTCGTTGTCTGCGGTAAGAAAGATCACGGGAAGCTTCTGACATCGCTTTATCCTGCGTATCTTCTCAAGCACCTCAAAGCCGTCCATTTCCGGCATATTGATATCCAGAAGTACTATGTCGCAATCGTTTCCCTCCAGATATGTAAGAGCCTGTTCGCCGCGCATGACTGCTGTTACCTTGTACTCATCGCACAGGACTTTTTTGGCTGCTACCAAATTCAGCTTATCATCATCAACGACCAAAATGTTTTTCATAAAGCTCCTCCTTAAATTCTTTTGTTTTCTACACCGTTTCTATTTCTGGCGGCTTTTTTATGCGCCGCTCATTTCTCTGAGAGCGCTCTCTTCCCGAAAAGTTCCGACCCGTCCATGCGGGCTATGCCGTAGTCAACCGTCACCTTTCCACCGGTATAAAGCTTGTTGAAGCACTCTATTATACGCGCCGAAACCATATCGCCGTTCTGAGCGTTCGTGTCCATAAGAATAACGATAAGCTGCTTGCTGGAATAGCGCGTTGAAACATCTGAACGGCGCAGCGAGGTATAGATCGCTTTTTCCAGCAGCTCCAGCGCAAGCTCGGTTTCCTCTGCATCCGGCTCGCCTTCCTCGCTCACTGTGAAAAGCACCGTCTGGACATCTCTGCTGCTGCGCTCAACGAACCGCCGGATAAAGTTATAAACATGATGAAAGCTCTCGAAATCAAGCAGATACGCTCCCCTGCCGCTGTCTGCACGGCTCATGAAATCCCGCAGATAATCAAGATCCACGGTCTTTCCGCTGCGGCTGTTTTCCGCCTGAACCTTATCGCTGAAAAAGTGATAGGAGTTTTTTCCGTTCTGCTTGACGTAATATAGCGCTTTGTCCGCGCAGTTGTACAGCTTGTTGAACTCTGTTCCGTCCTCCGGGGTCTGCGCTATTCCTATGGATACAGAGGAGTTTGTCTCAAACCTGCACTGCTCCAGCTTATAGCAAAGGTCGGAAATAATATCCGAGGCGCGGTTTCCAAGCTCGCTTTTTGAGGTAATGTCCTTTACGAACACCACGAACTCATCTCCGCCTATCCTGCACAGCACATCTCCCTCCACCGAGTAATCGCGCAGAGTATCTGCAAACATTTTCAAGGTCTTATCGCCTGCAATGTGACCGTAGTTGTCATTTATCGCCTTGAAGTTGTCCATGTCGATCATCATGAGAGCGCCCTTTGTGCCTGCGGAGATCATCTCGTTTACCGTTTCCTCGGTATGGGCGCGGTTCCACAGCCCAGTAAGCGCGTCCTGACGCGACCTGCACCTCATATCCGACACCTCGCGTGTCTTTTGCTCCAGTCTGTCTGCAAGACTGCGGCGCAGTTCCTCCAGCTCCAGCGCCCTGCCGATTCGTGAGAGCATTACCTCCGGAACAAACGGCTTGGCAATAAAGTCCACCGCTCCTGCCTTGAAACAGCGTGTCTCGGTTTCGCTGTTGCTGTCGGCGGTAAGGAATATCACCGGGAGGTTCTTGCAACGATCTATTTCCCGTATCTTCTCCAGCACCTCAAAGCCGTCCATTTCCGGCATATTTATATCAAGAAGAACTATATCGCAGTCACTGCCCTCAAGATATGAAAGAGCCTGCGCGCCTCGTGTAACGGCTGTTACCTTGTAATCGCCGCATAATACCTTTCTCGCCGCTGTCAGGTTGATCTTATTGTCATCGACAACCAATATATTTTTCATACAGCTTCTCCTAAACACGCCTGTCTGGCAATTCTTCCGCCAAAAATTACGCTCTCAGCGGACATCGTTATTTCTTACAAAAAGAACTCCGACCGTTCCCATACCGCAGTTGCTTGAAATCGTTGCAGAAGCCTTTGATACAAGTATCTCTTCAAACCGGCAGAGCCTTTGCGACCGCGCCTTCACCGCATTGATAAGCTTTACCGTACAGCCGGCGTGGGTTATGAACAGGCGTTTTCTGTCTATCTTTCTGTTGTTCTTGAGTTCGCCTTTTATGTACCTCATAACCGATTTTTCATAGTTGCCCACCTTGATACTTTTGAGGATTATCCTGCCGTCTTTCATTCCCAGAACCGGGTGAAGCGAAAACACATCGCATATATTCCTGACCGCCTTGCTCACCCTGCCGTTGCGGTAAAGATAATCTGCATTCATGGTGATAAAGCTTGTGGAGATCCTGCATTTATATTTCTCCGCCTCGGCAGCGATTTCCTCGGTGGTACTGCCTGAATTGCGCATCTCCACTGCCATTATGACCAAATGACCTATTCCTGTGGAAAGATGCTCCGAATCTATGACGCGCACTCTGCTTCCGCTCTCTCCCATAAGCTCAAGCGCCGCCTTAGCATTATGATAGGAAAGGCTTATCTTGTCGCTTATTGAAATGTGGATAATCTCGTCGTACTTCTCAAGCTGCGCAAGGAAAAAATCCCTGTATTCCTCCGGCGCAGGAGCGTTTGTTTCCGCCTTTTCCCCGCCGTTTTCAAGGTATTCCAGAATATTGCCCGAAGTGATCTCAAAGCCGTCCTTGAAACGCCCGGTTACAGTGGTTATGTAAAAATACACTACCTCCACGTCATGGAATTTCAGGTATTCATCGGGCAGGTCGCATACGCAGTCGGTGGTAATTCCGATCCGGTTCATTTACTTGCCCTCCTTTGCAGACAGCCGCGCGATCTCCTCCGCAGCAGCCTCGTACTCAAAATCCTCCGCAAGCTCCGCAGCCCTGCCGAAGTAGTTTTTCAGCGGCTCGCCATGATAGCAGAAACGCGAGGTCTTTTCCGCCAGATCGGTCATTGCGTCGCCGTCAAAGACTTCGCACGCTTCCTTTGCCCGCCGGATAAATTCTTCCAGCTCCTCCGGCTGGATCTCGGTAAGCTCAGAAAGATCCACCTGCGGATTTTCTTCGGGAGTTACACCGAGGTATTCTGACGCAATGCCGGACACCTCGCCGTACAGCCGCAGAAGCTCGTCGTTCTTCTTTTCAATGATCCCGTAGCTCTCCGCCTTGCCCGCCGCTTCAAGTTCTTTAGCAAGCTCCGACAGCTTTATCGCTCCGATACTCATGGACGTGCTTTTCAGCGCGTGTACTTCGATTACATAGTTTTTCCAGTCCTTCTGCCGGAAAAGCTCTTCGATATGCTCACGCTTTTCCGCGCTTTTCCTAACATACAGCGCAAGTATCTCTCTGTATGTTTCGATGTCGCCGCCGGTGTAGGATAGACCCTTTTCCGGATCGAACATCGCCGGACTTTCCTGCTGTGAAGTATTATTCTTACGACGCTCCACACCCGCATACGGCGCACTCGTTGGCGACTGCATATACTCCCTGGGAAGATAATTCCTAAGCACCCGGTCAAGCGCCGAAAGCTCTATCGGCTTCGCAAGGAAATCATTGAAACCTGAACTCATGAACATATCCCGCGCGCCGTTCACTGCATTTGCGGTCAGCGCGATTATCGGCAGCTTCTGATAATATTCACCCTCCATAGCCCTGATGATCTGCACGGCTTCCACGCCGTCCATTTCCGGCATCATGTGATCCATAAACACCAGATCAATGTCGCGCGAACGCAGCATTTTTATCGCCGCACGACCGCTCTCTGCAGTCATAAGCTGCATATTGTAGGGGCGCATAAGTCCTGCTGCGACCTTAAGGTTTATAGGATTGTCGTCAACGATAAGCACTCTTGCCTTTGGTGCGGTAAAGTGGATATCCGCGCCGCGCCGCTCGTTCATGTCGATCACCATATTCTCACCGTTCAGCGCAGCAACAACGGGAAGAGAATAAAACGGCTTGTACAGGGATTTTATCCTGTCGGGAGGGGTTATCGCGTCCACTCTGTCCTGTACTACAAAAACCCGGGCTTTTTTCGCTGCCGCTATAAAGAACTCCTGATTTCTGAGGAACTTCTCTTTGCAGACAAAGTAATGAGTCGCGTCAGACTTCTCCAGCTCCGCAGAACTGCCACAGCAGCTAAACTCCAGCCCGAGCCGTTTTCCGGTATTGACAAAAATGCGCTCATACTGCTCCCCGCAGAAAAATCCGACAGCACGGATATTCTGCGTCTCCTTGATAACAGCGAAGGGACGGTCGTCCTTTACCTTCAGCGGAATAACAAAACGAAACTCCGTGCCGACGCCATATTCGCTGCTGACGCTGATAAAGCCACCCATCTGCCCGATAAGCCGCTTTGAAATAGCAAGTCCAAGTCCCGTTCCCTCAACAGAACGGTTCTTTTTGGTATCTACCTGCCGGAAGCTTGTGAACAGCTTTTCAATGTTCTCCTCGGTGATGCCTATTCCAGTATCCTTTACAGCGACGAATAAGTTTATGCCGTAATCCTGCTTTGTATGCGACACAGTTAGGGTAACACTGCCGTGCTCGGTAAACTTGATCGCGTTCGTCATAAGGTTTATCATTACCTGACGTATACGCACCTCGTCACCGATAATAGAACATGGGATATCCGGGTCTGCTTCAACAAATAACTCGATATCCTTGCTTCCCCTTCGCGCCTCGGACATATTAATCACATCATTCAGCGTGGAGGCAATGTTGAACTCATCGTTTATAAGCTCCATTTTTCCCGACTCGATCTTTGAAAAGTCCAGAATATCGTTTATTATGGCAAGCAGGCTTCTGCCGGAGGTCTGTATGTTGAAGCAGTTTTCCCTCACGCTTTCGTTAAGCCCGCTTTCCCGCAGGATTAGCTCGCACATTCCCACAATGGCATTCATCGGAGTGCGTATTTCGTGGCTCATGTTGGCAAGAAAATCGGATTTGTAGCGTTCTGCCTGCCGTGCCTCCTCAACGCTTTTCTTCATTTCCGCCTCGTTTTTGTCCATACACTTGATAAACACCAGCAAAAAGCACATCGCCGTCATCATGACTGTAACTCTGACAACAAACTCGATTATTTCCATTGAGCTGTCAAAGCTTACGGTTTTAAGCACGAAGATGTGGTAAAGCAATCCCAGCACAATAAGCAAAATGTAAATGCTCAGCAATTTCGCGTTCTTATATACCGAAATAAGTATTGCCGCGCCAAGAAAAACCGCAATCGACGGATAAATATTGTGCTCCATAATACTGCAAACAAATATGTTTGAAAAGGAAAAAAGCGTCAGTACAAAGGGCTGAACACGCTCGGCGGTCTTGGGGTGGAAGGTAAGCACAGTCAGTATTGCAACATGGATAGCAAGCATCGCAAGCACCCAGTTTCCCCAGTTGCTGACGCAGTTCATTGAGCACATTATCAGCGTGCAGAGTACGAAAACTGCCCATGCGATTTTAGAGGCAGTCCTTTTGTTTGTCACTATATCGGTGTACTTCATAAATATGTACGCTCCTCAGATGTAAATGCACTGTTTCGTCAATTGCTCCGGTTTTTCCAGAAAATACAACATAATACTCCAATTGTAATTTTACCACAACACATAAGAAAAGTCAATAATATAACAGCACTTTTCCGCCAAATACATGAAATAAAAAGTCAAAATCAAAATTCCCCAAAAAAACAGTCTGTTCCAGCTAAAAGCTTATGGTGTAAGCAATATTCAGAAGATCTGATGAGACGCTATCATTCTGTTGATTAAATATACCACAAGTTTATCTTTCTGCATTGTCCTCATAAAAAATCATAATGCCATTCTCCTGTTGAAATCGCGGTTTCCTTATGCTATAATAAACACAATAGATCTTCGGACGAACAAAACATAAGACTGCGGTTATGCCAAAACAGGAAAAAGGCGGAGGAGATAACAAATGAAGGAAATTCTGATTGTAGACGACGACAAGGATCTGTCCTTTATAATTTCAGAAATGCTTGAAAGCTATGGCTTTAAAGTTACCTGTGCCGGGAATTGTGAAGAGGCTTTTGCTTTTCTTGGCGAAAGGAAGTTTTCTCTTATCCTGCTGGACATTAATCTTCCGGACGGGTCGGGCTTTGAGATCTGTTCGGAGCTTCGGAGAGCCTCGGCTGTTCCTGTTATCTTCGCCAGCGCCAGAACAAGCGAGAATGACCGTATAAGCGGCTTTGACATAGGCGGCGACGATTATCTTCCGAAACCATACTCAATGAAAGAGCTTTTGTCACGGGTCAATGCGCTAATCAGGCGCGCGTATGGGTTCAGTCAGCAGGAGAAGATCGTTAGCTTCGGCAGTGTATCCGTGAACATTACCGCGCGTTCTGTCACAAGGAACGGCACTCCCGTGACGCTCTCCCTGCGGGAGTTTGACCTGCTGGCGTATCTTTGCGAAAACAGGAACACTGCAATTCCAAAGGACAAGCTCCTGTCAGAGGTCTGGGGTGCATTTTCCGCGGTTGAGCCGTCGACCCTTGCCGTGCACATACGCTGGCTCAGGGAGAAGCTTGAAGATGATCCTGCGAAACCGGAATTTATCAAGACTATCTATAAGGTTGGCTATATGCTGGAGGTAAAGGAATGAAAAAAAATCTCATAACCGCCGCTATGGTTTTTATCGGACTTCTTGCGGTTTTAACGGCAATCCTCTGCGGAAGCTCCCACAAACGAAATGAAGATCTCGGAAGCTTTGCAGTTACTGCGAATGAGGTCGAGCGTCTTATCGCAAACGGCGAAACGGGTGCGGCTCAGGATCTCGCAAAGGAGCTTAAAACTTCGTTGTCGGAATACACTCCGGAAGAAACAGGCGATAGTACATATCTTTGGGCTGTATTTGCAGCAGCCTCGGCTTTGATGATCATTGTATTTCTGTATATCTGGTTCGCAATTCTCCGCCCCTTTGAAAAGCTGACGGGATTTGCGGAACGAATTGCGAGCGGAGATTTTGACCTGCCGCTGAACTATGAACGAACCAACTATTTTGGCAAATTCACATGGGCGTTCGATAATATGCGCCGCGAGATAGTTAAGGCAAGAGCCTGTGAAAAGGAGGCTATCGAGAACAACAAAACAGTGATCGCGACCCTCTCCCATGACATCAAAACTCCGGTAGCTTCGATACGCGCCTACGCGGAGGGTCTTGAAGCAGGACTTGACGCCACCCCGGAAAAGCGCCGCAAATACCTTTCGGTCATTATGGCGAAGTGCGACGAGGTTGCAAGACTAACAGACGATATGTTCCTGCACTCACTGTCCGACCTTGATAAGCTGAAAATGAACAATGAAAGGCTGGAATTCTGCGGATTTGCAGAGGCTGTCATAGGTGAAATAGGAGATGAATACGGCGATGTAAATTTCGTCAAGCCAATGTTTTCAGTATGGGTGAACGCCGACAAAAACCGGCTGACCCAGATTTTCGGGAACGTTATCGCAAACGCCCGCAAATACGCCAAAACCTCTGTTGACGTTAGCATCACCCGGAACGCGGAGAATGTGAGCATTCATTTCAGGGATCATGGCGATGGGATACCCGACGAAGATATCCCATTTATTTTCGGGAAATTCTATCGCGGAAAGAACTGCGGCAGCGAGCAGGGTTCGGGACTTGGCTTGTACATCGTAAAATATGTCGCCGAGCAATCCGGCGGCAGTGTATCGCTTAAAAACTGCGACAAAGGTCTTGAGATAACTATTTCTCTGCCGGTAGCGGAGAGTTCTTAATTACTCCTTAATAACTTTTGCGGTAAAATATGATCAACAAAATCGAGAGGTAATGAATTATGAAAAAGACTATTTTATCAGCAAAAGGACTTTCCAAAAGCTTTGCTCATAACGGCGTGCAAAATCACATTTTAAGCGGTCTTGACATTGAGATTTACGACGGGGATTTTACCGTCATAATGGGCGCTTCCGGTTCGGGCAAATCCACGCTTCTCTATGCTCTGAGCGGCATGGACAGGGCAACTGCTGGGCAGGTCGTCTACGGCGGAAAAGACATTGTAAAGATGTCCGAGAATGACCTTGCCAAGCTTCGCCACGGTGATTTCGGTTTTATTTTTCAGCAAATGCACCTTGTAAGCAACCTTTCTCTTTTTGAAAATGTCGCGGTGTCCGGATATCTTAACAAATCAGTATCTGCTGACGAAGTAAATAAGCGCGCCGAGGAGCTTCTCGAAAAAATGGGCATCTCCCATATAAAAACACAGCTCCCGTCACAGTGCTCCGGCGGCGAGCAGCAGCGCTGCGCTATCGCAAGGGCAGTTATCAACAATCCGAAGCTGATCTTTGCCGATGAGCCTACCGGCGCACTTAACCGCAGAAATACGACCGAGGTTTTAAATCTACTTACCGATCTGAACAACAGCGGTCAGAGCATTTTAATGGTAACTCACGACAGCCGCGCGGCGCTTCGTGCGACAAGGGTCATCTACATAGCCGACGGAGCGGTCGTCGGAGATATGGAGCTTCCGCCCTATACTTCCGAAACTGAAAAAAGCCGTGAAACGCAGTTAAACGCATGGCTTGCGTCAATGGAATGGTGAGGTGCGGCATGGAGATCATAAAGCTTATCAAAGCCAACATAAAGCACAAAAAGGGCGCTTTCAAGAGTATCGCTGCGCTCATGGCGATAATCACGCTTTCCTTTACCGTTACAGTAAGCAATAACGACAACGTTGACAGGGCGCTGACGCAGGCGCACAGCCTTGCCGACACACCCGACGTGACCGCATTCATGACAGGCGCGAAAACAGACAAGGTTATTACCGGCAAAATAATGGAAAACCCCGATGTAGAGGACGTTTTTGTGACTGATTGTGTGCAGTGCGGCGCAGTGAAGCTAAGCGGGCAGGAAATCTATCAGGTGTCTTTTATCTACCCCGACAGCCACAAAATCTATCGGGTTTTCAACGAGAATTTCACAAGCTATATCGAAAATCCTGCTCCCCTGAATGACGGAGAGATCTATATTCCCTATTCCCTCACCGGACTTTATTCCGATGTGAAAATAGGCTCGGAAATGGTTTTCGGAAATGATGAAATGCAATATAAATTCAGGATAAAGGGCTTTATCGCTGAGCCGAATTTCGGCGCTGCGGTAATCGGAACAAAGCGTTTTTTCATAAGCGGAAACGATTTTGAAAAAATTTACGCAAATGCCGATGAGCAAGTCTTTTTAACAATTCTTGATACGGGAATAAATCTCCGGAACGGCGCAGATTATTTCAAGGTAAAAAAAGCGCTGGACGACTCCTGCGGTATTTCAGAGAAATCAAACCTGATTATATCCGCAGAGGAAACTATTGCCTACACAAAGCTTTACTCCAATACAGGCTCAAACATTCTTCTCGTATTTCTGATACTTCTTGTGACTATCGTTATAATTTCCATGTGGCACAGCATTTCCACCTCGGTTGAAATGGAATATGTGAACCTCGGTATATTGAAATCTCAGGGGTTTACCTCTGGGAAAATACGGCTTGTGTATATTATACAGTACCTTTTGGCGGAGCTTATCGGAGCGGTTATAGGGCTGTTGATTTCAATTCCTCTCACAATGGCTTTAGGATCCCTGTTCCAGCCTATCACTGGACTGCTTACCGCAACCGACGTATCCGTTTTAAAGTGCGCGGCTATCTCCCTCGGAATTATTCTCCTCTGCGGTATCTTCGTGGTTCTCGCCACAAATAAAGTCAGCAGGATTTCTCCTGTCCGCGCAATTTCCGGCGGAAAGGCTGAGGTGCATTTTGACAACAGGCTCAATGCCCCAATCAAGGTGAAACCACTTTCATTCTTTATCGGTCTGCGGCAGTTCACCTCCCGCGGGAAAAGCTATCTAGGCTCGGTGTTTATCGTGGCTCTTCTTGTTTATTTCATGATGACGATAACCGTACTTTCCGAAAGGCTTTCCGGCGGAAAAATCGTTGAGGGAAATATTAACCCGCATATTGTAGTGGCAATGTCCGAGGAGTTTGAAATAAGCGATATCAAGAGGTTTGAATCGGAGATCAAGGAAATCGACAAGGACGCAAAGGTATCTTTCGGATATAACGAATACATCATGGCGGACGGAATTGAGCTTTTATGCACCGCCTGCACTCCCGCGGAGCTTTTGTATAAGCCGATTGACGGCAGAATGCCAATTTACGACAACGAGGCTGCCGTAACCGAAATCGCCGCCAAGGAGCTTGGCAAGAAAATCGGCGACACGATACTTGTCGGCAGCGGCGAGAACGCAAAGGAGTTCATCATAACCGGCTATCATCAGTCGGTGAACGACCTCGGGCGGACATTCCTGCTTACCGCCGAGGGACTGTACAGCGTAAACGGCGCAAATCCGACCTGCTGCGTTGAACTGTCCGACGATTTGCTCGTTGACAAGGTTTCCGACGCGCTGGACGAAAATCTCGGCGACCTTATCTTCGCAAAGACAGTTGAAAAGGAGCGTACCGGCTCGCTGGACGGAATGATCAAAATGATCGACTCAATATGCCTGATCCTTGTAATCGCAGTGTTCAGCGTGTCAATTATATTCTCCATTGTGGTGATCAATATGATATGCGGAAAAGCCTTTATAAAAGAACGGAGCGATATTGGTATACTTAAAGCTCTGGGCTTTACCGCCAAAGAGCTTCAGACGCAGTTTGCTTTCAGGTTTCTCATTGTTTCGGCGGCAGGCTCGGTTATCGGAGGACTTTCTTCCCTGTTTCTGACAAGGCCATTGCTTGAAATGCTGCTGAAAATGGTAGGTCTTACTAGACTTGAAAGCAGCATCACATTCGTGACATTTATTGTCCCTGCGGCGCTTATCTGCCTTTGCTTCTTCCTGTTCTCATATATCGCCGCAGGAAAAACAAAAACTGTTGAAGTTAGAGAGCTTATTTCAGAATAGCTTGATCAATAATTCCGAAAAACTCTCCCCTACCTTATTTTCACAAACCGCGACCCCCGGATTTATTCAATCCGAGGGTCAGATTTATAGGATCTTATCCTTTATCCAGTTGTACAGAAACGCAAGCTGTTCCTCGGTATGGAACCAATGCTCGCCGTTTTCCATTACCGTAAGAGCGGAGTTGTGAGCCTTTGCGAACTCCTCCACAGTTTCACGTGACGTAAGGTTATCTCTCCCGGCATACAGTATTTCCGTGGGAATATCCCAGATCACCGGGTTTTCTCTGGCAAAGCACAAATACTCCCACGACAGGGTTTCACCGAAATCTGTCGGTATCTCTCCCCTTTCACGAAGCTCCGATTCAGTCACGCCCGCCCAGCTCATCATGTCTTGGATAAGCCGCTCCATATTCAGGATAGGCGAGATAAACAGCGCTTTTGCGACTTTCCGGTCATGAAGCGCGAGCATCGTGAAATACGCGCCTATGCTGTTTGCGATAACGGAAATATGTCCGTAACGACTGCTAAGCTCGTCATACTGCGCTCTGATCTGTTCCTTAACAATCCACGGGAGATAGCCGTCGTAGTCTACTCCGATCACGTCAAAGCCTGGGAAATACTGTTTGTAATGATCTGCTTCTGCTGCGTTTCCGCCCTTGCCGTGAATGTATAGTATTGCTTTCTGCAAAACCGCTCCCCCTTATTTCTTCAGTTTTTCCGCAAGAGCAAGGAATTTCTTCTCGCTCAGTATCTCATTCGTGACATATTCTCCGTTATAGAACAGCGCATAGTTTGTCCATGCGGCGGGAGCGTTCTGCGCCGCTTCCCTGCTTTCGATATGTATGCTCTTGAACGGAATGCCGTTCTGCTCCGCGCAGGCTTCGATCACCGGAACATATTTTGCAGTGAAAGGACAGCCGTTGGTGTAATACAGCACAAATCCGTTTTCCGAAATATGCGGACGCTTTGCCTGCTCCCTGAATTTCGGTACGGGAGCGTTTTCCTCAAACGGCAGATACATCAGCGTGAAATTCGACTCGGCGGTATCCGCGACAAGGAATCCCTTGTAGGCAAGGTACTTTGGATCGGACAGGAACGGCATTTTCTTCGGCGAGGAAATGACCGTCAGTCCCTTTCTGCCCTGCGCTTTTGCGTCCTCAATGCAGGAGTTCAGGAGTTCATTGGAATATCCATGCCCTTTGAGCGAACCGGACACCCAGAAACAGTTTATGTGCATATACCCGCCTGCTTCAATGGGAACCCACGCGTTTTCAGCGGGAATGTATTCAATAAAGCACTTTCCTCGTTCCACTGAACGCAGGAAAACCAACCCCTCGTCAAGCCGCTCTGAAAGCCACGCTTTCTTTGAGGACACCTGAGGGTCTTTGTTATTTGAAATAGCGCAGCAAATATGCTCCTTGTCCAGATTTTTGCGCGTCAACCTTATCAGTTCCATTGTAATTCCTCCGTTGATGAGTGATGTTACTTCACAGTTTAACACTTTTTACGGAATATGTCAACACTTTTTTCACATCAATGGAATTCCAGCGCTGCAATGAACAACAAAAATTTGATTTATTTCTTATGCTATTCTCCGCGCGCCAGCAAAAGCCCCGCCGCCAGCGCTGTCACCGGAGCAACCGCAACAATTCCGAAACTTCCGGCAACGGTATGGATAAGCTCCGCGGCGATGTATTTGTAGTTCAGAATGCAGTCCAGCGGAGTTCCCTGCGCCATGAAAACCATAAGCTGCGCGATACAGCTTCCGGAATACGCCAGCAGAAGCGTTGTGGTTATCGTACCCATAGCCGCTCTGCCCACGGTAATTCCGGACTTCACCGCCTCCCATGGTGTGATGTCAGGCTTCTTGCGTATTACCTCGTCCACAGCGGAAGTGATATCCACCGCCAGATCCATCATTGCGCCGGAGGAACCAATGAATATCGCCGCCATGAATATTTCGGTGAGGTTAAGATCCTGAAACCCGCAGTACAGCAGGCTTTCCGAGCCGGTCATCACTGCTCCGTGAATGTTCATCAGCCGTGTGAAAATCGCCCCAAGCGCCGCCGTAAATCCAAGTCCGATGATAATACCCAGCGAGGACGCCGCCGCTCTTCGGTCGAAGCCGTACACCAGCGACACTATCATTATCGAAAGCAGCGCAGTTATCGCAATTCCGGATAATATCGGGGAAACGCCGTTCAGATAGAGAGGAACGACTATCTTCCATATCATCAGAATAGTGAGAATAAACGACAGCACCGCCCGAACTCCGGTCTGTCCGGCAAATAATATCAGCGCCGCCACGAATATACCCACAAGCAGCAGCTCCCACGGAAGTCGGTAGTGATCCGTCATGGAAACCGAAAGGATCTCCCCGTCCCGGTGGCTTATCCTGACATAAGCGACGTCTCCGGGGACGAATACCTTGTCTATCTCCAGCGAACCGGAAAGCATATTCACGGCATTGTATATCTGCCCCTTGAACGTCCCCTCAAGGAACTCTATATCGCAGCTTTGCTCGCCGGAACGCACCAGACCGGTGTCGATTATCATGCTGTCATCGGTGGAGATCACCCTTGCGCTGACCCGCTCTGTTCCTTGGTATATCAGTCTGTTCTTGAAACCGGTGGGAACAAGTATCAGCACGATTATTGCGAGAACTGTAACTAAGATCGGAGCGTAATAACGTATCTTTTCGGGACTTATTTTCTTCATAAATTCCTCTCTATTAACCGAATTTCTCCGCTCCCAAAATGGCAGCGGAGAATTCTGGTGGATTTTTATCTGATCAGCTTTTACTTAACGCCGGTGAGCGCTGCAAGCGGGCTGTCCGCAATACTCAGTCCGTCGTAGGGATAGACTGCGTACAGCGGCTCCCTGCCTGCTTGTGTAAGCTGCCTGTCTGCGTCGATTATCAGGCACTCATAGTTCACCATTGCGTCATAGTCCCCGGCAAGGAACATATCCTCCAGCCAGCCGCTGCTGCCGGAGCTGCGCTCAACACCTGAAAGCAGAGATTTTATCTGCTCCCGAAGTTCCAAGTCGGCGAGGTCGTCGTTAGTAAGCGCAGAGGACTTCCCCAGCAGCGCATACAGAAAGCCTATGTAAGCGCTTGCGCCGGAATTGGACTGGGTAGCGCTGGTCATGCAGAATGTGAGCTTTTCGTCCTCGATAGCCGCCAGAATATCCTTAACCGAAACCTCACGGTCGGTGAAGCCAAGCTCCTCCGCCACAGACTGCTTAATTCCGAAGATGACCGGAGTGGTGCATATTGACTCATCATGCTTGACGATGTGCAATTCGTCACCAAGAGAGAGCCAAAGGCTGCTTGCCGTCCACACTGCATCATAATCGGGAGCGCCGTTTTTCAGCTCCTGCATGATATCCACAGAACCCTTATAGGTCTTTTCAATATTCACGCCGGTATTTTTTTCGCATTCCTCAAGTATCTGCTCAAGCGCCTCGTTTTCCGAGCCGGACAGGATACGGAGCGTAGCGCCTCCGGTCAATCCTTTAAACGCTGAGCAGCCGGAAGCCGCCGCTGTTATTCCAATGGAAAGTACCGCCGCAAGAACAGCTCTGATGATTTTCATGCGATCACTCCTTTTTACTTTATACTTTATACTAATAACCATTTAAACTCAGGAAATCTTTGCAGAAATCCAGCACCGCTATCGTCGTCAAAGAAACTTGACGTACATACAGTACGCCTGCGTTTCTTTTCCTAGATAGCGGCACTGTCTCTCTGCAAATCTTTTCCCTCATTCAAACGGTTATTAGTATTAATTTTACATTAACATTACGGTTCGCTTCTACCATAATACAGACAAATCTTTGATAAATCTATGTTATACTATTTCCTAATCAACATATAGACAAAGTCTATATGTTGAACCAACCGCTATGGCGGTTGGAGCGGCGAAGCCGCAGGAAAGCCGTTCAATACTGATTCTGTCAAAACCAAAGGTTTTGACTAGCCGCCTTACAGGCGGCTCCAGCTTGTCGAAAAAGTGGTTTTTGCCCGCGAAGCGGGCATTTATAATCCGTTTTTTGCCACGGGTTTCCCGGGGCAAAAAACACTTCTATCCGCACAACTGTGCGAACTGACGGCTTTGCCGGCAGTGAGTGCGGGCAGTGCGGATGCTCCTGTCGGAAAAGTCTTTAGACTTTTTCGACAGACTCTAGCCGCCTTACAGGCGGCTCACCTTATAGACTTTGTCTATAAGGTGATTAAGAATTAGTATTATATATCATCGGAAAACGTCATAATAAAGTGGAAATGATGAAAAAAAAAACGGGATCCTCCGGCGCTGAAAGCGCTGAGAAGATCCCATATTTTATTTAAACAGCCAATAATTCAGGTTCCTTAAACAGGCAGTATCCTGCCGTCCGTGGAGATAGTCACAACACGCCACGGAATGAATTTTCCGCTCGCCTGAAGCGCCGCTCTGACCGCATTTTCAATACCGCCGCAGCAAGGCACTTCCATGCGGACGACTGTCACGCTTTTGATATCGTTTCCGGATATGATTGCTGTGAGCTTCTCTGTGTAATCGCCCTCGTCAAGCTTGGGGCAGCCGATAAGCGTTATGTGATCCCGGATAAACTCATTGTGGAAATTGCCGTATGCGTAAGCCGTGCAGTCCGCAGCGATAAGGAGATTTGCGCTGCTGAAATATGGCGCATTTACCGGCGCAAGCTTTATCTGAACAGGCCACTGTGAAAGCTGGCTGGTTACAGGCGCAGTCGGGGCTGGATCTGCTTCACGACGGATAGCCTTTGAGTGAGTTCCCGGACAGCCGCAGGGCAGCGCCGCTCCCGATTTCTTCTGCTTTGCCGCAAGCACGGCAGCCTCGTTGTAGGCGGGAGCTTCACGCTCCTCAAAGGTGATTGCGTTTGTGGGACAAGCGGGCAGGCAGTCACCTAGACCGTCGCAGTAGTCCTCGCGGGTCAGTTTTGCCTTTCCGTCAATAATCTCGATTGCTCCCTCATGGCAGGCTTGGGCGCAAAGTCCGCAGCCGTTGCATTTCTCTTCATCTATTTTTATGATTTTTCGTATCATTTTTGTTCCTCCTTGTTTTTTCGGAAAGTATCTTGACTTTCTGATATGATTATACTATAATATACAAAACAAGTCGGTTGTTTTTACAACGGAAATGGAGATTTTTATGGAGGAATATATTCCAGTTTTGCAAAAAACTCAGCTTTTCGCGGGTATCGGTGAAAAAGACATCAAAGCAATGCTGAACTGCCTGCAAGCAAAGGCGCGTAAATACAAGAAAGGCGAGTTTGTTCTCAGACAGGGTGAATGCCTGCAAAACATCATGGTGCTTGCAGAAGGAAAGCTTCATATCCAGCGCGACGACCACTGGGGAAACCGCAGTATAATCAACATAATAAGCGCCGCCGAAATGTTCGGGGAGGCTTACGCCGCGCAGGAAAGCGTCCCCCTCCTGAATGATGTTCTTGCCGTGGAGGATAGTGTGGTTTTCTTCTTTGACGTGAACAAAGTATTAACAGTCTGTTCCTCGGCGTGCCGATTTCATTCAATGGTGGTGCAGAATTTATTTTATGCAATCTCAGAAAAGAACCGCAAACTCGTGCAAAAGCTGGGTTATATGTCCGAGCGCACCACCCGCGGGAAGCTCATCGCGTATCTTTCAGAGGAATCGAAGCGCCAGAACAGCAATAGGTTTTCGATACCCTTTAACCGCCAGCAGCTTGCGGATTTCCTTTCAGTAGACAGAAGTGCAATGTCCGCCGAGTTATGCAGAATGCGTGACGAAGGACTTCTGGAATTCGAGAAAAACAGGTTTGTGCTGCTTTAAACGCAGGAATAATCTGCCGCCGAATACCGGTTATCCATGAATAAATGCCAGAAATTCCGGCATAGGAAGCGGCTTTGAATAGTAGAAACCCTGAATATAATCTATGCTCTCCCTGTTCATTCCGTCGATCTCTTCCTCAGTTTCAATGCCCTCGGCGACCAGCTTCAAATTCATTCCATGCGCCATAGAAACCACCGCGCGGACTACTTGCTTTGCTTTCGGAGAGCTGAAAAATGCCTTAGACATATCATAATCCAGCTTGATGATGGAAACCGGCATCTCTACCACATACATCAGATTGGACTGTCCCTTTCCGAAATCGTCGAGGGAGAACGTAAAGCCGTATTCTATCAGCTTCTCCATATTCCTGAGCAGAACCGTTCTTGATGTGACCGAAGCGGATTCAGTTATTTCAAGGTTGATAAGCGCCGGATCAACGCCGTATTTCTCTATAATGGAAATCAGCCTGTCCGCAAGGTCTGCCATTTCACACTGAACCACCGACAGATTGACCTCCACATAATGTATTCCCAGAGATACCGCGTTGGTATTTTTGAGGAAACAGCAGACTTTCTCAAACACCCGTTCGCCAAGTCTGACGATCTGACCGCTGCTTTCAGCGATAGGAATAAAAAGTCCGGGAGAAAGCAGACTGCCGTCAATTTTCCGGATACGCACCAGCGCTTCCGCTGATGTGAACTTATTCTCTGTATTGGAATAGATCGGCTGCAAATATACCTCTACCCTGTCCTCCGCGAGTGCGTCGGAGATCTCCTGTTCGATAAGCGAGCGTTCACGGTATTTGTTTATAGCACTTTCATCGGCAACATACATCTTCTCGGAGGTTTCGGCGTAGCTGCTGTTGACAAACGCTAGAAACTGAAACAGCTCTCCCATCTGGCTGAAATTCTCACCGTGTTCCACCAGAACAGCGGCGTGACCTTTGGTAAATTCGCTAAGAGCTTCAATTCTGCTAATAAGTACATTGCTGAATTCTCTCAGCATTTCAACATTCTCTGATATGACGATGAGATCATTGACATTCCTGAAAACATAAAGCTCCTTGTTTTTTGCCGCCATAGACGCCATTTTCTTCAGAGCGCCCTCAGTAAGCTCATCGCTTTCCTGAGAGTCTGAGTCTTTAAGACATATCTCCAACAGACCAAACTTAGTTTTTCTCTCGAAAAGCTGATGAGAAAACTCCGAAAGAGCATATGAATTAAAACAGCCTGTCCTGCGGTCAAGATTGGATTCGGGGTTTTCCATTACTACAAACAGTATCAGCATACCGACAACGGAAGCAAATCCGACTATCAGAATACTATTGTCCAGATACTGTATCACTGCCGCCACAATCCATATCGTCACCCACAACGCAACGGCAAAGCGTCTTCTTTTGTTGATCTTGTTACAGCAGGAAAAAATAACGACCACCGTGCCAATTATGTGAAGTATAGAAAAAGCGTATACAAACAATACCGAAAGCCCATAGGTATAGACAGCCTCGTCGCTTTTGTATATTGAAATAGGAAGAAATGCAACTACAATACTCTGTACAAATGCCAGCAGCCAAAGCAGCCGGGTTATCTGAACGTGCTTTTTCTCGCTGTAAAGGTCGGTCATGACATAGCTCAGTGCCGATACTGCTTCCCATACCAGCGACATGATGTACAGCTTGCACACACAGATTACCAGAATCTCAGGAAGATGCTCCATAAAGCCGATCCCGATAAGCGACAATATATCCAGCGCAAGGCTGATTATTGAGATGTACAGAGTTCTGCGAAACACCTTTTCGGAATAAAGCTGAAGGGTTCTGCTGCTTTTATAGAAAATATACAGCAGCGCCAGGATAAACAATCCGAATGACTGAATTTGTATGTTCATTTTTTTCTCCTAAATTAACCCGGACAAATGATATTATATCCGGGGTTTTGCCGGTTCTTACTCGGTAAGCGCCGAGTAAAAGCTGTATGTGTTCTTTCCGCTGTTTTTGGATCTGTACAACGCCTTGTCTGCGCTTGCGTAAATGCTGATAAAGCTTGTATCCTCATTCCCGTCGTACACCGCAAAACCGATTGAAACAGTTGTCATTTCGGGAAGCTGTTCCTGATGAAGCGCAGTTGCAAAACGCTCTATCGCATTCTCGGCAAAGGCGGAAAGTTCCTTTTTATCGGTGATATCCGCAATAAATCCGCAGAACTCATCGCCGCCTATCCTGCACATCATATCGTCATCGCTGATAAGATCAAGCAGGATATCCGCGAAAAGAATAAGCACTTTATCTCCCACGCCATGTCCGAATGTATCGTTGACCTGCTTGAAATTGTCCATATCCAGCATGACCATCGTACCCCGGCGCTTTTCAGAAAGCTGCTGCGTCAGCCGCTGTTCAAAGCAGGCGCGGTTATAAAGTCCTGTCAGAGCGTCGGTTTCCGCCCTGCTTCGGATAAGCCTGAGATTCTCGAAATAATCGGTCATGTCAAGCACCCACAGCATCTGCCCCTGTTCAAATCCGTTTTCGACAAGCGGTTCGGCGCGCATTTCATAGATGCGGTCGTTAATTGTGATCGTAGTGGTTTTCTTATCAAGAACCTCTGCAAAGCGTTTATCACCGGAAATATCATCATCTGTTCTGAGTTCCGGAAACAATCGGCTGATTATGGGATTAAAGAACAATATTCTGTTGTTTGAACCAATAACAAGTATTCCCTCCTTGCTGTGGTTGATCGCATTTTCGTTGGCGGCTTGTATTGAATCGAAAAATCCATAGTGAAGCAGCGCAAAAGTAAAGAATGCCAGAACCGAAAGAATGCCGAAGCAGATAAGATCATATCCCCCGGTAAATCCGAAAAAGTACAGACATATTTCCACCCACAGAGAAACACAGCCAAGCATTATGCAGAGATTGCGCTTGCGCTCCGTACCGGAGGTTTTGGTCATTTTATAGCCGCACACGACAGCAACCATAAAGAATGTACCTGCAATAGTCCCCTGCGCTATCGGGAAAAGCGATCCATACTCCAGCGCGATCTTGGGGAACTCCCCCGAATAGTCCATTTCAAAGGAGGTATAGAAAAGATCGTTGTGTCCGATAGTAAATACGCAGAATATGATTATTCCGGCGGCAATGTACTGGAAGATCTGAATTATACGCGGGATCCTGACCTTGCAGAATTCTCTCACAAATGATGTCAGGCTGAGGAAAATTCCGCATTCCGCCACATATTCAAGCTTTGTGGCGGTGATCGCGCCGTTGACTTCTCCCGCGGTTATCTCCGCAAGGAAAGCCGCCGCAAAAAAGCTGGCACATACCATAAGCACAAGTATAGCCGCCTGTGGCGGTGATTTTCTGGACGAGCGCACTACCTCTGCCATTGCAAGCGTTAACACAAGAGCCAGAACATTCAGCGCCACATATATTTCATAGGCGGACATGATCGGCTCTTTGAAGAGCAGCGCAAGTATCAGCAGGTGCAGCGGATAGACAATATAAAATCCCCACTTGGTGGTTTCCCGGAGAAACGGAGATCTCTCCAAGCCGCGTTTCCCGTTATATAAAAGCAGCAGCGGAGCAGCAAGCAGAAAGCCGTACAGATAAGCCCTGTCGTACCAAATCCAATCATATCCGGCAAAGTGGAATATGTTATTCAGAAGCACAAGACCGATAAATCCTGTCACAAACACTACGGTCGTAACGACGAACAATTTCAGCCGTTGCTTCATATCCCTGCCGAAATAGAATACAAGTATGTACAAGGTCGGAAGTACCGGCCAGCCGCCTACGCCGAGTGAAATTCCCATAAGCACTGTGACAACGATTATTTTTATCGGCGTTTTCTTATGCTTGTCAGCAAGAGTTGCGGTGGTTACAAGTCCTATCAGCAGATCAAGCATGATATTCTGCCTGATACCGTACATATCTCCGAAAAACATATAGAACGGTATTGCGGAGATAATCCAGAATGTTCCCATACGAAGCACATAGTTCCTGATATTTCGTGTATGCCGCAGTCCCTCGGCAACAAAAAAGCACATTATAGGTATAGTAAGACGTCCGACAACGTGCATTATCTGAGCAGGAACTGTATAGAAATCCAGCAGAGCATAGGCAATATGATCGGTGAACATTGCCAGTACAGCAATGAGTTTAAGCGTGGAGGCGCTTAGCCCGCGTTTTACTGCGGTCTGATCTGACACCATGCGGTATCACTCCTTTTGTGTCAAATTCTGCCATAAACCAAATTATGTATGGTTACCCTATGATAATTATATCACATAACACTGAATTATTCAAGTGTATTTGTAAAAAAACGGCGCAGATTTGGTGGCTGCCGATAATGCAGTTTTTAATCCGCCGAGCTAATTTACCTTCCCAAATGGGGGTATGGCTCGGAGGGAACTGCAAAAGGGGCACCCTATTCTGCGCCGTTTTTATTTACATGAGGAAATTTTCATTCAAAGTCACGCCAAATCCCTTTGCAATTGCCCAAAGGTCATTGTCAGTAATCGTCTGGCGGACATATAATTCAAATAAACAAGATCCTTCCGCTCATTAATAACGCGCACTCTTTCAAGCACCGCGTCAAGCTGCTCCCCGGCGGTAAGCTCCGTCTTGTTTTCACGGATATTCTTATCAAGGAGCATCTGGTCGATAAGAGAGCCCACCCGCACCATGAAGAATTCGTCGAGATTGCTCTGATATATTGACACGAAAGAAAGTCTTTCGCAAAGTGGAACATTCTCGCTTTCAGCTTCTTCCAGAACCCTCTCGTTGAAATTCAGCCAAGACAGTTCCCTGTTCATATAGACCTGCTTTTCAAGTACTGCATTTTTGCTCATTTTCACTGCTCCGTTTCTCAGAAAATATATATTTTTATTATATATTATCTTAGTAAAATCTGAAAGCGCGGTTTTGTTAAATCTATGTTAAGTAGTCTGTATTGAACAAAAAGGTCATTCCTCTGTCTTTACAAATGAAATCCAGTTGCAGGAAAATAATATATGTGATATAATAGAAAAAAGGGATTATCACTATTTATGGAATATGTCAATGTCCCGGATTTCCGGGAAATAAATTGAAATTATATCAAAATCGTGGTATACTAACCCACAAGGAGGTTCAATATGGAACACATTTACGATATGATGATCATAGGCGGCGGCCCTGCCGGGTACACCGCCGCTCTATACGCAGCCCGCGCAGGATTTGACGTTGTTGTGCTGGAACGAATGGCTCCCGGAGGTCAGATGGCGCTCACCGGCGAGATAGACAATTACCCCGGATTTGATGAAGGGATAAACGGCTTTGAGCTTGGAATGAAAATGCAGAAAGGCGCGGAGCGCTTTGGAGCTAAGACTGTTTTCACCGAGGTCAGATCCGTTGATTTTTCCGGAGACACCAAAAAAATCGAGGCGGCAAGCGGCGTATTCCTCGGCAAAACAGTCGTTATTTCCACCGGGGCTGACCCTCGCATGCTGGGAATTCCCGGCGAGGATAAGCTGCTCGGAAGAGGTGTCCACTACTGCGCTCACTGCGATGGGAGGTTCTATAAGGAAAAGACCGTTATTGTCGTGGGCGGTGGTAATTCCGCGGCGGCAGACGCTCTCTACCTGTCAAGGCTGGTGAAAAAGGTTTATGTAGTCCACCGCAGGGACGCTCTGAGAGCCACAAAGATCTACCACGAGCCGCTTCTTAAAGCGGAAAATGTCGAGTTCGTCTGGAACAGCACGGTTTCTGAGTTTATCGCAGACGGAAAGCTGTCCGGAGTAAAGGTCACGAACGTAAATTCCGGAGCGGTGACCGAACTCCCCTGCGACGGCGTTTTTGTCAGCATCGGAAGAACTCCAGCGACTGGATTTCTGGCTGGTAAAGTGGAACTGGACGAGAGCGGATATGTGGTCGCTGACGAATCCACCCGGACGAATGTTGACGGGGTGTTCGCCGTAGGTGATGTCCGCACTAAGGCTCTTCGGCAGATAGTCACGGCTGTGGCGGACGGGGCGACGGCGGTTCATTTCGCGGAGGAGTTTCTTGCAGAAAAATAAGAAATGCCTGAGAAGATACGGGTTCTTCTCAGGCATTATTCATTCATGTAAAACGGGATTTGTTTTGATTTATTGCGACTCCAACATTTCAAGGCAGTTCTTCATAGAAGCCTCGAATTCCTCGTCGTTATTGTTCTTGAATATGATAAAGTCGCCCTTTTCGTTTGGGTCGTCAAGGTTTTCGGGCACGGAGAAATTACAGCCTGCTATATATTCGTCCCAGTGTGCCAGCTTCCATGTATCCCGATCAGAATTGCGCTTTATCATGCGCTGGTGGACGATCTCCGGGGAGGTTTCGACCCATATAGCGACCAGCTTTGCGTTCTTTTCGGATAGCTTCGCCCGAAGGGAGTTGATGTACTCCATATTCCTGATTTCACGGGTGAACGGCGCATTGATAAGCACTATATCGTCATAATCCAGCGCTTCAAGAGCCAGCGCAACAATACAGTCGTACTCATAATTGCGGATATTTTCCTCGAAAAACTGACTGCTCCTGTCATACGGCTGACCTGCAACTGCAAAGATCTGCTTAGAGAGCGGAATAAGCGTATCTTTATCAAGATACACCACATGCTTTAGGCGTTTGGATAGCTCTTTTGAAATATAGGTTTTTCCGCAGGCTGGCGGTGATGTTACGATTATCAGCTTCTTTTCCATGACGTATACCTCCCGTGGTTTTTAAAATATTTTATCACAGTTTCACTCGAAATTCAATATACAGTATATACAAAATTATGTTTTTACAAGGAAAAATTGTATTCCGTGATGTTGCTAACATTGATGTAAAGGCTGATATGCGGAAACATACGCTGTAAAATTGTGCTGTCGTAAATGGAATTGCTTTCTGTTTGTCGGTGTAATGCAGAATTTTGGAAAAAATTCAAAAAAACACTTGACAAACGAAAGTTTTTGTGTTAAACTTAGGAAGTCACTTAACCAAGAATTGATTATGAAAGGAGGTCTCGCAAAATGTTGAAGATAAATAAGGTAATATGGAATAACTATCGTTTCGGATCGGGAAAATGCGGGACCTTTATAACTGCGGCGTAGTCTGCTGTCGTTGTTTTGTGCGCGCATAGCCTGTCGGTGATCCGGCAGGCTTTTTCTTTTGGAGGTGTTATATGAAAGCTTACATTTATGTGGCAAAAATGAGGATACAAACCATGATGGCATACCGCGTTCATGTATGGACTTTTCTGGTCATGCAGTGTCTGCTCATGGCGGCGGTGGGATTTTTCTGGCGCGCGGTGTACGGCGACACGGAAGCGGCTCACGGCGTTTCGGGAGAGATGATGATAACCTACACGGTGGTGTCAATGCTGATGAGCTCGCTTTATTACATGGGCGTTGAGGACAGGATTGCCGACGCGGTAAAATCCGGAAGCATTGCAACGGACATGATAAAACCGATAAACCTGTTCACGCTTTATTTCGCGGAGGACATCGGGAACATTATTTTCAACCTGTTTTTCAGCACGATACCGATGTTTATTGTCGCAGTGCTCATTTTCGGACTGCCTGTTCCTGCTTCGACAGAGCATTTCTGGCTGTTCCTTGCAAGCTTTATCCTCGGCTATGGGATAAACTGGACGTTTTCCGCGACCTTTGCGCTGATGGCGTTCACGGCAATTGACCTCGGCCCGGTTTTCTCAATCAAGTATCATTTTGTGAATATGCTTTCGGGAGCGATAATACCGCTGTGGTTCTTCCCGGAGTGGCTTCGCAATGCGCTTTATTTTCTGCCGTTCGTTTATATGTTTCAGGAGCCGCTGAGCATTTATATCGGGAAATACACCCCAGATGAATGCCTTATAAAGCTCGGTATACAGGCGGCGTGGCTCGCTGGATTAATTGTGGTATTTTCTTTCGCGCAGAACAGGGCGACCCGCAGGGTTCTGGTTCAAGGAGGTTGATGTATGAAAAAATTCAGACATTATATGTCGGTCGCGGCGCTGTCGTTCCGGCTTTCTATGCAGGCGTGCATGGAATACCCGGCGGCGTTTGTCGGCTGGCTGATATCAAATCCGATACAGTTCCTTGTCGGATTTGCAACAATCAAATTCGTCGTCGAGGAGTTTGAAACCCTTGCCGACTGGGATTTCAAGGAGCTGGCGTTCCTGTATGGAATGTCCGTACTTACGCATGGGCTGTCGGTCATTTTTTTCACGAAAACATGGTACATGGGCTGGGACATAATCCACGGCGAGCTTGACAGACTGCGGCTCCGCCCGATGAATACGCTGTTCCAGTTCCTTGCTGGGGATTTGAATTTCTACGGGATAACCGACCTTATTCCCGGACTTATTCTGTTCATATACGGCTGCGTTTCGGTGGATTTCAGATGGACGTTCTCCAATACGATATGCATGATATGCGCGCTTATCGGCGGCACGCTAATCCGCGGCGCACTGTACCTTGTATTCGGCTGTACGACGTTCTGGACGAAAAGTCCGATAAATATTTCGGGATTTTTTCAGGAGCTGTTCAACCGCACAAATATGTACCCTCTTTCAATGTATCCCCGCGCGGTGCAGTTTGTTTTCACGTTCATTCTGCCGATGAGCTGGGTAGCGTTTTATCCCGCTTCGGAGTTTATGGGCAAGGAGTCTATAATAACTCTGCCGTATGGAATGGCATTCATAACGCTGGGGATAGGCGTGGTGATGTTCGTGATATCCTGCAAAATATTCAGGTCAGGTTTCCGTCAGTATGAGAGCGCAGGCTCGTGATATGGTTTTGGTTAGTAAATGGAGGTATAATATGCCTGTAATAGAAGTTAAGCATCTAAAAAAGCAATTTAAATCTGTGAGGAAGCAAAAGGGACTCAAGGGCGCAATACAGGGACTTTTCCGCCCCGAAAAGAAGATAGTGACCGCCGTTGACGACATCAGATTTTCAATAGAACGCGGCGAGATAGTCGGGTACATAGGGCCAAACGGCGCTGGTAAAAGCACAACCGTCAAAATGATGTCCGGGATACTCCGTCCTACCTCCGGAGAAATACTCGTAAATGGAATTTCGCCTGTTAAGGACAGGAAAGCGGTTGTCAAGCACCTCGGAGTTGTTTTCGGTCAGAGGACGCAGCTTTACTGGGATCTGCGGCTGGGAGAAAGCTTCGAGCTGCTCAAGCGGATATATGATGTCCCGGACGAGGTTTATAAGGAAAACATGGCAATGATGGACGAGATCCTAGATCTGAAAAGCATTGTTGATACTCCGGTAAGGCAACTTTCCCTCGGTCAGCGTATGCGCGGCGACCTTGCGGCGGCAATGCTGCATTCCCCTGACGTGCTGTTCCTTGACGAGCCGACAATCGGACTTGACGTTGACGCAAAGCACGCCATTCGCAGGTTCATTAAGGAAATAAACGAAACCCGCAAAACCACGATAATCCTTACAACCCACGACCTCGGCGATATTCAGGAGCTGTGCAAGCGGATAATAATAATCAACAAGGGCGTTGTTATTGAAGACGGTTCTCTTGACGAGCTTATCGACAGAATTGCGCCCTACCGGCAGCTAGTCATTGATTTCTATACCGAACAGCATATCGAACACCCGAATGCCGAGATAGTAAGCTGCGAAGGCTCACGCACTGTATACCGCTTTATGAAGAACGAGATATCCGCCGCCGCGCTTATCGAGTACATCGGTGGTAAGGCGAAGATAAAGGATATCCGACTTGAGGAAGCGAGCATTGACGATATAATCCGCATTGCATACAGCGGCGGCGCAGAATAAACGCTCTGACCCCTTGATATTTTCTTATCGGGAACACCAAGTGGCTTCAATGCTGCGAGTTGTCTGACCTTGCGATATTTGCATTTAGGTGGTATAATTAACTTGCAAATCAATTGAGATTTTATACAGAGATTTGAGATAAAATGCAATACTGGAAAGCTCATTTCAAAGATGGATTACACGATTAAGAAACCATTTTGATTTGAAAATGCGCAGCAGGATACACCTGTTGCGCATTTTTTCACTCGAAAAAAGCGAATATATTATTGTCGGTTTTCCTGTACAGAAATGCACGTTTTATTAAAATGATGGTATTATATTTACCGATCATTGCAGCAAAAGTAACAAAAAGGACTGTATATAGAAAATAATTTTATTGATATATAACAAATATGACAAATAGGTATTGACTTAGTAGCAGAAATATACTATCATATAAACAAGGTTAGTATTAAAACGCTACTAACAAAAGGAGGACATGAAATGACAGAACAGGAATTTCTGAAGGAGTACAATAGCTCAGAATACGAGAAGCCCTCGGTGGCGGTTGACCTGCTGATGTTCACGATAAAGGACGACCGGCTGAAAATAGCGCTTGTCGAGCGAAGTGAGTTTCCATTCAAAGGAATGCTCTCGCTGCCGGGCGTGTTTGTAGGAATAAACGAAACCCTCGACGAAGCGGCAAGGCGCGGAGCGGAGGAAAAGACCGGGCTTCGGGACATTTACTTTGAACAGCTTTACACATGGGGCGATGTCAACCGTGACCCGCGTATGAGGATAATCTCGGTGTCATATCTCTCGCTGACTAGTGCGGATAAGCTTAACGTCAAGGCTGGTGAGAGGACGATATCTGCGGCGCTGTATGACGTTGACGAGCTGCTGAACAGCAGCAAGGAGCTTGCTTTCGACCACAAGCGAATTATTGAATACGGCAGAGAGCGTATCCGAAATAAGGTTGAATACACCAAGATAGCATTTGAGCTGCTGCCGGAGGAATTCACACTCCCTCAGCTTCAGCGGGTATACGAGATACTGCTGGGAAAAACGCTGTACAAAGCGAATTTCCGCAAGTGGATAGCGCCGATGATAGAGGAAACGGAGCGCATGGAAACCGGCGGCGCCCATCGTCCCAGCAGGATTTACAGGTTAAAGGCGGACTGAACATTGTGAGTTACACAGGAGGTAGCGCGATGGCTAAGAAGCGTGTTATTGTCTGGAGAGTGACCCAGAGCTGCGACTTAAAGTGCAGATTCTGCTCTTACAGCAGAGATGTGGAGCGAAAACGCGATGACGCAGATACGGAGCTGATAAGGTCTTTCAGCGAGGTTCTGGGAGAGTACAGAAAACAAACCGGGGACGAGATTCTGGTTAGCTGGATTGGCGGCGAACCGTTCCTGAGAAACGACCTGCTGGAGCATTCCGAGCGGCTGCACGGGCTTGGGGTCAAGGTCAGCGCCACCACAAACGGCATTCCGCTGACTGAGGAAAAGCTCCGCAGGATAGACGGCTGCTTCAGCGAGATCGTGTTCAGTCTTGACAGCTTTCGGGAGTGCGATGATGATGTGCGTGGGTTTGATGGGCATTTCGATATGGTCTGCGGGAGGATACGAGAGCTTGACAAGATAAGACGCAGCTCCGTCAGCGGACTTAAAATCAAGGTGAATACCATTCTCATGCGCAGGAATATCGCAGATTTTGAACACTTCTGCGAATTGCTGCAAAGCATTGGCGTTGACGAGGTGACCTTCAACCGGCTTGGCGGCTACGACCGTCCGGAATTCTTCGGCGATAATCGGCTTTTATTTGAGCAGTCCCATGCTTTTGCGGAGAAACTGCCTGCACTGAAACGGCGGTTCGCAGAAAAGGGGCTTGTAATTCACGGAAGCGAAAAGTACATGGAGCGATTCATGTACGCTGCGCTGGATAAGCCTATGCCGGTGGAGGAATGCGACCCGGGAGCGTGGTTCTGGTTCGTGAATGAAAACGGCTATATCAGCCCGTGCAGCTACACAAGCTACGAATACAAATTCCCGCTGAGGGATATAAAATCCGCGGCTGATTTCGACAGAGTGGAACAGTATTTCAGAGAGCAGAGGCGCTGTGCGCGTTCAAAGTGGTGCGACGACTGCTTCTGCACGCAGGTCTACGACAAATTTGAATAAGGAGCAAGATTATGAGATACAAATGCGGAATGTACGGAGGCAGCTTCAACCCCCTGCACATAGGTCATGTACGCTGTATGATACAGGCGGCAAATATGTGCGAAAAGCTGATAATAGTCATAAGCAGCGGTATAAACCGCGATGAAGTTGATGTAAGGCTGCGCTACCGCTGGGTATATCAGCTGACACAGCACCTGCCGGACGTTCGGATATTCATTCTTGAGGACACTGCGCCGAGCAAAGGTGACTACACCGAGGATTACTGGAAGAGCGACGCCGACAAGGTGAAGGAGTTCGCAGGAGAGCCGATAGATGCGGTTTTCTGCGGCAGCGATTATGACGAGAACAGCTTCTGGGGAAAGTGCTATCCTGAAGCAGAGCTTGTCATATTTCCCCGCGACGGAATTTCCTCAACCGAGCTTCGCCGTGATATGTACGGACACTGGGACTGGCTTCCCTCAGTTGTGAAGCCGCATTATGTGAAAAAGGTACTTCTGATAGGCAGTGAGAGCACCGGAAAATCCACGCTTACTCAGAATCTTGCGCTGCACTACAACACCACATTTATGGAGGAGGCTGGCAGGGATATTTCAGAACGCTCGGGTACTGACAGGCTGATGATCCCGCAGGATTTCACTGATATTCTGCTGACCCACAAGCAGCGGGAGCTGGAGCAGATACAGCGTGCTGACAGAGTATTCTTTGAGGACACGGACTGTCTGATAACCCAGTTTTATCTGGATTTCCTTGAGGGAAAGGACAAGGAACGTAACGCGGCTCTTGCCGACGCGATAGCCCGGCTGAATGAATATGACCTCATACTCTTTTGCGAGCCGGACGTGAAGTTCGTTCAGGACGGGGATCGCAGCGAAGTGATCGCAGCGGACAGAGAGAAATACAGTCAGCAGATCAAGGAGATATATCGCAGCGCGGGATTTGACTTTGTCAGTCTAAGCGGCAGCTATCAGCAGCGGTATGAAAAGGCAGTGCAGCTTGTTGACGGACTGCTTGCCGCGAAGGAATGAAAGGAGAAACGCTATGGTATGGCTTAAAAAGATACTGAAGTATTTCACACCGTTTCAGTGGGCGGAGATACTTGCAGTGACAGGCTTCACGATATATTTTGCAATAACTGACTCAGAAGCAGGGTGGGTCTATAACCTCATAAGCTCTGTTGCCGCTGTCTGCGGAATAATCTGCGTTGTGCTGTGCGCCGCAGGTAAGAAATCGCAGTATTACTGGGGCTTTGCCAATATTGCGGCATACATAGCGGTGGCGTGGATAAGCCGTTTCTACGGCGAGGTAATGCTAAACGGTCTGTACTATCTTCCATCGCAGTTTGTGGGAATATACCTATGGAGAAAGAACAGCAGCGCAGAGGATCCCAGCATGGTTAGCGGCAGACGCTTGAAGCTTATTCCTACGATACTACTTCTAGCAGGCACCGGAGCAGGTATCGTGCTCTACCGAATGCTCCTTATTCAGCTAGGCGGCAGCTCCGCATGGCTGGACAGCACCAACACGGTGTTCTCCATTGTGGCAAATGCACTTATGGTCATGAGATTTCGCGAGCAGTGGACGCTTTGGATTATCGTTGATGTGGTTACGGTCATCATGTGGGCAGGCAGAGGTGATATGATAATGACTACCATGTGGGCGGTGTATCTGATAAATGCGATATACGGCTTCGTCAACTGGACAAAGATGAGCCGTCAGCAGGCAGCAAAGCAAGAGGAACAGCCCAGCAAGTAATATTATTTCGTGAGAAATGATGTAAGAAAATACGCCCTGCTCCCCTGTTGAAACTACTCTTATTCTCATCGGGGACAAGCGGAAGGCGCTGATACTCCGCGATATGCGAAGCGGCTCTATAAAGCCATCTAATCAAATATTTAAGCCGCCGATCTCAAACAATTCGGCGGCTATTTGTTTTCATTTTGCTTGTAAATTTTTGCGTTGTACGTGACAGGCAGTATCAATTCACTTTTTATTCGGTTTTACTGCGTGTCCCTAGTTGGTGTTGTCAACTTTTACAGGAGCGCCGCAATGTGGGCACTCAACGCAGGTGTGCTTGATATAAACGCCGCCGCAGTAATCACAGACGACCTCCTCGCATACTGAGTCAACGTTTATTTCAACCGCTTGTTTCTTTGCTTTTTCTTCGTCGGTAAGGGGCTTTACCGCCATTTTTATTCCACCAATAAGGATTATTATTCCCAAAGTTGGGAAGAGAAGCATAGGTAATAAAACAAGAATTCCATCGGAATTAATTGAGCCCGGCTGAACGTTTATGTTGTTCAGTGCGGTTAATACAGCCTCGTTGAATGAGTATCGTTCACTTGCCACAAGATATCTGTGAAAATCGCTGGTGAACTTATCCTCGATCGAGGTGCTCAGTATTCTTGTGCAGTCGTCTCCGCACATCAGCTCCCAGTGCCAGTTATCAGTGCGGTCTAGGGAACTTCCCACATAGTAGATCAGCCAATGCCGCTCATCGTCCCAACGAGAAACATAGCAGTTATAAGCCTGCGTTTCGTATGAACTGCCCATATATTCGTTTTCGGGACTTCTTGTAACAATGCCAAATGTAACGCCCGTCTTTTCCTGAAAGGCTTCGAAAGCGTCGATAAGCTCTGATTTGTTATCTACTATACCTATTTCGTCGTCAATTACAATTTCGGTATCATAGTTAAGGGACAAGGGGCCGGAAACGAAAACATCGGATATTGCCGCAATTACAACGGGCATAGAAATCAAAAGCCACATTACGGCGAATAATATAAGCGAAATGCCTGTGGCTTTTGTATTCGAGGTTACCTTGCGATTAGCGTAGTAGAAATGCGGTCTGCCATTATAGTAGTACATAAAGCGGTGAGCGCCTCTGAAATAGGTCTGGGACACTCGGTTACTGCTCCCCGAACCACCTCTGTGGCTTCCTCCGTGGGATCCTCCGCCATGGGAACCTCCGCCTCCTGAATGTGGCATTAAAATCAACTCCTTGTGGTTTGTTATAAATGTGCGAGGACTTTTGATATAATAAATGCTCTATATTTATTATATCATAATTTTTACAGAAAATCAATGGCATTTGAGAAAACAGATAACGGTTTTATTAAGAACTATTGAAAAAGAAATGAAGTGATTAGTTGGGTAATGCTCATCAATACCATTATATTCAGTTCGTATATATTGAGGAAATGACCGGAATACAGGTCGGGCGGGATATGATGGGCACGATGTCGAACACACTTATTCTGGCATTTTCCGGCGGATCAATCAATATTCTTGTTGAATTTTTTCATAAAGCTCTCAACTTTTTATAATAAGCTGATAATTATTTTATATCACCTTTTCCGCCGCCGGACAACAATTTACTGGAATTATTGGTGAAAAACAGGAGAAAGTTTCTTAGTTATCCGCTTTGCTTCTGCGCTTCTCAACTATCCACGAAACCACCCGCTGCGTCAGCATATTGCCGAAGATAGCCAGCGGCACCGCGAGGATAATCGCCCCCAGCAGGTCGGTGGGGAAATGCACATACACATACAGTCTTGTGAACGCAAACAGCGACGCCACCACCAGCGCGGGAATCCCGATGGCGCGGCTGTGACACAGGAACACTATCGCCACGATGAACGACGACAGCGTATGCCCCGACGGGAACGAGAAGTCCTTCGGGACGGCGACCAGCATATCCGCGATAGGCTTCAGCCAGCAGGGACGCGCCCGCGCCACCAGATGCTTCAGTATCAGATTGCCGAAGAACAGCCCCAGCAGCAGGCAGACCAGCGCAGCTATCCCGCAGCGGCGGTACTTCTTGGTGAACAGCATACATACCGCCGCCGTCACCCAGAAAAGCGCCACAAACACGCCGCTCGTTATCACCGGGAATACGCTGTCAAGCAGCTCGCAGCGCATATTCTGCTGGATAAAGTCCAGTATGGAAAAATCAAACTCTTGTATAAAATCCGGCATGGAAATCTCCTCTCAATTCATCACAATGTCGGTAGCGACCCATTCTTCGCCGTTTTTCGCAAGGTATATCGTGTTGTCCGTTGGGAAGTCGAAGTCCCCGAGGTAGCCCGCGTAGATGCGCTGTGTGTAGGTCACCCTCAGCGATACGCATTCCTCGGTGTACCGCCGGAAACCGCTCACCTGCACATCAAGGAAGTCGTAGTCGCTGTGCGGGGTGTAGAATTTCGCCTCGTAGGTGCGGATATTCTCGTAAAGCGGCACATCCTCCGGGACAAACGCCGCCACCGCGCTGAATGCCGCGTCCGCCGAGATGTACTTCGAGTAGGTCTGGCTGACCTTCACCGCCAGCTCGGAAAGCTCCTGCGGTATCTCGCCGACATTCCGGGTGAACCGGTACTCCGAGCCGCTCTGCTCCCTGCGGTACGCGCCCTCCCCCGAGATTGCCGTTACCTCCGGCTGTCCGGCGAAGCCCTCCACGGTGTACTGCACGATTTCCGGAATTCTGTCAATGTAGCCGTAGAAATGCTCACATTCCCTCACCTGCTCGGAGCTTTCCGGCAGCTCCCGCAGCAGGACACCGTTTATGCGCAGCTCCGCGCTGTCTGGGGCGGTTATGGTTATCGAGCCGGTGGGAATTTCCACCCCCGAGAACCCCGCCGCTCTATACCGCGGGAAGCCCCAGCCGCTCTTCTCGCCGGTCTGCTCCAGCGTGAGGCTGCAAACCCGCTTTCCGCCGCATTTCACGGCGTACACCGGGGCTTCGTCTGTGGAGAGCTTCACGTCCTTTGAGTAGCTAAGCTCCCCCTTGAACAGCCCCGCAACGTACTCCCGGGCGGCGCTGTCGTCCTCGTATGGGTTCGGGGTGAAGCCCGCGCTCTCGTACACCGAAGCAGTTTCCCCCTGCTCCAGCCCCGCCAGAACGCTCTCCACCACCTTTTCCGGCAGAAGCTGCTCATACTCCGCCAGGAAATCCCACAGCACGAACAGTCCCGCGACCACCGCCGCCACTGCCAGCGCGGTCACGCTTATGTATATCGCCCGGAACACCACCGTTCCTGTCCCGGCGGGCTTTTTCCGGGGAGGGCGGTGTTTTCCGCGCTCCCGCCGCGTTTCCGGAACCCCCCGTTGCTCCTCCTTAGGGGCGAAATGCTCGCCCTTAGTTCCTGTCATGCTCATTACTTACCCCTCACCAGCCATGCGTTGCACATCTTGCGAAGCCCCACAAGACTTGCGCCGTTGTTGATTATCTCGCCGTTAAAAATCATGTTCGTGGAGGAGCCGCCGTCCAGGTTGTAGGCGTTCACAGCGCCGTACTCCAGCATCACGTCCCGGACGTCCGCAAGGCTAGCGCCCAAGCTGTTCCCCTGCCGCCCGTCTATCGTCAGAAGCAGCATTGTACCGTCCGCCCGCTGACCTATCGCGGTGCGTGGATTAAGCCCGCTGCCGGTGCCGAGAGCCTCCAACGGTTCGCCGTTCACGATAAGCGGCGGTCCGTACTTCACCGCGTCCCGGACGCCCATGTCCACCGCCTCCTGCACCGTCATTTTGCCAACCACCAGCTTGTTTTCGTTGGTTATCCCCGCCATATCCCATGAATAGTACATCGGAGTTCCCCACAGCACCTTGCCCTCGGAAATTACTATGCCCCAGGGCTCGCCGCCGGTGCCGTGTCCGTCACGGTCGTCCCAGCCGCCGCCGTTTATCGCGCCGACTATGTTGTCGTAACGAGCGTAGATGTCCGGCAGGGTCTTGCCGTATTCGGTCGCGCCGTATTTCCCGCTGACACCCACGAACACCCGTGACGGGTCGTAAACCAGCATCAGCTTCCCCTTGAAGGTGCTTCCGGACACGTCCAGAATGTCGATACCGTCCCCGTCCGGGTCAACGCTTTCGTCCTGCTGGGCGGTCTTTTCCGGCTCGGAGCTTATCACCACAAGCTCGGTATCGGTCACAGCGTCGGTTTCTTGAAATGTGTTCCGGGCGAGTATTTCGTCCACCTCCTGCTGCGACAGGAATATGGTCGGTACAAATTTCGCCGCGCTGGTCTCGTTCATGGAGATAACGAATAGGTCGCGGGCGCGTTCGCTTGGCCCACATTCCAGCACGAAAATCACCCCCAACAGCCCGAAAACCACCACCTCTATAAGCGCCACCAGGCAGAGCAGAATTCTGCCGAAAACCGTAAGCGCGGCGCGTTTTCTGCGTTTAGCTGCGCTCATGCTTCTCCCCCTTTGCAAACACCCAATCCCGCTGAATACCGAAGCTCACGAAGAACAGCAGCGTATCCACCGCCGCCTTGATGAGGGTCTCCCACCCGGTGTGATGCGCCGAAAACAGCGCCGAAAGCCCCGCAACTCCGCCCCAGGAAACGCAGGTCTGCGCCGCACACAGCAGGTAGTACCGCCCCATTGTTCCGGGAACGCTCCCGGAGCTTTTGAACACGCGGTTTCTGTTGACGAAGAAATTCACCAGCGAGCTTACCACCCTTGCCCCGAAGGTCGCCGCAAACACCCGCAGACGCCCGTCCAAATCGGCGGGCAGGCAGAGGTTTATTACCGTGAACACCACCATGTCTATCACCGAAGCGGCGCAGGAGCTGAACAGGAATTTCAGTATCACGGCGTATATCTTGAGGCTGTCCCGCAGCGGGTGGAAATGCGTCCCGCCGTTGCCCTGTATGTAGATAGTCCGTATTGGCAGCTCCGTGAATTGCAGCCTTTCCCGATGCATTTCCAGCAGGGCGTTGGTTTCGTACTCAAAGCGCTCCCCCGCGGTTTCGCAGAGGGTGGGCAGATATTCCCTCGGGAACGCCCTCAGCCCGGTCTGGGTGTCGGAGATCTTAATTCCGCACAACGCACGGAACACAAAGGACGTCACCCTGTTCCCGAAACGGCTTTTCGGTGGGATATCTGGCTGGGTGAAGTCCCTCGCGCCGAACACCGCGATACCCCTCCGCTCCATTTCAAGGGCGACCCGGGCGATGTCCTCCGGGGAATGCTGCCCGTCATCGTCCGAACACACCACTCCGGTCTGCTCCGGGCGGTTCTGCAAAAAGAACTCGTACCCGGTTTTCAGCGCCCTGCCCTTGCCTCGGTTCACATCATGGTGAAGCAGGGTGCATTCCGGCAGACGCTCTGCCTCGGCAAAGAAGCGCTGACGCTCCGGGCGGCTGCCGTCGTCCACCACGATTATGTCCCGGAAGCCCGCCGCAATAAGCCCGGCAAGCACCTCGCAAAGCTGCTCCCCGGGGTCGTAGGACGGCAGAATGACCGTCACTTTTTCAATTCCCAAATCCAAACACCGTTCCCTTTTCTTTCATAATAGTTACATTATAATTCATATTTCTGCATATTTCAATAGGGTAATCTAAACTGTAACCAAACTGTAAACAATGTGAATTTTTGTAACCAAGCTGTAATTAATTCGTAAGCTTATTCTACGAATAAAAAAACGCATATCAATCATTAGTGTGCTTCCGATAAAGCAGTTTTCGCCCCGCTGAGCAAATCATCTGTTTCAAAGATGAAGTGTCAGCGAGGCGGAAATGACTAAAGGGCCACCCTTTTTGAGTAAATCTTAGGTCAGCCCCAGCTATGGTTATCGGTGAGATCACTCCGGATACTCCAAGAATGCACAGCACATTAAGAATACTTGAACCAACAACGTTTCCGATAGCCGCTCCAAGTGCGGAGGCATGATTGACAACAAAATTGCCGCCGATTATTCTCCCGGCAACTCCTCCAATAATAAACAGCGCACATTTCCACCAGACAAACGGCTTATTCTGTGCTTCATCTGTTGAGCTGCGGTTCTTCATGGCGGATACCACAGTCCATAAGAGATAACCGACCAGCAGAGCGACCAGAAGCAACTAAATGTCTATATAAAACGCCTCTCACACTTAAACTCAACAAATAATCCCGGAGTAAGAGCTTTTATCACTGCCCTTATTCCCGGAATACAGCATTATTGCAGTGCCCTCCGGCAAACGGAAGCGTATCTGAAATAATCTCCCAATAAAATTTCCGTGCCGATTCAGGGAAATCCTCAAGGACGCCGTGTTCCGGGTCGTAAAATACGCCGTCCGCATACAGCGACCAATGCCAGCACCGGGGAGTTTCAAGGCTTAAAAGAGCGCATTGTGGAAGGTCTTTTTTTGACTGTGCCTGCTTACGCTGCGGCGAGAATTTCACAGCGTGTTCAGTAAGTACCCGCTTCATTTCCCGAAGGTCTGTTTCACGATCGTTCCCCAGATAGCCGCAGATATATTCCGGCGATGTTCCAAGCAGCATTGCAAGTACTGCCTGACCGCATTGCAGATCGGTGGGTTCGTGAATATATTTAATGTTCATCTAATTTTAACTCCTGTTATAATTTGTCATTACGCTAATTTTACCACAGCAGCAGTGGAGTTGTCAAGAACATTGATTTGACTTATGCAGAAAATCTGTTAGAATACAAATAAGGAAAGACAGGAGGATATACAATAGGATATCACACGCTGATGAATTATGAGAGCGGGAGAACTAAAGTCAAAACTGTTGTCGTAAAAAATGCAAAGGATTAATGGATAATTACACTGCATATCCGGACATTCAAGGGGTACTCAAAACACTTATGTTTATATAGGTAGTCCTTGATCTCACCCCTCCTCAAACCGCTTCCTCAGCTTCTCCAGCGCTTTTTTCTCAATACGGGAAATATAGCTGCGGGAAATCCCAAGCTGCTTCGCTATCTCCCGCTGGGTGAGCGCTTTCCCGACGTATCCCCTGCCGTCCCGGATTCCGTACCGCTTGCAGATTATCTCACGTTCACGGTCGTCAAGTTCCTCGGCGATATATTTGTACAGCTTTTGCGAGTTTATGCGAAGCTCCGTTTCTTCCTCGATGTTCACGCCGCTCGAAAGTATGTCCGCGATAGTCAGGGTATTGCCCTCGCTGTCCGTTTCAAGCGGCTCGTTTATGTATACCTCGGTGAGCTGGCGCTTTATTTTGCGGAAGTGCATTTTTATTTGGTTAGCTATAACACACCTGTGGAAACAATTCCAAATTTGCGAAAGGTCGCATTCTGGTGCGGTTCCGTGAGGGTCGTCCGTGGGAAGAAGCCGGGGTATTCCCTGCTGTGCGCTGATGCTACTGACGAATTATCCAACGGTCAGCAACTGAGGGTTCTGCGATTGCATGCAGGGCTAACTATACGGGAGGCTGCGGAGATGGTCGGTACCTGTCGGCACACGCTGATGAATTATGAGAGCGGGAGGACGGAAGCCAAATCGGATGTCTTTGAGGAACTGGAGTGCCTTTACCAAACTCTGTTGAACAGTTAAAATGATAAGCATAATACTTTTTCCTTAGGTAACCATTCCGCAATGACATGTTACCTATTTTCATATATCAAGTTCCCATAAAATACGTTGATCAATTATGAGTTTCATCAAATACTTTTTCAGTCCGCAAAATGAAAACATTATTCGCCCAATTGCAAACCTGTTGCTGATATAATTATAATTGTGCATAGAGGTGATGCGCAATGATATCAACATTTTCGTCAAGGCTAAAAGAACTGCGGCAAACAAAGCATCTTCGGCAGGAGCAGGTCGCAAGGCTTATAGGTGTAAACAAAAGCGCCATATCGGCTTATGAGAACAATTTAAGGCAGCCCTCCTTCGATATTCTTGTCCGTCTTGCAAATCTTTACAGAGTCAGTACAGATTATCTGCTAGGTCAGACCAACGCAAGATCTATTGACCTGACTGGATTGACAGAAGAAGACGCAAGATTGATATGCGAATTAGTGGCTTCAATGTCGCAAAAGAACGCAAAACTAAACGATTTCTGACTAATTCATCAAATACAACGCGTCGCAAGGGAGGCGCAGAATGCAAAACAGCTCAGACAGAGAACAGCTCAGAAAGCTCTATCAGCAGGAGGACAACAGCGAAAAATCGTATATACCAGCAAGATCCAAAATCGATCCTCGAGAAATGGACAGGTTGTTCATAGTCTGCGCCTATTGCCGAGTGTCTACCGACAATACAGAACAATTATCCTCCTACGAACTTCAGCAGGCGCACTATCAGCAGTTGGTACACGACCACCCTAACTGGGAACTGAAGCGCATTTTTGCTGACGAGGGTATTACCGGGACTTCCCTGAAAAAGCGCAATGAATTCAACGCAATGATAGCCGCCTGCCGGAATGGAGAATACGACCTGATAGTCACTAAAAGCGTTTCGAGATTTGCTAGAAATCTCGTAGACTGTATCTCGACTGTCCGTATGCTCAAAGGGCTGGATCCGCCGGTGGGTATCTGGTTTGAAACAGATAACCTGTATACCCTCGACCCAAACACGGAGTTTATGCTGTCATTTCTTGCGACATTTGCGCAGGAGGAATCAGTCAAAAAAAGCGAAGCAATGAACTGGTCGCTGTCCCAGCGTTTCAAGGACGGAAAGCTGCTCACTCCCGCTCCGCTGGGATATGACCGACAAAAAGATACTTCCGGCGGCTATGTGAAATACGCTCCGCTTGTGATAAACGAATCCGAGGCAAACGTAGTCAGATTGATTTTTAACGCCTATTTGTCCGGCTGGTCACAGGAGAGTATCGCTGCATTTCTGACAGACATAGGATGCCGCACCAAAACTGGAAGCACCGTCTGGAACACTGGCTCTGTCGGGTATATTCTCACCAACGAAAGATACTGCGGAAATGTGCTCACATGGAAAACCTTCACGTCTGACCTGTATGAACACAAGCACAAGAAGAACCGCCGCGACCGGGATCAATATCTGTACAAGCAGCGGCATGAAGCCATTATTTCCGTGGAAAAATTTGAAGCGGTACAGGTGCTTATCGAAAACAGGAAACATAACCTTCGAGGTACGCTCCCGTCACTTCACGTTATTGATAAAGGGATCTTCAAGGGTTTTATTCCCATAAATCATCACTGGGTGAATGACGACCCGGACATATACTACGACATCTCAAACAGCGTGAGTGGCAAACTCAGCATAAAAAAGCTCGAAAAAAGCCGATTCTGCGCATTTGATTTAGAGGGTTATCAGGTCGTCAGAAATCAGTTCACTCAGGTCAGGTATGAGGGCCCGGCGCTCACCATTTCCGGCGAGAAAATCACATTCAATGTATTCTGCGTTAAAAAGTATGCTGATATTGGGTATATTCAACTATTACTACACCCGACCGAAAGGAAGATCGCAATCAGACCATGCGGTGAACAGGATACTCACAGCATCAGGTGGCGTCCCGATCCAGAGAAGCCAATCTGTTCAAAAACACTCACCTGCCAGCACTTCAGGAATGCCTTATACAGCATTATGGAATGGAATCCCGACTATATGTATAAAATACGAGGGGTATGGGCAAAGCAAGGCGAGGAACAGATTATTATTTTTCACCTTGTCAATGCTGTGCCGGCGGTGTATATTCCGCAGGAGAGCGAGAGTGATTCTCCCAAAAAACCGACGGAACTTTGCCCTGATGAATGGTCGGACTCGTTCGGTGAGGAATTCTACGAGCATGTGCTGGAAAACGGTTTTTACTACATTGAACCCGGCGAAGAGTGGCAGTCAGACTCACCAAGCATTCCTGCTCCGGGAATACAGCAATATACCACCACTTCCGTAAATGACCTGAACAATTCGATAGACAGAATAAAGAGAGGAGAAGAAAGAACAGCAGATGGAGAACAGTCAGATAATGAGCATTTTAAATGAACCAGAAACTGAAATGAGCGATAACAGTGAGGACATAGAGGATCTCAACGAATATCAGGTGACAAGAGCGGAATTATTCTCTCACTCAAGAGAACCTGCGATCACGATATGGAGCAACCGTATCAAATTCAATATGCCCTGTCTGCGCAGATTTCCCGGAGTAACACATATTCAGCTCCTCATTCACCCGGAACAGAAACGGCTTATCATTCGTCCCTGTCAGCCGGATACACCGGATTCCCTTCGATGGGCGAGGGGAAGCGAAAATGAACTCACCAACCGAGATCTTCTTTGCAGGATATTCGCAGCGAAAGTATTCGATTTAATGAACTGGAACAGTCAATACAGGTACAAAATTCTGGGCAAACCTGCGGTGTACAAGGACGAAATACTGTTCCTGTTCAAGCTGTCAGATTTTGAACTGTTTCTCGGCAATTCCAAAAAGCAAACGTCCTATCTTCCGGGAGAATGGAGAGATTATTTCGGAACTCCTGTTGCAGAGCATGAGGATTCATACCGTATCGACCTTGCGGAAGGCTACATAACGACAGAAAATGTATAGGAAGGAAATTAATTATGAGATCAGAAAGAATTCCGGAAATAAGTCTGGAGGGATTTCAGGTAGTTAGCGGAGAAATGTTCACATATGTCCCAAAGACGACTGAGCCTACCTGCACTATCTGGTATAACAGAATTTCCTTTAGCAAGAGGTCGCTTGCTGCGCTGAACAACTGCGAACATATTCTCATAAAAGTCCACCCGCAGAAAAAAAGTCTGCTGGTATGTCCGATAACAGAGAAGGACAAGGACAGCGTGAGATGGAAAGCAAATTCCAGAGAACCTAATTCAAGGAAGATCGAATGCAAAAAATTCACCTCAGATTTATTCAAGACCTGGGACTGGAAAAGCGATCATGTTTACCGCACTACTGGGAAAATAGTTTCCGCAGATAATATGATAATGCTCCTGTTTGACTTCAAAAAGCCGGAAAGCTGGATATTCAGATCAAAACCCTAAAAAAAGCTGTTGAATTTATCGTAATATTGTGCTATAATAGTTACAGCAGGATTTGAAAGGAGCTGATAGCTATGCCAAGCATAAAACCTGTATCCGATTTACGCAACTATACCGAAGTGCTTCGTGATGTTGACGGCGGCGAGCCTGTTTTTTTGACCAAAAACGGCAGAGGTCGCTATGTGATCCTTGATATTGAAGAATACGAAAAGATCCGTGCTTCATTGAAGCTGATGAATGAGCTTGAAAAGGGCGAACGCTCCGCACGGGAAAATGGCTGGATAGACTTCTCTGAAATTGAGAAGGAGTTTATGAATAATACTAAAGATTGAGTTTACAACGGAGGCAAGGAACGATTTAAGGCAGATTCGTGAATACATTTCCATTGATTTAGGCAATGAACAGTCTGCTAGGGACACGCTGATTAAAGCGAAGCGTAACAAATTCAGACCCGTGAGTTCCCGCGTTTGAACGGGTCGAATTTGTTTTAATCAGCGTTTCCCTAGGAAATTGTCGGGAATATCATCAATAACATTAGCCGGCTTAAGCTCTGCCCGAAATCGGTGCTCCGCTGTCCTCTCGTATCGGAATACAAACCGATTACCGATATCTCGTCTGTAGCAGTTATAATGTTTTCTATCGGATAGAAAGCAACATTGTTCAGATAATCAGAGTCTTGAATTCGAGAAGGAACTTTATGATGATCATTTTTGGAAAAGATCAATAGTTTTACGACCTTTAAAAGCAGTCAAGTGAAAGCTTGGCTGTTTTTTTAGTTGGTGACATAAAAAATCGTAATTATACCTGAATTCATATTGGGTTTACAGTTCAGCAGTACGCTAAGGAAGTATGAAGTGTTCATGAATTTGATTAATATGACGATATATTTTCATGCAGAATAGTAAATAACCCTAATATTAGAATGAAATTCTGCAAAACAATTTATTGCATGTCGTTTTCATTGTAGCAAATCAAGGATACTTCTCTTGTTTTATACACAAACATTGACTTCTTGTTGCATTACTCCTATTGAAATACCTATTTTCGACGTTGTTATTCATATTTTTGTATAATTCGACGATTTTTATGGGATTTGCTATTGCACATCTACGGAAACAATTATGAATGTGCGAAATGTCGCATTCTGGTGCGGTTCTGTGAGGGTCGTTCGTGGGAAGAAGCCGGGGTATTCCCTGCTGTGCGCTGAAGCAACTTGCGAATTGTCCGACGGTCAGCGGCTGAGAGTCATGCGGCTGCGTGCCGGGCTGACTATCCGGGAGGCTGCGGAAAAGCTCGGTATTTGCCGTCATACGCTGATGAATTATGAGAGCGGTAGGACGGCAGTCAAAAGGAATGTTTCCGAGAAGCTTCAACTACTCTACCACAATTTGTTGAGCGGTATTACATGACAAGCGAAACGCATTAAGCTAAAGTAACCATGCCTCCATGACATGGTTACCTCCTTTAATATAGCCAGTTACCCTATAAAACCAATTCATAACAGCCTATTATCCATACACCAACGCTCTGCTATCTCTCTGAACCGCTTATCCCTGTAAGCAAACCAATCGTCGCGTATCCCGAGATCGAAAACCGTATCCTTGAACCGCCGGAACGCGCCCTTTCCTCTAAGCGAAGCAAGCATTTTCTCCCTCATCTGCTCATACGGACAGCTCAGGGCAAAGTCCTGCATAATGCGGTATTCGTGTATATCATACTGCGTGGGGAGCAGAATGTAATCCTTCCAATTCACTTCAATATCTTCGAGTGTACTTTCATCAAGAAATTCCGGATCACGGCTGATTATTTCACCAGTGGACTTTCTGTATAGAAATTCGTTTTCGTCAGAAACCTGCTCCAGTATTTCTGCGATACGCCCTATCAATTCCCTGCTCATCAGTAACCTCCGTACTGCTCTGGTGCTTCCCCGGAAACACGCACGACCTGCGGCTTTTCGGTAGGCTCGTCCAGCTCCCGAAGCACCTTACAGGAGAAGCACCACTCCTCGCCAAAGTCGAAAATGTAAAGGAATTTCTGCCCCATTCTCAGCACCTCGCACAGCCTGTATTCGTTGGTGCAGCGTTCCGCGTCTTCAAGATAACAGGAAACATATTCGGCAATGCGACTCCACGCCCTGTTGTCCAGAAAGAATGCGTGGGCATGGTCGTCATCAAAGCAGAATGCGTCAAGTATCGCTTCATGAAGCCGCTCCAGAGTTTCCCCCTGCCCTATTCTGATATGACGGTAACAGCCCGTCCCCAGCGACACGGAAATAACAAACGACTTTCCGTTGTCCGGAACGGGGAATTTTATCGCCTTATTCCTCGGCGGTTCTTCCCTGCCCTGCGAAATATCACCGGACATTTCTTCCTCAATGTCGCTCAAAATATCCATGACCAGTTCTTTTATGACCTCGCATTCGTTGGGGGAATAGGTCAGCTTAACACCTATTTGCTTGCAAAAATCATCTATTTTACCTGCAAGTATCGGATTGCATACATTTATCTGCTTCGGCTTGCCTTTTTTCTTTATCAGGTCATACAACGTATTGTAAAGCGTTACGGTACTGTTTTCTTCCTGAGTAGTTTCCACCATTCCGATAGGCTTCTTTTTTGAAGAATCAACAGCAATAAATAACATCGGGAAATATCTTCTGCCCTTTTCGCCCTTTACTTTCTGGGGCATGGGAAGCAGCATTTCATCAAGCTCCATTGTGTACTTCTTTGTGGGGAGCTGCTTCATCTCGGTCAGCATATCGTTCGGTTGGAGCTCTATTCTGGGCGCAACACCATCTAACTGTGTGTCTGACATTTTCCATGTGTTAGCCCATAGCTTATTCTTTTTATTATAGGAGCGCACAAATACTCCGTTTTCCCGGAAATCTATCTGAAACCCTCCCAGATAATAAGCCTCCATCATCATGCGGAAATGATCCAGTGCGTCCGCAAGCTGCTCCGCTTCCTTTTCATTCAGCGAGCGAGGTGTGTATTGCAGCTCATAGGCTTCAAACTGCAGCCAGCCACCCTTTCCCCGAAATTTCAGTCCAAGCTCCTTAATAAGCTCTTTGTTTGCATTGCTTACTTCTCCGTTGTCTACCCATGTTCCTACAAGGGCATTCTGAAGCAGCATATCCGGTTCGTTTGTTTCGGTAATATCCCTGTAAGTCCGGGCAGAAATATAATAGTCAATGTCGGAATAACAACATATTCCCTTAATTTTTGAATTCCTGCCGAACAAGGTGAAATAAATCTTCTGCTTTCCACCCATAGTTTCATATACAAACGGTATTTCCTCTGAAAAATCTCTCCACGGCTGCCATTTGCTTATTTCCATCATATTGTGGTATATTGCTTGCCATACGTTCTTCTGCTTGATTGTCATTTTATTCTCCTGTTATGTTATAATTGTCCGATACTCACGGAGTTCGCCAACGGCGAACGTACGTGCGAGGACTTTTAATCTATAATAATTGCTCTGTGTTTATTATATCATTTCAGAGGTAGAATTGCAATATATTCCGGTTCAAAAACTGTGGTAAATTTACTATTCCATTGATTTCTCGACCGGATATGCAATGCTATTATTAAGCAATCGATAATCAGTAAGCAAAATGCAATGTAAGTAACGCACCATTTTTCACAGTAGAGACATTCTTCATCTTGACAATACTTTTTCGCTGTGATATACTTTAATTATATATATTCGGACAGTGAGGTGAGTTCAGTGGGCAAACGGTTCAACATTTCAGGTACATGCCTGTCAGACCGGCATTATATGGTCGACCTAAGCAGCCGCCTTGAGAAGATTGGCTCTATGGTTGAGAACGGGGAGTACTTTGTTGTCAATCGCGCACGGCAGTACGGAAAGACAACTACTCTATGGGCTTTGAGAAACTATCTGGAGAATAAATATGCCGTTATCCTCATGAGTTTCCAGCGAATGAGCCAAAGTGTATTCAGCAGCGAGCAATCATTCTGCTCTAACTTTGCCCGTGATTTTTGCAAGGTTGCTAAGGCTTTGAAGGTTGAGGGGCTGAATCACAAAGCTGTTTCAGAACTTGACGCGCTCTACGACACGTCTGATGTCGCCCTAAGCAGCCTTTTCGACAAGCTGAGTGAGGTCTGCCGTACATCATCAAAAAAGGTAGTTCTGATAATTGACGAGGTTGACTCTGCTTCAAATAATCAGGTGTTCGTGGATTTCCTCGCACAGCTAAGAGACCAGTACCTGTACAGGGAGGTTACACCTGCATTCCATTCGGTGATTCTTGCGGGCGTATATGATGTAAGGAATCTCAAGCTAAAGCTACGACCCGAGGACGAGCATAAGTACAACAGCCCGTGGAATATCGCTGTGCCATTTACTATTGACATGAGCTTTTCACCCGAGGATATTTCGGGAATGCTGTCAGAGTATGAAAAAGACAAGTCAACAGGCATGAATATTGAGTACGTTGCGCAGTTGATTTATGACTACACCTCCGGTTACCCGTTTTTAGTGTCAAGAATATGCAAGCTCATTGACGAAACGCCCCTATCATGGGACGAGCAGGGAGTAGAAGCGGCAGTAAAGGAAGTCCTCAACGAGCAGAACACGCTGTTTGATGACATGATAAAGAAGCTGAATGATTATCCCGAGGTCAGCACTATGCTCCAGAAAGTGCTTTTTGAGGGTCAGCCTATTGCCTATAATCCTGACAACGAGGTGCTTTCGATATGCGAGATGTTCGGCTTTATGAAGCAGTCGGGACAGAACATCGTGGTTTCCAACCGCATTTTTGAAACCCGCCTGTATAACTATTATATCTCTAAGGAATCGTTCAACACGACATATATTTCTGCGGCTCGTGACAAAAATCAGTTCATAAGCAATGGAAAGCTTGATATGGACTTGGTGATGGAGAAGTTCACCGAGCATTTCACGCAGGTATATGGCGATAACGATTCTGCATTCGTTGAGAAAATGGGAAGAAAGCTGTTTTTGCTCTATCTCCGCCCGATAATCAACGGCACGGGCAACTATTATATCGAGGCTCAGACCCGTGATATGCAGCGAACAGATGTCATTGTTGACTACTTGGGTACCCAGTATATCATTGAGCTGAAAATCTGGCGCGGTGACGAGTATAACCAAAGGGGCGAACAGCAGCTTGCCGGTTATCTTGACTACTATAAGCAGGATAAGGGTTGGCTGTTAAGTTTCAATTTCAACAAAAACAAAACCGTTGGGGTCAAGACAATTGAGTGCTGCGGAAAGACTATCGTTGAGGCAGTTGTGTAATAGATGTGCTTCAATAACTACGTCAAGATTCATAAACGAGGATGAAAAAGCATGTGCAAGATAATTTACGACATCGTTCAGCGCGAATGTAAAGAAACTGAAAAGAAAGTAAGCATAGAAACCGCCCGCCAGCTTATTGCATACGGCGAAACCGACATAGAAAAGATTGCTAAATGCTGTTCTCTCTCGGTTGACGAAGTAAAGGCGCTTATGGCGGAGCACTCTGCATGAATGTCATGTATTAAACAGAATACCAATACCGGGAGCAGATTTTTATCTGCTCCCGGTATGTTTTGTTTTGCAAAGGCAAAATTATCAAGGTGTTCATGATTTTGTACGATATAACGATAAGTTACGTAATAATGCACAAAAACCATATAAAAAAAATGGTAGAGCAACGCTGTGAATTCTATTGTGTGTTAAAATCATTACAGATACCTTCATTATTTCCTGCACAAAATACATATTATTGTTGCATTACTCTTATATAAATTCCCGTTTTCGACGTTGTTGTTCATATTTTTGTATAATTCGACGATTTTTTATGGGATTAGCTATAACACACCTGTGGAAACAATTCCAAATTTGCGAAAGGTCGCATTCTGGTGCGGTTCCGTGAGGGTCGTCCGTGGGAAGAAGCCGGGGTATTCCCTGCTGTGCGCTTCTGAAACTGACGAACTGTCAGATGGTCAGCAACTGAGGGTTATGCGGCTGCGTGCCGGACTGACTATCCGGGAGGCTGCGAATATGGTCGGTACCTGCCGGCACACGCTGATGAATTATGAAAGTGGGAGAAACAAAATAAAAGCGGACATCTTTGAGAAACTGGAGTACCTTTACCAAACTCTGTTAAGTACTCGCAAATGATAAGCAGAACGCATTATACCTAAGGTAACTATGCCGAAAAACACATGGTTACTGATTCTTTTTATAACAGTTACCTCTCTTCTGCTTTATTTTTCACTTGACTAAAGCAGAAGATTGTGATAAAATACAGATAAGGAAAGACAGGAGGATATACAATGGGATTATGGGCTGAAAAGCGCAGAAAGTACCAGAAAGAAATTGACGAGCTGTGTCTTATGGACTACAACTTTATGTCAGCTGTATTGCAAGACAAAGCGTGCTGTGAGCTGGTGATAAATACCATTCTGAACCGCAGCGACATTGAGGTAGTCGAATGTGAAACCCAATATACCATCTCCAATCTGTACGGCAGGTCTGTAAGACTTGACGTACTCGCAAAGGACGGACATGGAGATTACATCAATATTGAAGTCCAGCGCAGCGACGAGGGTGCAGTTCCAAAACGTGCAAGATACAATTGCAGCCTTATTGACGCCAATGTATCAGAGCCCGGAGAGAAATTCGCCGAACTGCCTGAAACATACGTTATCTTCATTACGGAGAACGACATTCTCGGCGAGAACAGACCGCTTTACACCATTGACCGCACTATTGCTGAAAGCGGTAAATTATTCAATGATGGTATGCATATAATATATGTGAATTCACAGATCCGTGATGACACTGCACTCGGAAGGCTCATGCACGATTTTCTGTGCAAAAAACCGGAGGAAATGCATTACGAGGTGCTTTCCGACAACGCTAAACTTACAAAGGAAAGAGAGGATGAAAAAGGTATGTGCAAGATAATTGATGATATCGTTCAGCGCGAATGTAAAGAAGCCGAAAAGAAAGTCAGCATAGAGACCGCTCGCCGAATGATAGATGACGGTGAAACTAATGCAGAAAAGATAGCTAGATATACCTCTCTCACAGTTGCAGAGGTAGAAGCGCTCATGGCAAAGCCCTCCGCATGAATGCCATATATTAAACAGAATACCAATACCGGGAGCAGATTTTTATCCGCTCCCGGGCTTGATTTGTTTTCAAAAGCAAGATTATCAAGGTGTTCATGATTTTGTACAATATAACGATAAGTTACGTAATAATGCGCAAAAACCATATCGGAAATATGGTAGATTAACGTCGTGGGCTCTATCCCAAAATCTGTGTAAACCACAAACGTGCAAAAGGGAAATCAGTAAGCTCTGGGTACATTTCGATGTATTCAGAGCTTATTCATAGTAACACAAATCAATTAAGTTGTCAATAGGAACTGCTGTTGAAGTGGAGGGCGAAGCCCGTAACGGAAACAGCAGTTCCGGCGCGGCGGTCAATCAGGAATGCGGTCGCCGTAGTATAACGCGAGCTGAGGGTATATCTGACCCCAGTCCTGCCGTCGTCCTGTCCACTTTTTAGTGATGTCAAGCATAGCCAGATAAAGCATCTTGAACAAGCTGTCATCTGTCGGGAAAACCGACTTGGAATTAGTCACTTTTCGTAGCTGCCGATTGAAGCCCTCAATGGCGTTAGTCGTATAAATGAGCCGCCGAAGCTCCTCCGGGGACTTGAAATATGTGCTGAGATTTGCCCAATTTTCCCGCCAGGATTTTGAAATCTTGGGGTATTTTTTGTCCCAAATTTCAGCGAAATCATCCAGAGCGGCAAGCGCGGACTGCTCGTCAACAGCTTGATAAACCCGCTTCAAATCTGCCATCAGAGCCTTTATGTCCTTGTACGAAACATACTTGCTGGAGTTCCTGAGTTGGTGAATTATACAATTCTGAATGTCCGTTTTCGGGAACACCGCCGCTATCGCTTCGCTGAATCCTGTAAGGTTATCCGTGCAGGCGATAAGAATATCCTCGACCTTTCGGTTTTTCAGATTGTTCAGAACGGAAGCCCAGAATTTCGCACTTTCATTCTCGCCGACCCACATTCCGAGCACTGATTTTTTGCCCTCAAGATTGATACCTATCGCTATGTAAACAGCCTTTTTTACTATCTGACCCTCGCTGCGCACATGATAATGGATTGCGTCCATGAACACGACCGCATACACGCTCTCAAGCGGTCTCTGCTGCCATTCCCGGGCTTCGGGAAGAATTTTGTCTGTTATCCGGCTGACCGTTGTGTCCGAGATGTCCATGCCATAAATGTCCTTAATATGCGCCTGAATATCCGAGGTCGTCATTCCCTTTGCGTACATCGAAATAATTTTGCCCTCGATTTCTGCCGAGACGCTGGTCTGGTTCTTTGGGAGTATCCTCGGCTCAAACTCGCCGTTGCGGTCACGAGGGATATTGATGTCTATCTTCCCAGCACTTGTTTTCAGCGTTTTCCGGCTGTGACCGTTTCTGCTGTTTGTTGTTCCCGATTCGCTTCTGGCGGTATGGTCGTATTTCCCATAGCCCAGCGTTTCCTCAAGCTCTGCGTCAAGGCTGTCCTCCATAAACTCGGCTATCGTTTCCTTGAACAGCGTTTGGATATCCTCCATGCCCGTAACGTTCGCTTTGCTCAGCAGCTCTCGGATAAGCTCCCGCCTTGCTTCTTCCTCTGGTGTTCTTTTTCTGCCCATTTTCTTTTCCTCCATTTGTTTGATTCTATTATACACTTTTTATGGAGTTTACACAAGATTCGGGATAGTCTCGTCATGATACTTACAATGGATCTAAAAAGATATTTTTATTCCGTAGATGTAAATAAAAATGCTTTCGATAAGATTCACAAGCTAACCAGAGTTGTTTTTAAGCTCTTAACTTCTGATATTCCCTTTAACCCTTCCAAACTTGCTGCCTGATTTTTGTTGGTTTTTGCTATTGACTTTTCATAGCTGGTCTCCTCTGTCAGCTCGGATTGAGTAATACTTTCGGGCGGAGTGCTTTCGGGAGCGCTCTGCGGCGGTAAAACGCTTGATGAACTTGATGAGCTCGATTGACTTGATACCGTCGCGGTTGATTGCGGCACGGATTGTACGGACTTATTATCCGTTGTTTCCGAACTTGGATTCGGTATGTTTATCGAAGTCTCGGCAGAAGAATCCGAAGCTGACGCAACAGACATGATTGAAGAAGATCGTTCCGAATTGTAACTTTCACTGTCCGTGTCGCTTTCGTGTGAGGATATAAGTCCCGCCGACAGTGACCCGTTGTCCGCAGCCTGAGTCGGTTTGTTTGCAGAACATCCCGTAACAAATACCGTAAGCGTAAGGAGCAGCGCCGTAAGTAATTTTTTCATGATAAAATCGAGTTTTATCATGATCACGCTCTTGTTGCTTCATACCGCCGCTGTTACGGCAAAAACGAGGAGCTTATGGACTGGAGCAGTACGTCAGGACGCTGTGCAGAAAACCCGGCGCAGCAGAGCATACACGATTCTTTTCCGCAATGCCGCTGCCCTGGCAGAGCTATCTGTCGCGGACCAGAGGTCAGGAGAGGAAAAGTGCATTACAGCTTCTTGATGACATTGTCCGTGACGGCAATGCTGAATTTTGCGTGGATATTCTCACTCTCGCCCAGCAGAACGGCAGGAGCGATGTGGACAGCGTGAAGCAGTGCTATTACTCTCTGCTGAAAGAAGGAAAAACGCCTGAGCCGCTTGATCTGCTCTCGCAAGTGCCCACGCTCAACTACAACCCCGATATTTCCGTGTATGACGGTCTGACGGGAGGTGAAGCAAATGGCTGATATTGAGCAGATGATGCGGACTCTGAAGCTCGGAGGTCTTGCAAAAGACTGGCGTGAAGTAGAATACCACGATACAGAGCAGTATGTAACCGATCTGCTGCAGATCGAACTTCACGAGCG
>JAGAJA010000093.1 GCA_017829075.1 Oscillospiraceae bacterium | reverse complement strand
GCAACCGCGCTAAAAGAACTGCTTGGTACAGAGCTTTCCGCCAATGCACTTTCCCGCAAGCTGAACATCAACGCACGCCGGCTTTGGGAAGAACACAAGGTTCGTTACGAGAAATCTCACGGTCATGAGAGCCGGACGATTAGGCTCACTTTGTGCGACGATTAACCAAGCACTCTAAATATCGTCGCAACCGTCGCGAACCGTCGCATTTTTCTTTTCAGTAATAATCAATATAGATACAAAAGAGCTGACCGATTATTCCACGGTCAGCTCCGAATTTTTATAGAGTGTTGCCAAAGTGTTGCCACAAGCGATTTTCAAGGCTTACAAATGGCTTAACCATGCGCTTTGGTGGGTTTGAGAATATCATTCCCACTCGATAGTAGCCGGTGGCTTACTAGTAATATCATAAACGATTCGATTAATATTTTTTACCTCGTTCACGATTCTCACAGAAACCTTTTCCAGCACGTCGTAAGGAATTCTTGAGAAGTCCGCAGTCATGAAGTCGCTGGTGGAAACACCGCGCAGAGCCAGCGTGTAATCATAGGTTCTGCCGTCGCCCATAACTCCGACTGAGCGCATATTTGTCAGTACAGCGAAATACTGGTTAATGCTGCGGTCAAGGCCAGCATTTGCAATCTCCTCGCGGAAGATAGCGTCTGCGTCCTGAAGTGTAGCAACCTTTTCCGGGGTGATGTCGCCGATTATGCGTATTGCAAGTCCGGGGCCGGGGAACGGCTGCCGCCAAACAAGCTTTTCGTCCAGACCGAGTGTAGTACCCAAAGCGCGAACCTCGTCCTTGAAAAGCAGGCGCAGCGGTTCGATGATCTCCTTGAAGTCAACGTAATCCGGCAGACCGCCTACATTATGGTGGCTCTTGATAACTGCCGCATCGCCTAGACCGGACTCAATAACGTCCGGATAGATCGTGCCTTGTACAAGGTAATCAACCCTGCCGATCTTCTTCGCTTCTTCTTCAAATACACGGATAAATTCCTCGCCGATTATCTTGCGCTTTGCTTCCGGCTCGGTTACTCCCGCCAGCTTGCCGAGGAATCTCTCGCCAGCATTTACTCGAACAAAATTAACTCCGCTGTCAGCAAAAGCAGCTTCAACCTCGTCGCCCTCGTTCTTTCTCATCAGTCCGTGGTCAACGAAAATGCAGGTTAGCTGACTTCCGATAGCCTTTGCAAGAAGCTTGCAGGCAACCGAGCTGTCAACACCGCCGGACAGAGCCAGCAGAGCCTTTCCATCGCCAACTTTAGCGCGAATGTCGCGGATCGCAGTTTCAGCGTAGCTCTCCATTGTCCAGTCGCCGCGGCAGCCGCAGACATTGTACAGGAAGTTGCCCAGCATATCAAAGCCGCGTTCTGTATGATTTACTTCCGGGTGGAACTGTACACCGTAGAACTTCTTCTCGACATTCTGAATTGCAGCGTAGGGGCATTTTGCAGTATGCGCGCATACCTCAAATCCTTCCGGCAGTTTCTTGATGTAGTCGTTGTGGCTCATCCATGTGATAGTGGTCTTGTCGATATCCTTGAACAGCAGGGAAGAGGTGTCTACCTCGGTTTCCGTCCTGCCGAATTCCGACAGGGAACTGTCAACTGCCGTGCCTATCTCGCCGCCGAGGGAGTACGCCATGAACTGAACTCCATAACAAATTCCCAGCACCGGAACTCCTATCTCAAAGATCTCCTTAGGCATTCTGGGGGAATTGTCCAGATATACGCTGTTCGGGCCGCCGGTGAAGATGATACCCTTGGGATTCATCGCTTTGATCTCTTCGACTGGGGTCTTGTAGGATTTAACCTCGCAGTAAATCTTGTGTTCTCTGACGCGGCGGGCGATGAGCTGATTGTACTGACCGCCGAAATCCAGAACAAGAACTAACTCGTGGGACATAATTACCTCCGAAAAATTAATGGTGGAACAGGCGAATTCCTGTAAACGCCATTGTGATACCGTACTTGTTGCACACTTCAATTACATTGTCGTCACGGATAGAACCGCCGGGCTGTGCAATGTACTGAACGCCGCTGCGGTGCGCTCTCTCAATGTTGTCGCCGAACGGGAAGAACGCGTCAGAGCCGAGGGAAACTCCCTTCATTGTATCCAGCCATGCGCGCTTTTCTTCGCGGGTGAATACCTCAGGCTTTACCTTGAAGAACTTCTGCCATTCGCCTTCTGCAAGCACGTCCATATAGTCCTCGCCGATGTACAGGTCAATGGTATTGTCGCGGTCTGCGCGGCGGATATCGTCAACGAACTGGAGGTTCATTACCTGCGGGGACTGGCGGAGATACCAGTTGTCTGCCTTTGTTCCAGCAAGACGTGTGCAGTGGATACGGGACTGCTGACCAGCGCCGATACCGATAGCCTGACCGCCGCAGGCATACGCTACGGAGTTGGACTGGGTGTATTTCAGAGTGATAAGCGCGATTGCAAGGTCGTGCTTTGCGCTCTCCGGCAGATCCTTTGCTTCTGTGGGAATGTTCGCGAACAGCTCGTCGTTGATAACAAGCTCATTGCGTCCCTGCTCAAAGGTAATGCCGTATACCTGCTTGCGCTCGATAGGCTCAGGAACATAATTCGGGTCGATCTTGATGATGTTGTATGTGCCTTTTCTCTTAGACTTGAGTATCTCCAGCGCCTCCGGCTCGTAACCCGGAGCGATAACACCGTCGGAAACCTCTCTCTGGATAATTCTTGCGGTGGGAACATCGCACACGTCAGACAGTGCAATAAAGTCGCCGTAGCTGCTCATACGGTCAGCGCCTCTTGCCCTTGCATAAGCGCAGGCGAGGGGAGAAAGCTCTCCGAGGTCGTCTACCCAGTAGATCTTTGCGAGGGTTTCGGTCAGCGGAAGTCCGATAGCCGCTCCCGCCGGGGAAACGTGCTTGAAGCTTGTTGCGGCGGGGTAGCCAGTCGCAGCTTTCAGTTCCTTAACAAGCTGCCAGCCGTTGAATGCGTCCATAAAGTTGATGTAGCCGGGTCTGCCGTTCAGTACCTCAATAGGGAGGTCTGCGCCGTTCGCCATGAAGATGCGAGAGGGCTTCTGATTGGGGTTGCAGCCGTATTTGAGTTCCAGTTCGTTCATAATATCTCCTTTTCAAACATTTTTATTTACAATTCTGCTTTCGTACTTTCCGGTTTCAATGTCGATATATCTCACGAACAGGGAAACCTTGTTGTCTTCGTTGAGGTTAGTCCACAGGAAGTCGGTGAACTTGTCGATATCCATATCCGGAATGATAACGTTCTTCGGCTCGCCCTCAAAGCTGGGGAGTCTGCGAACGCCGTCCTGCTCGATCTCATCGCCTGCATAGGTGTGGATAAAGCTGCCCTTTCCGGAAAGGGGAGTGCTGTAAGCGTAGGTGTACCTGCGGCAGGAAGAACCGTCGCCGTCAGCGGACTTCAGAATGGACATAGCGTAATTCATCGCGCCGTTTTCAAGGTGGATTATTCCGGAAATTCTCGGTGTGTAATTGGGCTTGTCGTCCTCGAATTCACGGGTGCGCAGCGACTGTTCAAAGGTCATCTGCTTGTCCATCAGCTCATAGATAGTGTCGGTCTGGTCGCCGTTGGTGACAATGGTCTTGTTGCCGAGGACTCTCACCGGAGCGTAAATAATAAGGTGCGGATCAACCATTTTTGACGGGTCGAACGCCTGTGTGCGAATACCCTCGCCGTCTTCAATAAACACGCGGTTGCGGCTGTTCTCGCTTCTGCCCATGATGAAATAAGCGGTTACCGCCTTTTTGCCATCAGCGGACTTGCCGATGATGATTCCTCTGCCGTGGTAGGCGAGTGAGTTCAGTTCCTTGTCAAGCTCGATGTAGTTCATATTCATTTCCTTTCAGAATTTTCCTGCATAGCAGGTTGTTGTATAGCTTACGGAAACCTTGCCGTATTTTTGATACCTGTCAAACAGCGCTCTCAGCTCTGTAACGAATGCGGAGTAATTCTCATCATTTTCCCGCGGAGCATAGGAGCGTGAAAGCGAATCGCCGATGAAATGCTCCCTCGTCATCATGACGGGATTTTCCATTTTGAACACCTCCACCGAGGTGAAATATTCGTTCCGCAGGAAACGGTCGCCCTCTTCCTCTGAGCGCTTTCCCATATGACCGTTTCTGTTCGCAAAATTGGGACAGTACTTTTCACATATCCTGTCCCGCTCGGCTGATATCCCGCCGAGATAACGGCTATTGAAGATTATCGCCAGCCTGCCCTCCGGAATGAGCAGCCGTTTACATTCCTCGCGGAACTTTTCTTCGTCAAACCAGTGAAACGCCTGAGCCGTGGTGATCAGTCCAAAGCTGTGTGAGGGAAGCCCTGTGTCCTCGGCGGAATTTGTGCATATCTCAGCCTTTCCTCCGACAGTGCGGGCAAGTTCCCTGCACATATCTAGGTTCGGCTCTACCGCAGTCACCTGCCACGGCTTTGCCAAAAGCTTTTCTGTGAATTTCCCGGTTCCTGCGCCGATATCCACAACCGCTTCGGCTTTTGTGAGGTTATACAGCCTGTCCACCAGCACGGCGGGGTAGGAGGGGCGGTATTTCGCGTATATTCCGGCTTTCCCGGTGAATTTTTCTTCGTTCATAGTCACTATCCTTGAATGATCTCCGCGGGGAGATGTTCTAGGGAAACGCTGAATAAAACAAAATCGCCCCGTTCAAACGCGCATACTCACGCGGCTGATTTTGTTACGCTACGCTTTAATCAGCGTATCCCTTGAATGCTTCGCCGCACAATAGCATTATTATATCCGGTTAATGTAGTTTTCATCTCCGGGGTATTTTTCCCACGGACTGCACCCGAAATATTCACCGACATACATTGCCTCGCCGTCCCGGACTGCCCATTCCATACCCTCGGCGGGGTCGTCCGGGTCAAGGTCGCAGTTTAATTCCACAACAAAGGCGGGCGGGGTGTCCTCCTCGGTCAGCAGGTTTGTCGTTTGGATCACCAGTCGGACAGGGAAAACGAAATTCAATATATCCCTCAGCGGCGAGTTCTCAGTGAATTCGCACCCGGTTTCTTCATCATACAGACCGTCCCCGGAAGCGTGTTCCAGCGCATAGGCAGCGGTGGCGCGGAGCAGCTTTTCCAGCAGCTCGTCGCTCATATTAAGGAACGCCTCCGCGCAAATCTGCACATAGTCCTCGCTTCCGTCGCGGGCGCTGACCGCCATGTCATATTCCGAAAGGGGAGTGCTTATCGTGCCCTCCCAGCCGTACTGGGTGAGATGCAGATCATATATCGGAGGGTGAAAATCGTCAATAATGTTGTCCATAGGTTCACTCCATATTCAGCAAATCATTCTTCGATAATTGTAACTCCGTTTTCAACTTTTATTTTATCCTGACAGAACAGGGAAACTGCCCGCGGAAGAATCTTCCATTCTGCCTGTTCCATAATGCGCCGCTGGAGAGTTTCCGGCGTATCTCCGTTCTTTACCTCCACCGATTTCTGGAGAATTATGGGCCCTGCGTCGCACTCCGAGGTCACAAAATGAACAGTGGCTCCGGAAACCTTTACGCCCTTTGCCAGAGCAGCCTCGTGAACATGAAGTCCGTAAAATCCCTTTCCGCAGAAGCTTGGTATAAGTGCCGGGTGAACGTTTATCATCTTATTCGGGAATGCGTCGCAAACCTGCTCGTCGAGTATCGTCATAAATCCGGCGTAAACTACCAGATCTGCCTTTTCTTCAAGCAGTGCGTCCCGCATTGCGCGGCTGTAAGCAGCCACGTCTGGGAATTCCTTACGGACAAGGACACGGGTCTTTATCCCATTGTTTTTGGCACGTTCCAGAGCGTAAGCGTCCGCTTTTGAAGCAATAACACAGGTGATTTTTCCGCCCTGTATTTCTCCGCGCTTTTCCGCATCGATAAGCGCCTGTAAATTAGTGCCGCCTCCGGATACGAGGACTACGATATTCTTCATGGCTTCTCCTTTTATCTGTTATCGCTTCAGGTTGATCTCTATGTTTGAATAACTCTTTTCAGTGCGTGAATTCGGTTCGTCGAACGGGTCGGTGTATTCCCCGATGATGGAGTAGCAGTCCAGCTCAAGCCGCCGGAACACCTCTCTGTCCTCGGCGGAGTTGATCACCCCGAACCACGGCTTGCCGTCTATTGTCAGCGTTCCATTGAACGTGCCTTTGGGGTAGTGCTTGTATTCGTCCCCCTGTTTTGACAGCCTTATTCCGAATGCGGAAAGCACCGTGCCATTATTGGTGTAGCAGTACAGTCCGAGATCGTCCCATGCGTAGTTCACACGCTTTACTATCATTCCCTTGCCGTGAACCTGCTCCAGAAACTCCCTGTCTTCTTCCTTTGTCTTGAACTCCACTGCCCGTGGTTTTCCGAGCAGCTTCTCCAGCGCTGAAATGTGGGTGGGCATATCTACCGGAACGCCGTTAATAAACAGTCCAGAGCCGGTGATATTAATGTTGTCGATAGTTGCGGTCTGATGCGGCGTTTTATTCCCGCCGGACATCCTCTTGAAAAAGTCTGCAAATCCCACGAAAACGCCCCCTATTTCTGCCGCGCGAATATCTCGGACAATTCAGAATTCATTGCTATTTCAATGTTGGTGTAGTCCTTCTCAGTGCGAAGCTTGTCCTTAATTTTAGGGTCGGTGAAAGCGCCGTGTATCTTGTGTACCCCAAACTTGAAGCTCTTGTTGTAGCTGCTGGCGGACTCCGGCTTTACAGGCTTCATCAGCTCAAACCAGTGTTGTCCGTTCAGCGTCAGCTTACCGCCGAACATATTGCTGGGGGAAGCCGGGGGCATTTCACGGTAGGCATACGGGCGCAGCTGGAACTGGATAGCCTTGATAGTCGCCCTGTCGTAGCAGTACGCCTTTATTCCCAGCTCGTGCCAGACGTAATTCAGCCGATCCGGGGTAGTTGCATTGAGGATGGCGTTCTGCTTGTCGCTCAGCACGTCTATGTACATCTTGCCGAACACGAATTTCTCCGGCTCGCCGAACAGCTCAACAAGCTCCGTCAGCTGAATCGGGAATGTGTAGCTCTTTCCGTTTATCTCGATACTGCTTTCTGTGAGGTTTACTGTGATATTCTGCGAGGGGGTGCGGTCGTAGTCCTCGGCGGGGTCGTGAACCACCGCGGCAGGGGCAGGCTTTTTTAAAATGTCAAGTAATCCCATATGCTTTCATCTCGTATCGCAAAAGAAGTGTGTTTCTGAATACACATCAGGGGGCAGGCAGAACCGCCCGCTCCCGATGTTTTAGTGGAACATTATTCGATTACTACGCCCTCATCACCAGTGATAACTTCGCCGATAACGAATGCGTTCTCGCCGTTCTGCTTCAGTATCTCGACAGCCTTGTCAGCGTCCACCTTGTCAACTACCATCATCATGCCGATACCCATGTTAAAGGTATTGTACATATCGTGCTCCGGAATATTTCCGACCTGCTGGAGCAGTTTGAAGATCGCGGGAACCTCATAGCTGTTCTTGTTGATCTTCGCTGTAACTCCGTCAGGAAGAGCGCGGGGGATATTCTCATAGAAGCCGCCTCCGGTGATGTGGCTTATAGACTTCACATTGAGCTTGGAGATGACCTCCAGAACAGGCTTTACATATATTCTGGTAGGAGTGAGCAGGGACTCGCCGAGGGAAGTGCCAAGCTCAGGGTAGAACGTCTTGAGGTTCTGCTCATTTACGTTGAATACCTTTCTGACAAGAGAGAAGCCGTTGGAATGTACGCCGCTGGAGGCGATACCGATTATCGCGTCGCCGGGCTTAACCGTGGAGGAATCAAGGATCTTGTCCTTGTCAACGATACCGGTGCTGTAACCAGCGATATCGTATTCGTCCTCAGCCATCATTCCAGGGTGCTCCGCAGTTTCGCCGCCTACAAGTGCGCAGCCTGCCATAACGCAGCCGTCCGCAACTCCCTTTACGATCTCTGCGACCTTTTCAGGGACGTTCTTTCCGATAGCAATGTAATCGAGGAAGAACAGAGGCTTTGCGCCGCAGCAGATTATATCGTTGACGCACATTGCAACTGCGTCAATGCCGATAGTGTCGTGCTTGTTCAGAAGCATTGCGATCTTGAGCTTAGTGCCAACGCCGTCAGTGCCGCTTACGAGCACGGGGTTCTTCATTCCGGTCATATCCAGAGCGAACAGACCGCCGAAGCCGCCTATTCCGGAAATGCAGCCGGGTGTGGTGGTCCTGGCAACGTGTTCTTTCATAAGACGAACTGCTTCATATCCGGCGGTAACGTCTACGCCTGCTGCCTTGTAGCTTTCGCTGTAACTTTTCATTTTACTGCCCTTTCATGTTGTATTATTCAAGTCCTCTGAACAACCACGCCGTATCAATCGGCATGGCGGTCATTCATCAAACTTCATTTCAAATTTGTCCTTAGGTATCTCGTCGGGGACTTCTATCGGATATTTTCCGGTAAAGCAGCCTGTGCAGAAGCCACAGCCCGCGTTCTCGGCGATCTTTACTACGCTGTCTGTGCTTAAAAAGCCCAGCGAGTCAACTCCGATGATCTTTGCGATCTCCTCAACGGAGTGCTTGTTTGCGATAAGGTTTTCCTTGCTGTCAATGTCAGTTCCGAAGAAGCACTCACTGATGAACGGCGGCGAGGAAATTCTCATGTGGATCTCCTTTGCGCCGGCATGGCGAAGCAGTTTAACTACCTTTGCGGAGGTAGTGCCTCTGACAATGCTGTCGTCTATAAGTACCACGCGCTTGCCCTTTACAACATCGGTGACTGCGTTCAGCTTAATCCTGACGGAGTTTTCACGCATACCCTGTGTCGGCTGGATAAATGTTCTGCCGATGTAACGGTTCTTGACAAATCCGACCCCATAGGGAATACCGCTCTGCTGCGCGAAGCCCAGCGCTGCGTCCAGACCACTGTCCGGACAGCCGATAACTACGTCCGCCTGTACCGGGTGCTCAAGCGCAAGGTAATGCCCGGCGCGAAGCCTTGCACGATGTACGCTTGCTCCCTCGATAACAGAATCGGGACGCGCGAAATAAATGAATTCAAACACGCACATGGAGCTTTTCTGACCGCAATGGGTCTTTATGCTCTCCACGCCGTTTTCGTCTATCACAACGATTTCGCCCGGCTCAACGTCACGGACGAACTCTGCGCCGATGCTGTCCAGAGCGCAGCTTTCAGACGCAAAAACATAGCCTGCGTCGTCCGGAAGTCTGCCCAGACACAGCGGACGGAAGCCCTGAGGATCCCGCGCCGCGATAAGCTTTTTCGGCGACATTATCACAAGGGAATAGGCTCCCTTGATCTTATACATTGCCTTTTCCACCGCCTGCTGAATTGAAGCGGTTACAAGGCGCGCCTCGGTAATTGCGTAGGAAATGACCTCTGTGTCGCTTGTGCTGTGGAATATAGCTCCTTTCAGCTCATACTGCTGACGCAGCTCAAGCGCGTTTATGAGGTTTCCGTTGTGGGCGATGGCAAGCGCACCCTTTACATGGCGCACCGTCATCGGCTGGCAGTTTGCAGTATTGACGTTTCCGGTGGTGGAGTAACGAACGTGTCCCACCGCGATCTTGCCCTGACCGAACTCGGACAGGGTGCGTTCTGAGAACACCTCGTTCACAAGTCCCAGACCCTTGTGGGTCTTGAAAACTCCACGGTCATTAACTACAATTCCGCAGCTTTCCTGACCTCTGTGCTGAAGCGCGTACAGTCCGAAATAAGCTGAATGCGCCACATCGGTTGGCGTGTTCGTATAAATTCCGAACACACCGCATTCCTCGTGTATATTACCTGACAAAGATATCATTCCTTTCCGTTCCAGCAGTAGCTGCAAAGCCCGCTTTCAGGAAGTCCGACAGCCTTTACCGTGCCCTCCAGCGACTGGAATTCCAGCGAGGTAAGCTTCAGCCGCTTGCATATCTCGGCTCTCAGCCGCTTGCCGCGCTCGGTGTTCGTGTCGCTGTATTCGCTGATGTGCTTAACGCCCTCGTCGCCCTCAAATTCGTGAATTATCCGGCGGGCGATAAGATCCATTTCCGAGTTGCTGCGGGAGAAGTTCAGATACTTGCAGCCGTACATTATAGGCGGACATGCTGAACGCATATGAACCTCCTTAGCGCCGTTGGCGTAAAGGAATTCCACAGTTTCCCGAAGCTGAGTGCCTCTTACAATGCTGTCGTCAACAAACAGGAGCTTTTTCCCCTCGATAAGCTCATGAACGGGAATAAGCTTCATCTTTGCAACCTTGTTTCTCATGGACTGGCTCTGGGGCATAAAGCTCCTCGGCCATGTGGGGGTATACTTTATAAATGGACGTGCGAAAGGAATTCCGCTGCGGTTTGCGTAGCCGATAGCGTGGGGAACACCGGAGTCCGGAACGCCGCAGATGAAGTCAACGTCCGGCAGAGTTCCGTTTTTGATGTCATGCTCCGCCATGATCTCGCCGTTTCTGGTGCGCATCGTTTCTACTGTAACTCCCTCGTAAACCGAGTTAGGATAGCCATAATAAGTCCACAGGAAGGTGCAGATATTGAGATTTTTCTGACAGCCCTCGCTGAGCACTTCGGCTTTCTTTGTGGTGATTTTAACGATCTCTCCCGGCAGCATTTCCCGGTAGATATCATAACCCAGCTTCTGGAAAGCAAAGCTCTCAAAGGATACGCAGTAGCCGTCGTCCCGTCTGCCAATGATTATCGGGAGTCTGCCGTCCTTGTCCCGCGCTGCGATAATTCCGTCCTCGGTAAGGATAAGCAGGGACATTGTACCCTTGATCTTTTCCTGCGCGTAGCGGATACCCTCGGTGAGAGAGTCCTTCTGCGCGATGAGAGCGCCGATGAGCGCGGAGGAATTAACCTTGCCGCTGCTCATGGACTCAAAGCTGGCGTGGGAGCTGCTGAGAAGTTCCTCGCAAAGCTCGTCCGCATTGTTGATGATACCGATGTTGCATACCGCGTAGGTTCCGAGTCTTGATCTGAGGAGGATAGGCTGCGGGTCAGTGTCGCTGATGCTGCCTATGCAGAGGTTTCCCTCCATTCCCTCGACATCATTTTCGAATTTAGTGCGGAACGGCGAATTTTCAATGCTGTGAATGCTTCTCTGGAATCCCTTTTCGGGAGAGTAAGCAGTCATGCCGCCTCTGCGTGTTCCGAGATGTGAATGATAATCCGTGCCGAAAAATACATCGCTAATGCAATTGTTTTCAGATGCTGCTCCAAAAAAACCGCCCATATAAAGTTTTACCGCCTTTTCTCTGTCCAGTCCGGAGAATCTCCGAACCGGTAATATCCCGTTCTCTTTTTATGTGAGGTCAGTTATTCACCGAAAATACGGCGCATGATCTCCTGATATGCGTCCTCAACGCCGCCCATATCTCTGCGGAAGCGATCCTTGTCCAGCTTCTCGTGGGTAGTGGAATCCCAGAAACGGCAGGTGTCCGGAGAGATCTCGTCTGCCAGAATGATCTGACCATGGAAGCGGCCAAACTCGATCTTGAAGTCGATGAGGTCTATGTTCAGCTTCTTGAAGTAATCAAGCATGAACTTGTTTACTGCGAAAGCGTACTTGGTGATGGTGTCGATCTCCTCCTGAGTTGCAAGACCCAGACCAAGAGCGTAGTAGCTGTTGATGAACGGATCGCCGAGATCGTCGTTCTTGTAGCTGAATTCGAGGGTAGGCTGCTTCAGGGGAGTGCCCTCCTCGATACCCAGCTTCTTGGAGAAGCTTCCTGCGGCAACGTTTCTTACAATTACCTCAAGGGGAACGATCTCAACCTTCTTTACAACGGTCTCGCGGTCGTTGATTTCCTCGATAAGGTGGGTGGGAATACCCTCCTTCTCAAGCAGCTTGAACATATAGTTGGTCATCTTGTTGTTGATTACGCCTTTGCCGGCGATCTGACCCTTCTTCTGACCGTTGAATGCGGTAGCATCGTCCTTGTAGGATACTATTACATAATCCGGGTTCTCAGTAGCGAAAACCTTCTTTGCCTTGCCTTCGTAAAGCTGTTCTGCCTTTGTGTAGCTCATGGTGATATCTCCTTATATTTTGTGTATTTTTTACCCGATTGGGGTATTATGAACCAGATCAGATCTCTTTTGCAGTTTCCTGCATTTTCCTGTCAGCGTCGAGGTTTTTCTCGTTCTGCTTCTTCTTGAATTCCAGAAGCTTGTCCGCAAGCGCTTCGTCAGAAACAGCGAGGATTTCAGCCGCAAGATATCCAGCATTGGCTGCGGAATCAATTCCGACAGTCGCCACCGGAACTCCCGGAGGCATCATTACGGAACTTAAAAGCGCGTCTACGCCCTCAAGAGCCTTAGCCTTGACCGGTATTGCGATGACCGGAAGAGTGGTGTTTCCTGCGATAGCACCCGCGAGGTGCGCAGCCATTCCTGCTGCTGCGATGATAACGCCGAAGCCATTTGCCTTTGCGGACTGTGCGAATTCAGCGACCTCCTTGGGTGAGCGGTGTGCCGAAAGCACTCTCATCTCAAACGGGATCCCGAATTCCTTTAATGCCTCGGCAGCCTTGCGTACAACAGGGAAGTCACTGTCGCTGCCCATAACTATGCCGACTTTTTTTATTTCTGACATATTTTGCCGTCCTTTCATTACTTCAAAATAAAAATAGCTGTATGGGGATACAGCTAAAAGTTACAATTGTCTAATGGTTGCACTTATTCTGTAAAAAGAAGCTCCGATTTTACTTGAAAACCCGTGATATGAGAATACGCACACCATTGTAAAAATCTCCCTTTTGCAGAGTAGTCTATACAATATACCCACCCGAAAAGGGGCAGAAATACCATATTTATATTGTACTATATTATTACCGGAATTTCAAGGGCTTTTTCAAAAATTCCACAAAATTTATCAAAAAGCAGTGCTTTTGAGTTGAAAATCCGGCAATATTCCAATCATATTCCATAAAATTACATTGCATTTGCAACTCAGAGAAGTACGGCGCCATTTATCTGAAGTCCGAATTCAACTCCGAGGAACTCAGCGGCGCGGCGGCAGAGCTTCATTCTGTCGAGGAAGATCTCAAAATACTCCATAATGGAGGAAATCTTCTGGTCAATGGTAAGGTCGAGGATAAGCCGCTTTTTGTCCTCTGAGAAATACAGCGAGGACTTTTCCACCGCATAATTAACCCTGTCATGAATATCCTTCGCAAGGTTTTCGCTGCTGGGTATGAATGCGCCGTCAGCCGAGCGCACGCGGCTTCTCCGTACATCGGATTTATCGGCGATTATCAGCGCCGCCGCTATCGGAGTGACCGGAGCCGCCGTTCCTTCATCGTGATTGCCGATTGCGGACACTATAAGCGAAATTTCGTCCGCCGGCATTCCGAGATTGTCAAGCAGACGGAATGCCATGACCGCGCCGCTTTGGGCGTGGTCGATGCGGTTGATTACATTTCCGATGTCGTGCATATATGCGGCGATCTCAGCCAGCTCGCAGGTGCGCCGCTCATAGCCGAGGGTAGTCAGTATCATGTATGCGGTGGCTGCGGCGCGTTCAACATGGGCGTTTGAATGCTCGGTGAAGCCTATCGTGTTCAGCGCGGCGTCCGCGTAGTTGATATAGGTCTGTATATCCTTGTTTCTGCGGATATATTCGTAGGTAAGGTTACTCAAATATTGTTCCTCCGCATTAATTCCTTGTCAGTTTAAACATAGAAGCTCCGTGTGGCTTAACTTTTGCGGAAATGCTGCCGGAAATCGCGCTGTCAGCGCCTGTCCATATTTCATGGGCAGAAAGTCTGCACTCAACAGGGAGCTCCGCAGTGATTTCGCATTCCTCCTCGCCGCAGTTGAAAAGTGCAGCATAGAATGTCTTACCATCGGTATGTGTCGTGAACCATGCTATCTGCTCGTTTCCGTCAACTGTTTTCCGGAACAGCGGGTGAGCGGAATGGGTGTTGTTCAGACAGTCGATGAGGTCTGAGTTAGTCAGCAGGCTCATTGTGAAATCATCGAACTTTGTCATTTCGCCGCCGATAATGAGGGGAGAACGCATTATGCTCCACAGGCTCATCATTGTTATTTGTTCATCATGTGAGAATTTTGTCCAGCCGTCCGGGCCGTAATCCTGAAGTATTGCGCCTATCGGCAGCATATCCGCGTCCGGGAAATGACCCGCACCGGCATGAATGCACCATGTCTGCGCCCGGCTGAACATATCGTGCAATTGCGGCCAGTTGTCCCAGAAATCATCGGTGATGCGCCACATATTGCTCACCTGCTTGTAAAGCTCCGCCTTTTCCGGCAGCGCTGCGCCGGGGGAGAGGCTGAGTACCATATCCCGCCCGCAGGAGCGAAGAGATTCACTCAGCATTACGAGCTCGCTCTCCTCATGAGGAAGCTCACGGCAGATGTCGTCAACCTTGATGAAATCGACGCCCCAAGAGCTGTACAGCTCGAACAGACTGTCATAGTAAGCCTGTGCGCCCTCCTTTTCCGGATCAACTCCGTACATATCGGTATTCCACTGGCATATGCTGGAGGTTTTTGCGATCTGACGGGCGGTCTTGTCGCTGCCCTTGATAGCGGTGTTGCGGTGAACAGCCTGCCGGGGAATTCCCCGCATGATGTGAATTCCGAATTTCAGTCCGAGGGAATGCACATATTCGGCGAGGGGCGCAAAGCCTTTTCCGCCTGCCGAGGAGGGAAAGCGGTTTTCCGCCGGGATAAGCCGGGAGTATTCGTCCATGCACAGCTCAGTGAACGGGTGGTATTCGTGGTTCTGTGCAGTTGGCTCACTCCACTGAATGTCAACAACTATATATTCCCAACCGTATTTTTTCAGGTGCTTTGCCATAAATTCGGCATTTGCGCGGACTGTCTGTTCGTTTACGGCTGCACCGTAGCAGTCCCAGCTATTCCAGCCCATTGGCGGTGTTTTCGCGACCATAGCTTTTCTCCTTGAAATGTATCTTATGTTTTATCCGTTGATTATCAACACTTTACTATTATAGCACAATTCCAGCCGGAATTCAAGATTTTTATTGAAAACTCATTGAAATGAAAAAGAGTTTTCTAAAACAAAACGTCCTCCCACTCCGGGAGGACGATAGCTTGTCGAAAAAACACAGTTTTGCCCGCGAAGCGGGCTTTTAAAATCCGTTTTTTGCCCCAGCTCTGCCGGGGCAAAAAACACTTCTATCCGCACAACTGTGCGAACTGACAGCTTTGCTGTCAGTGAGTGCGGGCAGTGCGGATGTTCGTCGAGAAAGTCCCTTTAGGGACTTTTTCGACGGTCTGACGTCCTCCCACTCCGGGAGGACGAAAAAAATCGGAGGTTTTGTCGCGGTTGTTCCCGCGACAAAACTTGGCGGAGACGGCGAGATTCGAACTCGCGGGGGCGTAAGCCCTAACTGATTTCGAGTCAGCCCCGTTATGACCACTTCGATACGTCTCCGTAAATATAACAAAACTATTTTACAACATTTTTCTGATTTTGTCAAGTGGGATAACCTCATTTTTGAAAATTCTGTTGAAAATAGAAAAAGCGGTTGAATTTATCCGCAAATTCGTATATAATTAAACATATAATTCTAAATGATCCGGAGGTATATTCATGATAATATCCGACATCAGCGGACAGTGGGACGTGTTTCTTGACGAGAACAAAACCGACCGACTGCCCGAATGCTTTCCCGATAAAATAACCCTGCCAAATTCCACATCTAATGCGGGACTTGGGAAGCTGAACACCGAAATCGAATACGGCTGCCTTACCGACCTGCATAAGTTCGAGGGTTGGGCTTGGTTCAGAAGAAGTGTTGAGATAACCCCGGAAATGGCGGACAGGAATATGACGCTGTTCCTTGAGCGCACCCGAAAGACCCGCCTGTTTGTTGACGGAAAGCCATTCGGCAGCTTTTGCTCTCTGTGCGCGCCGCACCGCTATTCCCTAAACGGACTGCCAGCAGGAACGCATGAACTGCTGATCTGCGTTGACAACACAGATTACCCCACCGGAGGAGGACATCTGACCTCCCGCGATACTCAGACCAACTGGAACGGTATTCTCGGCAGGATAGAAATTCAGGCTTACAACGCCTATCCGGAAGCAGTCTGCGTGATTCCTGACCCGGACAAAAATTCTGTCAATGTACGGGCGGAGATCGTTGGCGCACTGTTCGGAAAGGCGGCGCTCAGAGTGTACGATGATAACATCGAATACGGCAGGGCAGCCGCAAATTTCACTGCGGAAAAGCCGCTTGAATGCGATATAATTCTGAATGAAAAGCCCCCTCTCTGGAGCGATACCTCTCCTGAGCTGCTGAAGCTTGAAATCGACATCGCCGGGGACAGTCGCATTGTTACATTCGGTATGCGGCGGCTTTCGTCAGCTGACAGAACATTGCTTGTAAACGGCAGGCAGACCTTCCTGCGCGGCAAGCACGACGGAATGGTATTTCCCGAAACCGGCTTCATGCCGACTGACACGCAGTCATGGCTTAAATACATGGAAACCCTGATGCAGTACGGGATAAACCACATCAGATATCACACCTGCTGTCCGCCGGAGGCTGCGTTTGAAGCCGCGGATATCCTCGGAATTTATATGCAGCCGGAGCTTCCTTTCTGGGGAACTATTCCGGAGGAATTCGGCGAAGAGCATGAGTTCCTGCGGCAGGAGGGCTGGCGGATACTTCGTGAATTCGGACATCACCCCAGCTTTGTGATGATGAGCATGGGCAATGAACTGTGGGGCAGCAAGGAGCGGCTCAATGAGCTGATCTCCGGCTATAAGTCAGTGTATCTGGACAAGCTTTATGCAGGAGGATCGAACAACTTCCAGTTTGTTCCCTGTGTTCTGGAGCAGGAGGATTTCTTCAGCGGCGTGCGGCTGGGAAAAGACAGGCTTATCCGCGGCAGCTACGCCATGTGCGACGCTCCTCAGGGGCATATCCAGACCAACTATCCAAACAGCTTACATAATTACGACCCGCTGATAGACGAAACGGCGGCGCTCGGCGGAACACAGGTTACTGATGAGAATGGCGAGATAATGATACAGTACGGTACGGAAATGAAAAAGGTCAAGGCAGAGTCATGGGACAATATCTCAGTACACGTTCCTGTGATATCCCACGAAGTAGGGCAGTATGCGATATACCCGGACTTCGACGAGATCGAGGATTACACCGGTCCTGTCCGCCACGAGGCATATGCCGCATATAAAAAAGGTCTTGAGGAAGCCGGAATGCTGCACCGCTGGCGGGATTTCTTTCATGCCTCCGGCGCGCTTGCCGTGGACTGCTACCGCAGGGATATCGAAACCGCGCTGCGCAGCTCCATGATGAGCGGATTTCAGCTTTTGGATATTCAGGATTTCCCCGGTCAGGGCGTTGCGACTGTCGGAATTCTGAATGCCCACATGAAGTCCAAGGGGCTTGTTTCTCCGGAGGAATGGCGGCAGTTCTGCGGTGAAAGCGTGGTTCTGGCGCTGCTGGACGGATTTGTTTATAAGGCAGGGCAGGAGATAGACTGCGGGATTCAGGTGTCAAGCACCGACCCGGATTTCTCCGGAAAATCGGTTGAATGGGAGCTTAGTGTTGACGGAAATATAGTTTCCAGCGGTTCTTCTGAGATTTTCGATAAAAACGGGCGCATTTACATGGCAAGGAGCATTTCGTTCAGCATAGAATGCGATCGCCCGGTAAAAGCAGCGCTTCACCTTTCAGTGGAGGGAATAGCAGAGAACAGCTATACGCTGTATATTTATCCGGACATTGATGTGAAGATCACCGAAAATGAGATCTCCTGCGGCGGCAGGATGATTGCTGTTACGCAGGACTTTGAGCAGGCTAAGCGCGGCGGCGCGCTGTATATCCCGGCACTCGGCGAGGAGTCGCTCCCCGGCGAATACTGTACCGACTTCTGGTGCTATGGAATGTTCCGGAGTATTTCAGAGAGCATGGGCAAGCCAGTTCCTACCGGAACGCTGGGACTGCTTATCGACAACAAATCCCCGCTGCTGAAGGAGTTCCCCTGCGAGAGCTTCACCACTCCTCAGTGGTACGAGATAGTCACCCACAGCCGCTGTGCCGACCTTGACGGTACTGACATCGAGCCGGAGGTTTGGGTCATCGACAACCCGGAGCGGCACAAGCGGCTGGGTCTGCTCTACACCATTGGCAACACCGTATACTGTACCTCCCGTTTATGGGAGATCGCAGACAGACCGGAGGTAAAGTGGTTCGCAAAGAGCTTGCTTGAACATATTGTCCTGAAAGGAGAATAAACATGAACGAATCATTAAACGCAATTCTCACTCGCAGGAGCGTTAAGGCGTACAAGCCGGAAATGCCGCCCCGGGAGCTGATAGAAGAGGTCATAAAGGCGGGAACCTACGCTCCCACCGGAATGAACCGCCAGTCACCGATAATCATTGCAGTCACCGACAAAGCGACCCGCGACAGACTATCAAAGCTGAATGCACAGATAATGGGCGGAAGCGGCGATCCGTTTTACGGAGCGCCGGTGGTTCTGATAGTGCTTGCAGACAAGTCTGCCTCGACCTATATTTATGACGGCAGCCTTGTCATGGCGAATTTGCTGAACGCGGCTAATGCTGTGGGTCTGGGAAGCTGCTGGATACACCGGGCGAAGGAGGAATTCCAGACTCCGGAGGGTAAGGAACTGCTGAGATCTCTCGGAATTGAGGGAGAATACGAGGGGATAGGGCATTGCATTCTTGGCTATCCCGCCGGGGAAATTCCCGCAGCGAAGCCTCGAAAGGACAACTGGGTCTACCGGATCGACTGATACTCTGCCTTTCCGCAGCAATATCGAAGTAAATAATCAACGTCCCATACCGTAAGAAGAAATGATTATTCCGGTATGGGTCGTTTTTGCCGCTATTCCTAATGCCGATGTGTTCTGGTTTCAATAAAAGAATTACAGTATGATTGACAAAATCCTGAATATGTATTATAATAACAAAGGATATGCAACATACGTTACACAACGGTAAGGGAGAATACATATGAAAATAAAGAAGAAAAAAGTACTGATCGCCGCAGCGGCGATATTGTCAGCAGCGGCGCTGGCAGTGGGCGGTTTTGCGATATACGGTAATTATCAGATGAGCAAGATCCCCGGAATGAGTTTCCGTGAATGCCTAGAATATACCACCTCCGGAAATCGCGATGCGGTTATCACGGTGGGAACGATAAAACAAGGCGAGGCGTCATGGACAGTATACGGCGAGAACGGAGAAATACTCCCCAAGGAGCTTCATACCTACGAGATAGGTTCGCTCACCAAGACCTTTACCGCCGCGCTTGTCAACCGCGCAGTCAGGGAGGGGAGAATATCCCTTGACGCTGGGATAGACGAGTATCTTGAGCTTACGGAAAAGGCGCATTATCCGGATATCCGCTCAATTCTGACCCACACCTCCGGTTACAGCTCATATTATCTGGAATCCCCGATGATCGGTAACTTTTTCAGCGGCAGGAACAGCTTCTGCGGTATCGGCGACAGTATGATCCTTGATCGTCTGGCAAAAACCGACATTTCGGATACTGAACATGGCTTTGATTACTCCAATTTCGGCTATGCGGCTCTGGGACTTATGCTTGAAAAGGTTTATCAGACGGAATTCACAACGCTGATGAACAGCTATCTTGATGAGCTTGGTCTTGATAATTCCCACATTTCAGACGGGAGCGGCGACCTTGATAATTACTGGGACTGGACGCCCGGAGATACATATATGTCTGCTGGAGCGATCACCTCTGATATTGAGGATATGCTTTTATATATGTGGCTTCAGCTTGACGGAGGAGAATTTACAGAGTGTCAGGAAAGCCTGCGCAGCATTGACGCAGCATCTGACAGCTATAAATCTATGGGAATAAATATGGACGAGATAGGCATGGCATGGATCATTGACCGTGAAAACGGGATAATCTGGCACAACGGCGGCACCGGACATTACAACAGCTATGCAGCGTTTTCACCGGAAAAAGACTGTGCGGTGGTAATACTCAGCAATCTTCCGCCGGATTATCGCATACCCGCAACGGTCATGGGTGCAAAGCTGATGCGTGAGATAACCGGTGAATGACCGAAAAAAACTCTGAAAAGGACAAAATATGAACCAACTCAATATTTTTCTTGAGCATATCTATGAAGCCTGCACCCAGCGGGATATCACCACGGAAATAATGCTGCTTGAAGCGCAGGGTATGGGGTATTCCGGGCTGGAGTGCGACTTGTGGCGGTTATCCGACCGTGAGAATACGAGAGCGCTTTTTGATAGCTGCGGAATGAATACGGCTTCCGTGTACGCATTTTATGATTTTCCACACGAAAGCGCCGAGGTTTCTCTTGAAAAAATGCTTACACATCTGGAAACTGCGGCTTATTTCGGAGCGAAAAAGGTGCTGGCTGTTCCGGGATTTATTCACCCCGATGATGACCGTGAGGAAGTAATCGAACGCACCTGTGAGCAGCTTTCGGTGATGTGCGCCCATGCCCGAAACTATGGGATAACAGTTACGGTGGAGGACTTTGACGACTGCAATTCCCCTTGCTGCAATATTTCTCTGCTGGAGCGGCTCATGAAGGGGACAGAAGGGCTTCGCTTCACGTTTGACACCGGAAATTTCGCGTATATGCTGGAGGACGCAGCGCAGGCATACGAGCGGCTCAAGCCGTATATAGCCCATGTTCATCTGAAAGACAGGAGCCGCGATAGTTCCCGTTGTAATTCTGACCGAAGCAATGTAAAGAACGACCTGTCCGGAGCGGAGATGTACCCCTGCGAGGCAGGCAGCGGCTATATCGGAGTTGAGGCTCTGGTAAAACGGCTGATCGCCGACGGCTATACCGGAGATTTCTCGGTGGAGCATTTCGGGGCAGTTGACCAGACCCTGTACATGAGAAAATCTGCGGAGAATGTGAAAAAGTGGCTGAACGAGGTGTGTAAATCATGATAAACGTACTGGTATGGAATGAATTCCGGCATGAGAAATCCCAGCCGGAGGTGGCGAAAATATACCCCAAGGGAATTCACTCGGCGATAGGGGAATATCTCTCATCTGACGAGGAATTGAACGTGACTGTTTCAAGCCTTGACGACCCGGAGCAGGGACTTTCCTCCGAAAAGCTGGACAATACAGACGTGCTTATCTGGTGGGGACACATGGCTCACGGAGAGGTTTCCGATGAAGCTGTGGAGAGAGTGTGCAGCAGGGTAAACGCTGGCATGGGGCTTATTGCATTGCATTCCGCGCACCACAGCAAGGTTTTCAAACGGCTGACAGGAACCTCCTGCAATCTGAAATGGCGGCACGGGGACAGGGAGCGCGTGTGGACGGTCATTCCGTCGCACCCGATTGCGCAGGGAATTCCGGAGCATTTCGAGCTGGCGGAGGAGGAAATGTACGGCGAGCCGTTTGATATTCCAACTCCGGACGAGGTGGTATTTATGGGCTGGTTTGCCGGAGGAGAGGTGTTCCGCAGCGGAATAACCTACCGCCGGGGTGCCGGAAAAATATTCTATTTCCAGCCGGGACACGAGGAATACCCAATATTCCGGAATGAGAATGTACTCAGGATCATACGAAATGCAGTCCACTGGGCAAAGCCCGCCGGAAATGCGTCGCTTATCCAGTGTGAAAATCCAGAACCGCTGGAGCGGAAATAATGGAGGCATGAAAATTGTTCAGAATTGACGATACTGTAAAGATCAAGGCGACCGGAGTTGTCGGGACTATAACAGACATAAACAGCGCAGGCGGCAGCAGGGTATATGTGATAGAGAGCGACCCTGAGGAGGACGAGGACGTTGATTTCATCGGAATGTCAGTAGTTATCTATTGCACCGAGGACGAGATCGAAAAAATATGACCCTGACATATAAGAAAACCACCCGGAATTGAACCGGGTGGTTTTTGTTACTGTGTGAGCCTTTCAAGCTCCGCAGCCATATTCTTGATATCCTTGACCATGAAGCCGAGGTTTTCAGTTCCTGCGCTGTTTTCCTCAATTGCGGCGGCAACGTGCTGTACCGCTCCGCAGTTGTTTTCAATGTTCCGGCTTACGCTGACCAGCTTATCGGAAACTTTCCCGCCGTACTCAGTAACACTTCCGATAACATTGTTCATTTCGGAGATATTGCGGGAGATCTCATTATTAGACTGGCTGAGGTGTTCCGCCGACCGCTTCATTTCGTTCATGCTGTCCAGACCCTGCCGTGTAAGCTCGGAATTCTTTTCCATGGCTGAAACAGTTCCGGAAATGTTCTCGGTGACTTCTCCGATTATCACGCTGATCTCGGCAGCGGCGGTCTTGGTTTTCTCGGACAGTGACTTTATCTCGCTTGCGACAACTGAGAAGCCCTTTCCAGCTTCTCCGGCGCGGGAGGCTTCGATAGAAGCGTTTATTGCTAGAATATTCGTCTGGGTTGAGATACCGGTTATCACCTTTGCGATGTCAACGATCTGCTTTGACTGCTCAGACAGCCGTGAAATGATCTCGCGGCTCTCTTCGCTGCCCCGGCATATCTCGTCCATGCTCTGTGAAGCAAGGACTATCTTCTGGTTGTTGTCTGCGGTTATTTCGTCCGCTCTGCTGGTGAGGTCTGCAATTTCATGGCTCATGTCAGAAAGCTTTTTCAGGCTGTCCGATATCTCGTTCATATTGTCCTCAACGGACTTTATATGCTCAAAGTTGTCATCGCTGTCCCGCATTACATTTGAGGACTCCTCGGAGATGCTGCGGTTTGCTTCTGTGGAAGCAAGGGCGATCTTGTCAAGCTCCTCGACTGTATTCAGAAGCTTGCGGGACATTTCAAGAGATTTCTCCTGCATCAGCTTTTGCTGCTCTGCGCCCATAAGATTGCCGAGCATTTTGGTGGTTCGCTTGCAGAGCATGGTGAATATCGCGGAGATACAGATAAGTATGAGCGCTCTCGGAATAATGCCGAAAAGCACTACTTTTTTTACGTCGCTTAAGTTATGGTCGGAAACAAGATCAAGCTGAAAGCTTAAAAACTGCCCCGCAGATACTCCGATAATGGTAATGATAGTCGCAAAGTTGTTCAGTTTGCTTGAAAAGAACAGGCTTGCTATCGCGATAGGGTAGACATAAAGCAGTACTGCGTGGTACGACAGGGTCACTGTCAGAATGACCGTAAATATCACAGAGCACAGCACGATAATGTACTTTACCCAGCTCCCCTCTGCTTTAGCCAAATTAACTATGAATGTCGGCACAAATAGCAGCACGGAGCCGATTATAAAAGCCGAGATCATAGTTCCAAGTTCCACCGTGAATATCCCGACAATATCCAGCACCAGAACCAGTACGAACACCGCCGCAGTGATCCTCATTACATTTGCCGCAGCCTTTGCTGCGCTGCGCTCGTTTTCCTTGAGCAGTTCCATATGTATTTACCTCCCTGAATCCACTTTTTATTTATGTATTTATGTTCCGAGCAGTTTGTCGGCGAAAGCCTTTGCGCCGGCGACTGCGCTTTCGGTCTGGAATGAAGCAAGATCGTCCTCGTCCTGAACGGAGTACATTCCGACATAATCAAGCCCTGAGTGCTTGCAAAGACGCTTTATTCCTGTTTCAAAAGGCTCTGTTGCATAATCCCCCTCATAGCCGTGAGTCGCGATAATTCCGACCTTTTTTCCCGCCCACAGCGAGCCTTCCGCGCTGCCATAGTACTTGTTCAGACCGTAATGGCGGTCAAGAAGCGCTTTCATTTTTGCGGTGCAGTACCATGAATAAATCGGTGTAGCAAGCACGATGCAGTCCGCGCTGATAATATCCTGAACTATCTCCTGCATATCGTCCTGCTGTACGCAGCCGTACTCGCCCTGAACATTCTGACAGGCGTAGCAGGCGCGGCAGGGGTTTATCTGCTTGTTGTCGAGGGGAATGTATTTCACCTCTGTGCCCCGTATCCTGAGCTGTTCCATAAAGGGCTTGCACAGCTCGGCGGTATTCCCGTTAAGACGGGGACTTCCCATTAAAATAAGTATGTTCATATTACTCCTTTAATTTAAATTGTTTCTGAAATTCCTCCGGAGTAGTATTCTTCTGGAATTCCTCCGGCTTGTCAAATGCCTTTCCGGACAGGATAAGCCCGATGACCGCCCTGAACTCAATGGAGAGCATTTCGGAAACCTCTTCCTTATTATAACGGCAGACGCCTCTTGCGATAAGTCCGCCTATGCTGAAGGTATACAGCCACATACTTCTGAACAGCAGCATTGCCTCTCTGCTGTCAAGACCGTAGTCGCGCTGTATGTATTCAGTACATAATGAACTGGTGTTTCCCAGGTGGTCGAAAAGGTCGTTGAAGCTCATTAACTCCTTATTCTCGCTCATGAACAGCATCTGGAACAGCTTTGGCTGCTCTGCGGCGAAAAGTATCATCTGCATTCCCACGTTTTTGAAGGCAGGGGAGTCTTTTTTATCCTTTTCAGCATAACTGTCGAACTTCCTCATTGCCGCTGCTTTTACTTCTGTGGTTAGTTCGTTCATATTCTTGAAGGCTGTAAAAACAGGTCGGGTAGAGGTGCCGAGGGCTGCTGCAAGATTACGCGCGTTAAGCGCCTCTGTTCCTTTTGCAGAAACCAGCTCCAGCGCTATTTCTATAATTTCATCACGGGTATATCGTGCTTTTGGCGGCATAGTTATTCTCCTTTGTGGCAACTTGCGTTGCATAACGTTTGTTACATTATATCACTCAAAGCAGATTTTGTCAATAGATAAATAAATGCGGTTTTTTATTATTTGAGCAAAACACTGCTAAACTGCACAACAATGCGGTTTATCTAGGAAATGATTTCTCGGAGCAAAACTCGAATATGATAAATATGTGATATTTGTGACGTTTTTTGGAAAGTTAGCACTCTACCGTTGACAGTGCTAAAAAGTTGTGCTATAATACAATCAGAACGAAAGAGATAGGGGATCAAAAGAGAAACCTACCCCCGGAATTCAAAAATAAGAACAAAATATATACAGCAAACCCCAAAAAGCTTGCGAAAGGAGTAATGACTTATGTTAATGCCTAGCATCAGAAACAGCGTATTTGACGATTTCTTTGAAACACCGTTCATGACGAGAACAGCGTCAAGCATGATGAAAACAGATATCAAGGAGCTTGATAACAGTTGTGAGCTTACGATCGACCTGCCGGGAGTCAATAAAGAAGACATCAAGGCGGAGCTGAATGACGGGTATCTGACGATCAGTGCCGAGAGCAGCAGTTCAAATGACGAAAAGGACGAGAACGGCAAGTATATCTGCCGCGAGCGTTACTCCGGCAGTTTCAGCAGAAGCTTCTATGTAGGCGACGCAGTGACCGAGCAGGATATCACAGCGAAGTTCGAGGACGGTACTCTGAAGATCACCGTTCCGAAGAAAGAAGCAATCCCTGAGAAGCAGAACAAGTATATAGCGATCGGATAATTCCGGTTCACACCGTTCACATACATTCAAAAAACAAACATTTGAGAGGAGAAATGACCTATGTTAATGCCCAGCATCAGAAACAGCGTATTTGACGATTTCTTTGGAACACCGTTCGTTACCAGAACCGAGTCCAACATGATGAAAACCGATATCAGGGAGTTTGAAACAAGCTATGAGCTTACGATCGACCTGCCCGGAATCAAGAAGGAAAACATCAAGGCGGAGCTTAATGACGGCTATCTGAAGATCAGCGCGGAAAGCAATGGCTCAAAGGACGAAAAGGACGAGAAAGGCAGATATCTCTGCCGCGAGCGTTATTCCGGCAGCTTCAGCAGAAGCTTCTATGTAGGCGACGCAGTGACCGAGCAGGATATCACAGCTAAGTTTGAGAACGGCACATTAAAGCTTACTGTTCCGAAGAAGAATGCCCTTCCTGAGAAGCAGAACAAATATATCACGATCGGATAATTCATCAGTTGAATTAGCTCCGTTAATATACAAAGCCGGCGCACAAAAAGCGCCGGCTTCAGCTTGTCGAAAAAATCAGTTTTGCCCGCGAAGCGGGCTTTTGAAATCCGTTTTTTGCCCCAGCTCTGCCGGGGCAAAAAACACTTCTATCCGCACAAGTGTGCGGTTTGGCGGCAATGCCGCCAAACCGTGCGCGCAGGGCGGATGTTCGGCGAGAAAGTCCCTTTAGGG
>JAGAJA010000092.1 GCA_017829075.1 Oscillospiraceae bacterium | reverse complement strand
GATATTTCCGATGATGATTTGCAGCTTATTGTAGATATGATTAACAATCGTCCGAGGAAACGCTTAAATTACCTTACTCCCTTTGAGGTGCTCAAAAAATTTTTCTCATAATTGTGTTGCACTTGTATTGACAATCTATCCTATAAATCCTAATATAAAAAAATCTAAAGATAACAATCCTAATCTATCAACCCTTGGCGGCGATGAGATGGATAGGATTGATGAACGCAGCAATTATCTTGAGCTTATTCGGGAGAATATTGAGTATGACTGCTTTGACAAAATGGAGCAGGAAAAGGTTGACGAGCTGGTGGAGATAATGGTTGATGTTGTGTGTTCGAGCCAAAGCACTATTCGGGTTAACAAAGAAGATGTTCCGCACGAGGTAGTTAAGAGCAGATTTCTGAAGCTGACACACGAGCATATCGAATATGTGCTGCTGGCATTGAAGAAGAACACAAGCGATGTCCGCAACATTCGCTCCTACCTCATCACCACTCTTTACAACGCTCCGTCCACTATGGACAACTACTTCACGGCTCTTGTTAATCACGATATGTACGGGAGTGCGTAAGCGCTTTGAGAGAATTTTTCTTTCAGATTTGAAAAGAAAAATTTTGTTGGGCTTGGCGAGTTTTCGCTCCTATCCGCAGAGGTTAAGGGAGAGAGGTTTTGGATTTTACCCCCTACTCTCGGAGCAGTCGTTTGAGAGCGATTTTCGCTTTTACCTAGTTTCACGGGTGGGCTGGTTTCAAGGGTGTTGAGATTTTATCTCAAATCTCGGAGCAGGAAACGAAAAGGGGTTTGGGGATTTATTCCCAACTCAATGTGATAATGACGGGCGGAGCTTGTCACTATCACTATTGAGTTTAGCAACAACGACAACAGCCGCAGAAAGTGCTTTACTTTAAGAAGAATTTTCGTTGAGCATTTTGAAGATAAATTGAAAAACTGCTTTTTAGCAGCTGCCTCCTATAATGAGATAAATTTGAAAACTGCTTTTCAAGAGCAGGTGCGGCAGACAAGATAAATTCACAAAACAGGCGAAAGGAGATGTGTGTTATGAGCGAGAAAAACTCAAACGGGCTGTCGGTTTCGTTTCGGGTGGATAGTGGTTATCTCGACCACAACAATCGAGTTATCACCGCCCACAATGTTGATGTTTCACGGACGAGCGACAACATTACATACAAGCAGATTGAGATAAAACAATTCTATCAGCAGATTTTCGGAGAGGCTCTTGCGGAGTACAACGCAAAGCAGAAACGAGCTGACCGTGAAATCCCCGACTACTACGAACACGTTAAAAAGTCCGGCAAGGGAAAACTGTTCTATGAGGTGGTTGTGCAGTTCGGGGATTTGCACGACTGCGGGCTTAATACGGAGAATTGGAAAACGGCACAGACAATGCTTGACGAGTATATGAAGGAATTTGAAAAAAGAAATCCTAACCTCAAAGTCTTTAATGCGATTATGCACCTTGATGAGAGTACGCCACATTTGCATATAGACTTCGTTCCTGTGGCTCACAAGGGACAGCGTGGGATGTCACTTAAAAATTCTATGAGTAGTGCTTTGCGTGAACAAGGTTTTTCCTCATCAAATAAAATGCAGAACGAGTGGACAGCTTGGTCGGAGAGCGAGCGTTCGGTTATGGAGCAGATTTTGCTGAAACACGGTTTGCGGCGAGAGGATAAAAACGTCCACCGTCCACATTTGTCTGTTGACGATTACAAGAAAGCTGCTCACGAAGCGGAGCAAATCAGCATCATAAATGCTCGCATAAACGAGCTGAAAAAGAAACCTGTTGAGGAGCTGACCTCGGAGGAGGCTGCCCTTATCAACAATCAGAACGATGTTATGCGTGAAAAAGTAACGGAGTTAAGGCAGCAGCTTGAAGATATGAGCAAGAAAGTTGGGGCGGACTTTGTACCTGTGAACATTTACAGTCCCGACAAACTTCAATACATAGCGGATGGGTTGGCTCGGGCGAAAATACCTTGCGTTGCCGAAAGCAACACGCTCTACATTCCCGATTATGCTTTGAGGACGGCACAGGCGATTGCGTCCCACTACAAGCCCGACGAGAAAGCTCCCACTATCCGTGAACAGATTAAGCTGGATATTGACAGACTGGTGTATAGGACGGAAACTCTTGATGATTTGCTTTTTCGATTGCAGGAGCGTGGGTACGAGGTTAAAGAGGGAAAATACACAGCGGTGAAGCACCCGAACGCAGAGCGTTTTGTTCGGCTGAAAAACCTTGGCGACGAGTATCTTCCGAAAAACCTTGAACAGCGCATAGCAGAAAAGGATATGTTTACCGACCGTGTGAGGTATGAAGCACAGACCGCAAGCTCGATTGAGAAGCGGTTTCATATCACCATTCTTAACATTACCACCGCAGTCAAGCAGTTCCGGCTTGAACCGAAGAAAACCGACAAGCGGCGGTATTATTTCTTCCAAAATGACGCTCGGATTAACTACCTATCGGAACAACTTGTTACAATCGGGGAATTCGGTTTTACCTCTCGTGACAGTATATACGCAAAGGCAAAGGAACTGCAACATACGATAAATCAGAAGTGGTTACACGGCGAGAAACCCGAAGAAGAGGAAGCCGCCTTAAAGCGCATTAACACGCTGATTAAGGCTTACGAGGAGATTGTTGAGGGCAACTACATTGATAATCTTATAAAGGCGCAGCAGGAAGAAAAACAGGCAGCGGAGCAGAATGCAAATGCACACAAAAACGCACCGAAAAAGGTACAGAAAAGATAACATACCTCTTGACAAATCACACTTTAAAGTGGTAAAATATAGTTGCAGAGGGTATGTCATAAAATCTATGATATTGAAGGAGAATATTATTATGGCTACCATTACAAAACGAGGGGAAACCTTCAGAATTAAGGTGTCATTAGGCTATGACGCCAACGGCAAACAAATCGTCAAGTCAACCACATTCACTCCCCCGGTGGGAGTAACGCCCAAGAAAGCCGAAAAGTTGGCGAATGAATACGCCTTTGAATTTGAGAGACACTGCAAGGGCTATGCGCAGCTTAACGAGAATATGCGCTTCTCGGAGCTTGCGGAATGGTACTTTGAAAACTATGCTCCCGTGGAGCTGAAAGAGGGAACGCTCTACAACTACAAAAGCGCCTATAAAAACCACATTGCCCCTGTTTTCGGGAACGTGAAAGTCAAGGACATAAGCACTCCGAGGCTGACGCAGTTTGTGCAATCCTTGAAAGTGAAGCCCGAAACGGTGCGAAAAATTTATGTTGTCGTGCAGAGCATTTTTCACAGGGGCGTGGAGCAGGGTTTTATCAGAGATACGCCGTGCAGAAATGTCATTCTTCCGAAGAACAAGGGCAAAAAGAAAAAGCCTGTCCTTGACGAAGAACAGACCAAGCGGTTTATGGAGCTTCTCGAAACAAAGAGCTGCGACCTTGACGTTAAGCGAATGATTAAGGTGCTGCTTTACACGGGTCTGCGGTGCGGTGAAATGCTCGCTCTTTCGTGGGAGGATATCGACTTTGACGAAATGACCATCTCGGTAAACCACAACCTTGCCGATGTCGGCGGAAAGCACTGGCTCACCACTCCCAAAACCGAAAGCAGTATCCGTACAATCGGAATGAGCAAGGCGCTTACGGATATTTTCCGTGAGCAGAAAGCGTATCAAGAGCAGCTTGCGGGAGCGCTCGGCGATAGTTTTGCACACCCCGAAATGGTGTTCACTTCCGCAAACGGAAATTACCGCGACAGGTCGGCGCTGCGAACTTCTTTCAAACGCTTTCTCAAAGGGACGGGGTTTGAGTTCCTTACCCTGCACCAGCTCCGTCACTGCAACGCAACCTTACTTCTGAACAGCGGCGTTGACCTGAAAATCGTATCGGAACACCTCGGACATTGCGATATAGGCGTGACCGCGAATATCTATGCTGATGTTCTCAAAAGCACAAAAGCAAAGGTGGCTGACCTTGTATCTCTAAAATTGGCATAAAAATATCCTCCCCGAATACTCGGAGAGGATATAAAGACCAAATAAAGACCAAGTTGATAACGGTGTCGCCGCAAACCGCATAAATGCGAGGTTTGTAAGGACTTTGATTATCTCTTGGAGAACTGAGGAGCGCGACGTGCAGCCTTTAAGCCGTACTTCTTTCTTTCCTTCATTCTCGGATCACGAGTGAGGAATCCAGCCTTCTTGAGGACAGGACGCAGCTCATCGGAGTACTGGAGGAGCGCTCTGGACAGACCGTGGCGGATTGCGCCTGCCTGACCGGTAACGCCGCCGCCTGCAACGGTAGCAACGATATCGAACTTCTCAACTGTATCGGTGAGGGTAAGGGGCTGACGAACGATCAGCTTGAGTGTATCCAGACCGAAATAGTCGTCAATAGAGCGACCGTTAATGGTGATTGTGCCGCTTCCGGGGTAAACTCTGACTCTGGCAACAGAGTGCTTTCTTCTGCCGGTGCCATAGTAATAAGGCTTAGAATCGTACATTGTTCAGACCCTCCTTATATTTTGTATTCAACGGGCTTCTGAGCCGCATTGTTGTGCTCTGCACCTGCGTAGCAGCGCAGTCTGGTGAGAGCCTTTCTGCCGAGTGTGGTGTCAGGGAGCATTCCGTTTACAGCAATGGTCATTGCCTTTCCGGGGTTCTCCTTCATCAGCTTATCATAGCCGACTTCCTTAAGATGGCCGATCCAGCCGGTGTGCCATCTGTAAACCTTCTTCTCCAGCTTCTTGCCGGTGAGAACTGCCTTTGCGCAGTTGATGATGATAACATGATCGCCGCAGTCGCAGTTGGGAGCGAAGGTCGGCTTGTGCTTTCCTCTTAAGAGGTGAGCAGCGGTTGCAGCAACACGTCCGAGGGGCTTGTCGGCTGCGTCGAGAATATACCAGCTGCGCTCAACTTCGGCAGCCTTAGGCATATAAGTTGACATATTTGTTTCCTCCTTATTTAAAGTATCCGGCATTATTCATACACAAATGCCGCTATGCAACAAATGATATTATACACGCTTTAAATCATTTTGTCAATAGCTTTTTTGCGTATATTTTAAATATATCCGCTTTTCTTGCGTTTTCGCTTGGTTTCTCTCTGTTTTTCTCGCTTTCTCTGATTTCATTTCAGTTTTACATCTCAGAAAGAATAGACGAGTAACACGGAGTATTATTGCCATTTCAGCAGATAATGCGAGATATTTTAATTATTTCCAGCTTCTCTGCATTCAGTCCTGCCGAACAGATAATCCAGCGAAACGTCAAAGTAATCCGCAAAGGCTATCAGCGTCTTGTAATCCGCCTCCCGCACCCCGGATTTATAATCGGAACATTTCTATCACCTCTTAACATTATAAAATATTGAAGCTTATATTATAACAATTGATATATTTCACAAGAATTAATTGACAAAAGTAAACAAATATGATAAAATACATATAATAGCAAAATACATAGAAAACAAACAAAAAACGGGGAAAGATGGGATAAACATATGATAATTCAGAACCGCCTCATGTTCAAGGTAATGTTCTCCGCTGCCGCCGCCATGCACGTTTCCTTTATGGTAATGTTTCTGAACGCCGGAGCACTCCCACTTGTTATTCTGAATTTTTTCAGCATTGCAATATATATCACAGGGGTCATTGCCGCATTTGTGGTTCGTTCCTTTGACAAGCATATCCTCAGCATGACGCTGATCGTTTATGCGGAGGTAACTGCTCACGCAATAGTCGCAACTCTGCTGGTGGGCTTTGAGCCGTGCTTCCTGCTTTATGCGATATCCATTCTCCCAATGTGCGCGTTCACGCTGTTCCCGGTGAGCAAAAAGGCCTTCATGCGCAGTATGCTGGTTATGTCTTTCATCAGCACCGTCCTCATTATCGCAACTCTGATAGTGAACGATAAGATCGGCATTCTGTCAGGCTATATTCTCCGCACGGAGCAGGTCAACGTTATGCGGCTGATCAACATTATATTCAATCTTGTGCTGGTGTTCGGCTTTTCGTTCCTTTTCGTAAACCAGATGAACAACCTCCTGAAAGAGTTGAGCGATACCAACGATAATCTGAACTACATAGCCTCTCACGACGCGCTGACAGGATTGTACAACCGGCATTCCCTATGGAAACACCTTTCCGATATCCATGGATCAGTTGATAATTACTGCGTTTGCATGGGAGATATCGACAACTTCAAAAAGACTAACGATACATACGGTCATGACTGCGGAGATCAGGTGCTGAAGAAAATTGCCGGAGTAATTACCGGCAACATCAGTGAAGCGGATTTCGCCTGCCGCTGGGGCGGAGAGGAGATCCTCATTATTATGAAAGGCAGCCGCGCTGAGTGTCATGAGCGCGTGGTGAAAATGCGCCGTGCAATATGCGGTCTGGATATCATGTACGAGGGACAGCCAGTACCCACAACAATGACCTTTGGCTTCGCGGACAGCAGTGAAAATCCAGATCCTGAGGACGCTCACATGGAGGAGCTTATCTCCCTCGCGGACAAGCGGCTGTACCGGGGTAAGAAAAGCGGAAAGAACGTTGTGATATCGCAGGATTAACAGCCTATTCTATCTGTGAAATCACACGACTCAGCGCCACTGTCAGCAAGCCATAGGACACAAAATCCGATCGCGTCAAAAGCTCTCGCTTTCGGCAATGTAGTTATAGCAGCGAATAGCTAAAGAAAGTTTTGATCAATTCAACGCAACCCATAAATAAAAAAACTCCTCCAAAGGCGGCACGCCTTCGGAGGAGATTTTTATATCATCTGTTATCAGATAAATGCGTAGTTGGACTTACCATTCTTCTTAACGGAGTACATCGCATCGTCTGCCTTGCCGATGATGTACTCAACACGGGTGTTGTAATCGTCCTTGATCATTGAGATACCAATGGATACGCTGACCGTCAGATGTTCGCCGTCGCAGTCAAATCCCTCTTCCAGTCTGGAGATGATATCCTGAGCAACTCTTGTCGGATCGTTGATCTCTGCATTGCGCACGCAGGCAATGAACTCATCACCGCCGTAACGTCCAGCAAATCCGAACTCGCCAACAACGCCCTTTATTGTGCCTGCAACGAATTTCAGAACCTGGTCGCCGGTAGCGTGGCTGTACTGGTCGTTATAGTGCTTGAAGTCGTCAACGTCTATAAACAGAACTGCCATTTCGGACTTTCTAGCCTCGGACAGGTTGATCTCGTTGTCAATCTGGCTTTCAATGGTTTCTCTGTTGTAAAGCTCTGTGAGGGAGTCGAAGCTTGCGCGCTCGGTGAGCTGCTGCTCACTCTTCTTTGCACGGTCGATATCCAGAATAACTCCGACGATCTTGAGCGGGTTGCCCTCAGTATCATGCAGAGTCGCGGTTCTGATGAGCACCCAGATATAGTCGCCGTAGATGTTCTTCATACGGTACTCGTTGTGCTTGAACTCCTCGCCTCTTCCCAGCTTCTCAAGGTCTGCCTTGTAGCGCTCAGAGTCCTCCTCGTGCAGCTTAGCCTTGAGCAGGAAGCTGTCGCCAAAGTGGTCTGACGGAGCACGGTAGCTGAACTTCTTGTTGAAGTTGTTGGAGAAGAATACCTCGTTGGTCTTGAAGTTCCACTCGAAGATGATGTTGTCGGACATCTCGGTAATGGTTCTGTATCTGTCCTCGCTTACCACGATCTCGTCAAGCAGATTGTTGAATGCACGGGACATCTGTCCGTACTCATTGTTGCTGACTGCGGTAGGAATTCTCGCTTCGTGGTCGCCGCGGCGTACCTTGACAAGAGTTTCCTCAATGGTCTTGAGCGGCTTTGTAACGAGTATAGAAACCACAATGGATCCTGCAATTGCAGCGATAGAGATAAGAACTACTGCAAGGATAATGTTGTTGCCGGCAGGGAGGGAGAAGTTGTTAGCGTTTCCGGAAACGGGGCAGCTTGCAATGGCGATAAGTCCGTTCTCACCGCCGACCTTGACCATTGCGGCATACCACTTGTCGCCTGTGGAGGAGTTCACCGGAGTGTACTCAATGATCTGGGGTATTGTTTCGTCCGTAAGGCTGTCCACTGCACTCTGGAATACTGCCGCGGGATACTCATAGTAGAGATTTACCTTGAAGTTATCAACAATGTTGTAGTTGTGGCTGGGGGAAGAGTCCGCAACAGTTACAGAGCCGTTGTAGAATACGCTTCCACCGGTCGCGCCGTACAGGAAGCTCTTGCCGGCGAGCTTGTAGTTCACAAGCAGGGTAACGTCGCCCTGTGTTTGCTTGATAAACATGGTGGGGTTAGTTCCGCCGCCGGTAGCCTCAGGATTTATAATGTTATTGTAGTAAAGAGCGCCGTCCGCATAGCTTTTATAGGCGCTGAAATTATCAATAAACTGACCGGTCTTTCCGGCGCTGCCGCAGAAAATGCTGCCGTCCGAGGTCACAAGCGCGATAGAGTCGATATCGGAATTCTGCTTTGCAAACTCAGCGATGAAGTTTCCCGCCTCGTTGGAACTCTTTTTCGAGGATATAGCAGCCTGAACATCAGCGTTATTCAGGATAGTGTTCACCTGATTGTTCACAGTGTTTATGTACGCCTGAAGCGTGTAGCGCTCGTTATCTACTATCTCGTAAATAGTTTCGCGGAACTGATTGTCGCCGTCTGAACTCAGCATATTATTCACAAACACCGAATATATCACCATCGGCAGAATCGCGAAAAGCATGGCGCTCATCATCAGCATTGTTCTGATTTTCATATATACTCCCCGTTTCTGTTTCTGCATCAGCAGAGCATTTTAAAATAAGGCAAGGCTATTTAGTATTAGTATATCACAAAAAAATCGTTCTGTAAACACATACACAATAATTATTTCACCGAAAAACGCATTTTTATTAAACCTGCACAAATAACTGAAAAATATTTTGGTTACAATATGAAAACCCCGGTTTATGTTCATCTTGAAAAAAACTATTGCTTATATTACGGATTTGTGGTATAATTATATTAATAATGCAGTGCGCATACAGCGGGAGGGACAGTAATGAATATTTTAAAGGCAAACCGCTACCGGCTAGTTGACAACAGCGCGTTCGAGATGCCGCTTCCTCTGAAATTCACGGTCTGGAAAGCAGAAGCCCCGGTCTGTGAATATCTTGTTTCCGAGGAGGAGCAGGTCACATACGATATACTTACCAGATACAAGGAGCTGATGATTACCACCATTCATCGTCCCCTTGACATAACCGATATCTACTATCTTTTTTCCTGCCGTGTATTTCAGGACAGGACGCCGTTTACATATCCAATTCTGGAACGCATGGGGCTTGAAAAATACAATGTCCTCAGCATTCTGAAGCGCACCCACGGCATTACCCCCTATGACGACTACTGGCTGTGCTTCGACGGGGAACAGCTCACCTATGATCAGGCTTCCGCCGGATATGCGGAATACCTTATCGCGCCGGAATCCCAGCCCGTCCCGCTGGTGTCCTATCCCTCAGGAGCGCTGCGCGATACCGCAAAGGAGCAGCCCACCGCTGACGTGGACGAGATACTGCACCAGCAAAAGGTGGACGTTGCCGAAATCGTTGCCCAGAACAGCAAGCCTGTCACAATTGCCCCGGATCAGTCCTACGAACCGGAGCGCGAGCTTGAAAACAACAAGATGTCCGAGGACGAGATAGAAGCCCTGCTGCGTTCCTGCGGAATAACGGACGATAATTCCCCGAAAGAGTCTCCGTCTGCCGTGGATAGCGAGCCTGCCTCTGGTGGTATGATGTCGCAGGAGGATATTGAGAAGCTGCTTGCCGCAGCCGCTCCCGCTGAACCTGTCGAGCCGGAAACTAAATCCGAGCCCGCTTCCGGCGGTATGATGTCGCAGGAGGATATTGAGAAGCTGCTTGCTGCAAACTCTCCCGCTGAGCCAGTAGAGCCGGAAACCAAATCCGAGCCTGCTTCCGGCGGCAAAATGTCGCAGGAAGACATTGAGAAGCTGCTTGCCGCAGCCGCTCCTGCCGAGCCGGTAGCGCCGGAAACCAAGTCCGAGCCTGCTTCCGGCGGCAAGATGTCGCAGGAGGATATTGAGAAACTGCTTGCCGCAAATGCTCCCGCTGAACCTGTCGAGCCGGATACTAAATCCGAGCCTGCCTCCGGCGGCAAGATGTCGCAGGAAGACATTGAGAAGCTGCTTGCCTCAAACTCTCCCGCCGAGCCTGTCGAGCCGGAAACCAAGTCCGAGCCTGCTTCCGGCGG
>JAGAJA010000091.1 GCA_017829075.1 Oscillospiraceae bacterium | reverse complement strand
TGATCTTCCTGAGCCGCTCACCGATCTCAACCATCTGTTCCCGGCTCTGTATGTATCTTTCAACTTTCATTGTATGTTCCTCCAAAAATGTCTTGATTTTTTGTGTCAGATATATTATAATAAGAACGGATTCGTTAGCTATGTTTCCAAAATAACGGATTCCGTTATGGCGGCGGCGGTTATTTGCGGTAACGGCTGCCGCTTCTCTTTGCTGCTCAGATTCATCATGATACCCCCGAAATGCCCATTCTCCGCTTAGCGTCTTCCAGAATATCCACGGAAACAGGCACTTCAAGCGCATTTGCGATATTGGCAGCCAGCTTATACAGCTTGATCATTATTCTTAAACCGCCCTTTTTATGAGAGGTCTTTAAAAGGTACTTTAAGCAGTCTTTATCAAGATTATGATTTCTGAATATCTGCTTAATGTCATCAAAGCTGTATTCATTGTCCAGCTTGCAATGATATCCGATCCGGCTGAATACTTGATCGAACTGCTCCTGATGGCAGCCGAACATATTCTTTAAAATGCTGGGATTTCCGGAATACACAATGCCTATACCGGCTTTGTCGTTCAACGCCCTTATGGTGTCGAAGGTCTTTTCTGTGAGGTGCTGGGCTTCATCAATTATAAGCAGCTTGTTAGAACCCTTGAAGTACTTCACCAGCGTTCGCATGATGATGGTCGTTGTTCCTCTTGAATTTTCGCCAACTTCCTCGGCTATCAAGCTGAGAACGGCACGGGGGGAATTGGTAGTTGCGTCAGCTTCGATCAGAACAGTACCCTTGTGATGATCCGCATAGTAGCTGCAAGCCGTACTCTTTCCACAGCCTGCAGGACCGTAAAGAAGCAGGATATCATTAGTTGCATGGGCTATGCTTATCTGGTTAAGCATACTCTTGGTATTGCTAAGCTCCATGCAGAAATCCGGGGCTTTTGCAAGCGATTTCCTCACCGCTCCCATGTTTAGAAGCTGGTTGACACGAGCGGCGAATTCTTCATTGTCGCCCGTGTACTTATCGTTAAGGAACTGTGATACAGCCGCAACGCTGTAATCAAGCTCCTTAGCGATTACCGCCTGTGTTTTGCCCGACAACTTCATGTACTCACGGAGCTTATCACGCATTTCATTGTAGTCGAGTGTTGGTGTCATTAGTCTTCATCATCCTTTCTGTGATTTGACACTGCCATCACATAATTAAACAGTGCAGCGTCAATATCCATTTTGACAGCCGTCTTCTTTGGCTTTAATGTTCCATTGTGCCGCTGTTCGGCTTGGGCTTTGGCTTTTTCCTCTTGGATTATGCTTTCGGGAATGTCGCTGAACTGCTTCTCAACACCGTCAAGCTCGTTGCTGTCATAGCTGCTGCTCCTTTCATCAAGGTATGTACTGATGTTCGCTTCAGGTATGTTCGGCTTGGCTTCACGCACAATTTCACGGAGCAGTCTGTTCTTGTGCTGGGTGTCCTTGATGGCTTGTATGTCGTTTTCGCTGCCGGTCTGGGTGGAGTACCTGATCTTGTACGCCGTACACAGGTAACGGTCAAGCAGATCATGAACATACACCTTTTCGGTATCATCTCCACGATAGTGAACGATTACCTTTTTACCTCTGATCCGGATAAGCTCGTCACTATCATAGTATTTGTAGCCGATAGTGTTGTTCACCTTTACTCTTACGCCGTTCTTGGTAACGGAAAGCGCCTTTGTTGCTCTGAGGAAAAGGGACTGCAATGTTATTCCGTCTTCACCTGAAGCAAGCCTTAAAGGCTTTTTAAACGAGGTTTTATATACCTCATTCGGTGTTCTATTATTCATGCCGTTGCCGGAATGCGGGGTGTTGTTGTAGTCCTCAACGATTTTGGCGGCTAGTTCTACAAATTCATCATAGGGCATAGCCAGACCGAGGGCTTTAACCTTATCGTTTGTTACAGACAGCTTTTCCGGGCGCTTCTTTGGATCGTTGCCGATATACGAAGGGAGAAACTTGCAGTATTTCTCTTCCAGCGTCTTGAAATAACGCTCGATAGGCTTTGATTTTGCGTTGTATGGGTTTGCGTTCACAACGCTGATTTGAAGCCTGTTGGAGATGGACAAGAAGTTTTCGTTATTGAACATATCGAAAGCCTTGTAATCTTTACCGTTATCCAGCAGAACACATTCGGGTATTCCAAAGCGTTCCACGGCATGAGCAAAGCTGTCTATTACGATATTGGCATTAGGGTTTGAAACCATGTTGATAACATAGCCCACGATCTTCTTGCTTTTCAGATCCTGCCATGCGCTCATCCACGGTCGCCCAATCTCGCCGTTGCAGTCTACAAGCACATCAAAGATGTGGTGGTCTGCAACCCAGTATTTATTTGAAGACATCCCCGACAAATCACGCATGCAGGTGGAAGCAAAGTTGTCTTCAAATGCTTTCTTTCCTAGACGGAAATAGAATATTACCGCTTCGGGTATTGAGCTTGCGATCTGGTTCTTGAAGGTGTTCAGTGTAGGGAGATTCAGTGTTGGGAAATGGGACTTAGTCATTTCATAGCACTGAGCCGCTGACGGTCTTGTTTCAGATAGCCATAGGTTCTTGAAATACTCCCACGCTTCAACCGGAATACTGGAGTAGCCTTTCTTGCTGTAACCTCGCTTATCCACCAGAGCGTCATAACCGCCTGTATTGAACTTGTTCAGCCACCTGTAAAGCGCTGATGATGTAACCGGGCGTTCCGGGTGTTCGCTGTTCCAGTGTTCCAGAAAGTCCGCTGCTGTTAATCCGTCCTGTTTCAGATACTCGCAGAAATACAGATATTCGTCAACGACCTGTTTCTTGTAGTCTGCTTCATACTGCTGCTTGGGAGCGGCTTTGAAGGTGCTTTCCCGTTCAACTTCCTGTTTCAGCTTTCGTGCGTCAACGGTTCTAAGGTATTCTTCCTGCTTATCTTCCGGGAGAGCGGCTAAAGCTATTTTCAGCTGCTTTCCGCCCCGTCCTCTGCCGCTGGTATAGATGTAGCCTTCGGTTTCCCTGCCGTATTTGCCGTTAAGTGCATACCTCTGAATCGATCTCTCATCAACCCTCAAGAGTTCGGATACTTCTTTTGAAGTTAAAAAAATCACTTATCCTCACCCTTGCTCCATATATGCCGCAACGAAATCTTCATAAGGGATATTCAGCGCAACGGATATCTTACGAAGTGTCTTTGGGCGTGGTTCGCTCTGACCTATGATCAGCTTGCTGAGGTGCTGCGGAGAAATACCTGCGTCTTTTGCAAGCTGGCATTGGGAAATGCCGTTTTCAAACAGGCATTTTGCTATTAGTTTACCGAGCGGCGGTAACTTTTTGTATGCTGTTCTTTGCATTTTTCACTTTACCTCTTTTCTTTTCGTTAGAAATATGATATAATAGGATTATCTCAAAACCCTATGATATTATTATATATTCGTATACGAATATTGTCAAGTCAAAAGATTAGTACGCGAATATTTTTGGAGGTTTCAACAATGGAAAGTATAGGTTTTCGTATAAAATCACTAAGGAAAGCACGCAATGTGACGCAAAAAGACTTTGCAGAAAGAATATGCGTTACACAGTCCTACTTAAGTAGAGTTGAAACAGGCAAGGAACAACCGACAGATATGCTCATCAAGTTCATTTCTCTTGAGTTTGATTGCTCTCTTGAATGGCTGAAAAATGGTGTTTCTCAAATGGATATAAACAATTCAGGTTTTGATTATTGGGATAGACCTAGTGCCGAACCATTGAAAAAAGACGCTCTTTTTCAGATTTCTGAGTTGTCAAACATGATGGCAGATATTAAAGAGTCAGCGATTTCACTGCCTGTAAGTACTATCGTCCATTCTATCTTCGAAATAGCAGATTTAGAGAACAAGAACAAAGCAGCCCTTATTCTATCCGAATTAAGCGATTTTGTTTCAGAGTACATATCTATTATTGAGCGGCTCGAAAAAGGTGAAAAAATTGGTGTAAGGAATGCTTTGGTTCAAGTAAGCGAATCAATTACAGAATCTATATTCGAAATATATTCCAAATGAACTTATATTTTTGCAAGGTTCATATGGCAATCTTGCAAATTATTAGTTTTTAGTATAAACGACAATTTTCAAGACCAAAACAAAATAAAAATAGCCCTTAAATCCGCTGTTAATCGGGGTTTAAGGGCTATTTGAATTAGTACCTTTATTGTCGTTTATTTTTATCGAAAATGCCGTTTTTTCGCACTTTATCCGACAAAATAAAATGATAGTGAGCAAAAAACTGTTTGGCTTAATAGAGCCGTTTTTTCGCCTTTTTTTGTTCGTTAGTCCTTGTCGTTTATTTTACATATTATTTTGTCGTTCACAGGAACCCGTGCATATAAAGTCGCATATCCGTCCGTGAAATCAAACAAAACCGCTGGGGTTAATGCTGCTAGATTGCTAGGAAATGCTAGTGTTCGTGCTTACCTTAACGATCGCCTTGAACAGCTTCACAACGAGCGCACTGCCGATGTTCAGGAAATACTTGAGTATTTAACAGCAGTCATGCGCGGCGAGGAAAAAGAGGAAAAAATGGCTGCAAACGCACTTGGCGAAATGGAAGCATACAATGTGCGTAATCAGGCTAATCAGCTTAAAGCCGCTGAACTTCTCGGTAAGCGGTTCGGGCTGTTCACCGACAAGGTGAACGTATCCGGCAGCGGCGTAGTCCAGATAGTGGACGATATCCCAGATGGCTAACCTGACGGATATTATTGCTCCGCCGACACTTAATTGCGCGGCGTCCGTGCCGCGCCCTGGGTGTCGGCTTCGCGACATCGTGTCGCCGCCGTTCTACGCGCTTCACCGCGATATCGCCGCCGGACTGCACACCCACTACTGGCTGAAAGGCGGGCGCGGTTCCACGAAATCATCTTTTGTCGGCGCGGAGATACCCCTCGGCATGATGAAGGACCCGCAGGCGAACGCCGTAGTTATCCGCAAGGTCGGACTGTACCTCAAGGACAGCGTATACGAGCAGCTCCTCTGGGCTATCGACAAGCTGGGGGTCTCCCACCTCTGGCAGGCAAAATTGTCCCCGCTGGAACTTGTGTATACCCCGACCGGACAGCGCATTCTTTTCCGCGGCGCAGATAAGCCGAAGAAGCTGAAATCCACCAAGGTGCACAAGGGGTATATCAAGTACGTCTGGTACGAGGAAGCGGACGAGTTCGCCGGTATCGAGGAGATACGCACGATAAATCAGTCGCTGCTGCGCGGCGGCAGTAAATTCACGGTGTTCTACACATACAACCCGCCTAAGTCCCAGCGCAACTGGATAAACGCAGAGGTCACGACCCCCGCGCCGGATAAGTTAGTCCATCACAGCGACTATCGCGGAGTTCCTCCGGAATGGCTCGGCGAGCAGTTCCTCGCGGAAGCGGAATATCTCCGCGTGAATAACCCCGCCGCATACGCCCACGAATATCTCGGAGAAGTCACCGGCACCGGCGGCGAGGTGTTCCCGAACGTCACCGTGCGGACTATTCCCCCGGAGGAGCGCGCAGCGTTCGCCCATATCCGCCGCGGACTGGACTGGGGCTACGCCGCCGACCCTACCGCCTATGTGGTCTGCGCGTTCGAGGCGGGGCGGCTTTATATTTTTGGCGAGATATATCGCTACGGGATAAAATACGACCCGCTCGCGGAAGCGATAAAAGCGGAAAACACGCTGAACAATACGATATACGCCGAATCAGCCGACCCGCGCAGCAACGATGAAATGCGTTCCCGCGGGCTGAAAATCACCGCCGTGAAGAAAGGCGCGGGTTCAGTCGAGCACGGCATAACATGGCTGCAGAACCTCGCGGAAATAGTCATCGACCCGGTCTCCTGCCCGAACACCCGGCGCGAGTTCTGCGGGTATGAGCTTATCCCGGACGGAAACGGCGGTTTTCGGGACGAGTTCCCGGACAAGGACAACCACTCGATAGACGCAGTGAGATATGCGCTTGAAAATTACATCGGGCGCAAGACCGCAAAAATAGGCAGCAGAAAGGAGCTTGGAATTTACTGATGATAAAGCCGTTCACCATATCCGCAGATACTCCGGTCACACCGAAAGTCGCCTGCAAATTCATCAAGGAGCATACCTTGCACACGCACGCCAGATACGACGCGCTGGAGCGCTACTACGAGGGCAGACACCCGATATGCGACCGCGAGAAGCGTTCAGTCCTCGCGAATAATAAGCTGGTGTGTAATCACGCGAAATACATCTCGGACACCTGCACAGGCTACTTTGCGGGCAACCCGGTAAAGTATTCCGGCGGGAATATAGAGCCGCTCCTGGCGCTGCTGAGAGCCGCTGACAGCGACACTCAGGACATAGACCTTGCGCAGAAAGCGAGCATATTCGGCACGGCGTACGAGTTCATCTACACCGATGAGGACGGACAGCCACGGCTGTATTCCCCGGACCCGCGGCAGGCGTTCGTTATCTATGACGACACGGTGCGACAGAAGCCGGTCGCGGGGGTGTATTATTACCCGCTCCACGACAGCGTTACCGACCGGGACACCGGGTATTCCGTGTATCTCTGCGATTCGGAAAATGTCATGCATTTCACGACTGACACGGGCTTTTCTGTCACGGGCGAACCTGAGAGCAGACCGCACGGAATGGACGGTGTGCCGCTCATCGAGATATACAACAACTCCACCTGCGGCAGCGACTTTGAGCCGGTGCTTTCGCTTATAGACGCGTACAACACATTGCAGAGCGACCGCGTGAACGACAAGGAACAGTTCGTGGAAGCGATACTGCTTATCAAGGGTTCAGTCCTCGGGGACGACAACGACGAGAAGTCCGAAAATTACAAGGCGCTCCGCGAAAACGGTCTGCTGGAACTTGACGCAGACAGCTCCGCCGAATGGCTGACCCGTCAGTTTGATGAGAACAGCGTGGAAGTCCTCCGGAAATCGCTGGAGCAGGATATACATAAGTTCGCGAACGTCCCCTGCATGAGCGACGAGAGCTTCGGCGGGAACGCTTCCGGCGTTGCAATGCGCTACAAGCTCCTCGGGTTCGAGCAGATAACGAAAATCAAGGAGCGCTACTTCCGGGAGGGTTTGAAGGAGCGCCTGCGGCTTCTCTGCAGCTGGCTGGACTTCACGGGCATGGCGAAAATAGACAGCGGGGACATCACGATACAGTTTACCAGGGCGCTTCCGGTCAATGAATCGGAGATAGCCCAGCTTGTTTCGGAGCTTCGGGATTTAGTCCCGCGGGAGATACTGCTCGGGCTTCTGCCCTTTGTGGACGACCCCGAGGGAGCCGCCGAGAAGGTCAGGGAGCAGCAGAACGATTTCCCGAACCTCCCGCCGGATATGACCGATGAACAGCCGTGATTACTGGGAGCGCCGCGCCGCTCAGGACATGTACGACCGCATGGGCACCGCCGAGGATACCGCCGCAGAAATGAACGCCGCGATACAGCAGACCTCCGCGTATCTCGAAAAGGAAGTTAAGGCGGTCATGCGCGGAATGCAGTCGTTTGGCATTTCGGAAGCGGAAGCCCGGGAGATACTGAACGCCGCCGGTGACGGGACGGCGCTCCAGCGGCTCCGGAAAGCCGCGCAGCAGGTCGGCGACCCGGAGAAACGCGAAGCGCTCCTGAACGCGATAAACAGCGCCGGAGCCTACCGCTACCGCATAACCCGGATAGAGGAGCTGAACAAGGATATCGTGAAGCAGTGCCGGGAGCTGTACAAGACCGAGAACCGGCACATCACGTCCGCGCTGCGGAATGTCGCGGAGGACAGCTACTATCACGAGATATTCAGCATTCAGAAAGGCACGGGGCTGGGTTTCAGCTTCTCGAAGTTCCCCCGGCAGGACGTTGACCGCATTTTGCGTTCCAACTGGTCGGGCGGGAATTATTCTCAGCGTATCTGGAAAGATGTGAACGGAATGACGGCGCGGCTGAAAAGTGAACTGCTGGTCAGTATGCTTTCCGGGCGCTCCAGCGAAAAGACCGCGCGGATATTTCAGGAGCAGTTCGGCGTGAATGCATACTGCGCTCGGAGAATCGTCCGCACGGAGAGCGCATATGTCGCGAATGCGGCGCAGGCAAAGGCGTATGACGAAGCCGGTATAGACCGCTACAGATTCATAGCCACCCTCGACAGCCGCACCTGCGAGTGCTGCGCCGCGCTGGACGGCAAGGTGTTCGAGCTTGCAAAGGCGAAGCCCGGCACGAACTATCCGCCCATGCACCCGTTCTGCCGCTCGACTACGATAGCGGATTTCGGAGATGATGAACTGGAGGGTCTGGAGCGCCGGGCTAAGGATAAGGACGGGAATACTGTTAAGGTTCCGGCGGATATGACCTATGAACAATGGAAGCAGGGGCTTTCCGGGAATGGCGGCGCGGTTCAGCTTACCTTTGACGATTTGGAGAAATCGAATACCAACGGAGCGTTGACAAATACCCAATATGGTGGTATAATAAAATCAGGAAGATTCAATACCACTGACGACCCCATGCGTGAAGTAACAGGCTCTGCAATGAGTTCAAATCCTGATGAAGTTGAAGCAATGAAAAATGATTTGACCGATTCCGGCGTTGAGCTTATAATTACCGACCATGATATGGCTTACGCACCTGGTATACGCCCCGGCGAGCCCGGTCAGTTCTTAATAGACAGAAATGCAAGCTTTAGTGCGTGGTGTCATGAGTATAAACATTTCTGTGATGACCGCAATGACGGCTTCCTCGGGTTTAGAGTTTTTGAGGACCCTGCAAAATGCAGGCAAAGAGAAATTGACGCTTATCAAGTAGAAATTGATATGGCTGAAAAGGCTGGACGTCCCGATATCGTTGAACGCCTGAAAAAGCTGCGTGATAAAGAGGTGACGCAATATGAATGAGGTACAGATCAAAATAGACCGCATGATTTCTGGGAATAAAGATGAAATACTATCCGGCATTTTATCTGACAGACCAATCGTTGTGGTCAATGCTATCATGTCCGGTACAAGGCTCCGTATTACTGACCCGAAGTTTGTTGAAGCGATAAAAAAGATATCCAGTAGTTCAACAGAGAAAGTAATGGGGTTGCCGCTTAGTAAATTTGCCGCCGCCGCCCTCTGTATTTTGAGAAACGAACAGTACGATGGCGAGGATAAGGTTATTGACAATCTTGTCCGGTCTCGATTTGAAAGATAGTTTTTAGCACCCTGCACAAAAACAGGGTGCTTTTTCATTCCAAACGGTGAACGAATCGTTCACCATACAATCAAATAATTCAGCAACTATTTCCAAAACGGAAACGGTTGCTTTTTTATTGCCCGAAACACGCTCAAGGCGTTAAACTGCGCGCGGAATAACAGCCGACAGGCTATAAACGGAGGTAACAACAATGGCAGACGAACAGACCACTCAGGCAACACAGGAGCAGGGCGGCGCTCAGACCGCCGGAGGTGATCCTAACGTATCTGCCCCCGAATCGGAGGGGGAGACCAAAACCGACAAGCCCAGCGAGAGAACATTCACGCAGGCGGAACTCAACAAGATCATCGCGGAACGCCAGAAGCGCTGGGAGAAGAAAGCCGCGGACGAAAAGGCGGAAGCAGAGCGCGTTGCCGCAATGACCGCAGAGGAGAAGTCGAAGCACGAGCGCGAGAAGCAGGAAAAGGCTCTCGCAGACCGTGAAGCCGCTCTCACGAAGCGGGAGCGCACCGCCCTCGCAAAGGAATACCTCGCGGAGAAGAACGTCCCCGCCACGCTCGTGTGCGCTGTGGATATCTCCGACCCCGACGGTATCGAAACCAGCGCGGCGGCAGTTGCAAAGGCTTTCGCGGACGCAGTCAGCGCGGAGGTAGCAAAGAAGTTAGCCGGAGCTCCCCCGAAAAAGGGCGCACCCGGCGCAAAGGACCCTTTCCTTGACGGACTGGGAGTATAACAGGAGGTTAATTTATGGCAGTAAATCTTGCAACAAAGTATTCTGATAAGGTAGACGAAGTATTCAGGCTCGGGGCGCTCACCACGGCTATGGCAGGCGGCGCGTATGAGTTCACCGGCGCGCAGACCGTCAAGGTCTACAGCATGGGCACCGCTGAAATGAACGACTACAAGGCGACAGGCTCCAACCGCTACGGCAACCCCGAGGAGCTGGAGGACACCACCGAGGAACTGACTCTCACTCAGAAGCGCTCGTTCACGTTCACCATCGACGCCACCAACGCGGTGGATTCCCCGGCTGGTATCCGCGACGCGGCAAAGGCTCTCCGCAGACAGCTCGATCAGGTCGTTATCCCGGAGGTGGATACCTACCGCTTCAGGACCGCCGCGAACAAGGCTGCGCACGTTGCGGTCAGCACCACAAGCAGCTCCACCGCATACAGCGATTTCCTAGCGATAAACAGCGCTATTTCTGATGACGAGGTGCCTGCGGTCGGCAGAGTGGCGTATGTTTCCAACGCGTTCCTTAACGCGATAAAGCAGTGCGACGGCTACACTAAGGCTTCCGAGCTTGCGCAGAATATGCTCATTACCGGGCAGGTCGGCGATGTTGACGGCGTGAAGATAGTTGCAGTCCCCAAGAACAGAATGCCCGCGGGCGCGTCCTTTATCATTGCTTACAGTGAATCCGTGTGCTCTCCGGAGAAACTCGCGGAATACAAGATACACGACAATCCTCCCGGTATCGCGGGTCACCTTGTCGAGGGTCTGGTGTACTACGACGCGTTCGTCACCGAGAACAAGAAGTGCTCCGTCGGCGTTCACTTCGGCGCTATGGGCGATATCAGTGTATCCATGTCCGCCGCTGATTCCGGCAGGGGCAGACTGAAAATCGCGCGCAACGCGGCGGGTAAGCTGATGTATAAGGCTGATTCCTCCGTCACCGTCCCGAAGTTCGGCGCGGCTGCGACTGGCTTTGCAGAGGTCCCCGCGGACGGTATAATCACCGCAGCCGCCGGGAACAAGGTCGCAGTCGTTTCCGTTGTGGACGGCAAGGTCGTAGCGGCTTCCTCCGTGCTTGACGCGGTAGTCGGCGCATGAGCCCGCTGGAGCGCTTCAAGCTCCTAGCCGGGATAACGGACGATTCGCAGGACGGGTTAGTAACCGCCCTGCTTTCGGACGCGGCGGATTCCGTCCGCGACTATATCGGGCGGGAGGAAGTCCCGGCGCGGCTGATATCCGTGCAGGTTCAGCTTGCAGTGATAGCGTATAACAAGCGCGGCGCTGAGGGCGAATCCTCCCGCAGCGAGGGCGGGATATCCCAGAGCTTCGACGGGCTTCCGCCGGAGCTTCTGGCGCGGCTGAAAAACTATCCCAGAAAGGCGGGGGTGCTTTATACGGCTGATACAGAACAGGATTAAGGCGTCGCCGCTGTCGCGCCCGGCGACCGCGAAAAGTCCCTATATCGGTACTGAAACGCGCTGGCAGCCTGCCGGAACTATCCGCGCGGAAGTCCAGCCGCTCAGCGATAACGCCACCGCCGAGCAGTACGGCGTGAAATTCAGCCGCTCGGTGGAACTCCTCTGCGATACCGGCACGGATATCCGCGAGCGCGACCGGGTGGAGCTGCCGGGCGGCACCTACGAGGTCAGAGGGGTGACTACCTACGGCAACGTCAGGAAGGCGGTGTGCGAGCTGATATGACGATACAGGAGCTTATCAAGAAAATGCAGTCCGTCCGCGCGGACAGCAGCGCGGTGCTCGACCGCGCCCTGCTCAAAGGCGGCGAGAAGATACGCGGGAACGCCGTGCTTCTCTGCCCGGTGGACACCGGCGAGCTTCGGAACAGTATCCGGGTTCAGCGGCTCGCGCCGGGCGTAGTCACGGTCGGGACAAACAAGGAATATGCGGTGTTCGTTGAGTTCGGCACCGGCACGATGGGAGACCCGGGCGTTCCGCATACGGCGAAGCTTTACTGGCGCTGGCAGGACGAACAGGGCAACTGGCACACCTCGCACGGGCACAGGGCGCAGTCGTTTCTCAGGGCGGCGGTCGGGAAGAACGAGGAAAAGAAGATATACGCCATCGTCGCGGAGGAACTGAGAAAGGCTATAGAAAATGCTTGACGTCAACATCATAATTCCGCCGCTGGTGGAGGATATAGTCCGGTTGGAGCCGCAATACCCGGAGATAGTTCCGGAGTACCCTCTGGCGATACTCACGCCGCTGGACATGGGTTCCGGCACGATAATTTCCGGCGAGGAGCGGCTCGCGGCGGTGTCGTTTCAGATAGATGTATACGACACTTCTCTTCAGCGCTGCACTGAAACGGCGCTGAAAATATCCGCGCGGCTTATCTCCCGGGGATTCGTCCGGAACGCCGGCGCGGATATCCGGGAGGACGGACTGCACCGCCGCACGCTTACGTTCAGCGCAGTGATAGACGAACACACAGGACTAGTTTACAGGAGGTAAATATGGAGCTTTTAACCAAGGACACGCACCTTGATTTTTCATCGGACGGTACTGCATGGAGCGAGCTGTACGGCATGGACAGCTATCCGGACATGGGCGGCGACCCGCCTAAAGTAAAGGTATCGAATATGCGCGACAGCAACGAACGCTATATCGGCGGCATTCCTGATGTCGGGGACCTGAAATTCAGCTTCTTCTACAACAAGGAAACTGCGGACGACAGCGGAAAGGTGATAAAAAAGGCTTTCGCGAAGCTGAAGGAGCTTGAAGAAGCAGGCGACAAGCTTCACTGGAAGCTCAGTTATCCGGACGGCACTTCCTACGCGTGGGAGGGCAAGCCTACGGTATACATGAACAGCGGCAATGTCGGCGACGCGATGAAATTCACTCTCAGCGTATCGCTGGAAAGCAAGCTGGCATGGTCAGAATCTTAACGGAGGGCGCAGAGTATGACTGGAGCATATCTTAAAATCTCAGAGGACAAGAGCCTTGAACTTCGCTTCACGGCGCGGCGCGCGGAAAAGCTGGAAAACGAGCTTGACTGCGACCTGCTCCGCGGGCTTTCCCGCTGCCAGCGCGTGGGAGTGCTGACCCGCTTTATCGCGTGCGGCGCGGATATCCCGCATGATGAAGCCTGCAGCGCCTTTGATGAATACGTTGAAAACGGCGGTACTGTAGACAGCGCCGCAGAGGTCATCGTGACCGCGCTCAGGAACGGCGGGTTCATCTCGCAGGCGGCGGTGGACGCGGCAAAAAAAATCCAGGGTCAGCTCCTCGACCGTGCAGCGCGGGGGAACTGATAGCCCGTCTTAAAGAAACAGCAGTGGACTGCGGCGCTTACACGGAGCAGTTCTACGACCTCACGCCGGCTGAGATATCCGACCTCACCGCTTCGGCGGTAAAGCGCCGGAATTATGAAGCGCGGTCACGGGCGGCGTTCGCGTGGCACACGGCGTATCTGACCGGATTCGCGGTGAACGTTCCACGGAGCTTCCCGCGGTCGCCGGAGCAGCATTTCAGATTCCTGGCGCAGGAGGACGACGTTCCGGCATGGAAGCGCTCGCAGGCGGCGATGGCGAGGATAGCAGCCGCGCACAATCAGCATTACAGAGAGGGGGACGGCTCATGACCGTTGAGGAACTGAATATAGTCGTTTCCGCGAACGACCGCAAATTCAACGAAGCGATTGACGATGTGATAAACCGCCTTGAAGACCTTGAAGAACATTCTCGCGAATCGACCGACAGCATCGGCGGTATGTTCTCGAAGCTGGGGAAAATAGCTGCGGGTCTCGGACTTGGAAAGGTGATCGGCGACAGCATTATGTCCGGCGGCGAACTTGAACAGCAGCTCGGCGGCGTTGAGGTGGTTTTCCGGAAGCACGCGGATTCTATGAAGAAAGCCGCTTCGACCGCATTCGAGGACATGGGGCTTTCCGAATCCGATTATCTTGCAAAGGCTAACAAAATGGGGGCGCTGCTTAAAGGCTCGGGGTTCGATACCGGGTACGCGGCAGATATGTCCAATCAGGTAATGCAGCGGGCTTCTGACGTTGCTTCCATCATGGGCGTTGACGTCAAGGACGCGATGGAAGCAGTCACCGGCGCGGCAAAGGGCAATTTCACGATGATGGACAATCTCGGCGTTGCCATGAACGACACCACACTGCAGGCTTACGCGCAGGAAAAGGGGCTCGGCAAGCTCGAAACCACGCAGCAGAAGGTCAGCGCGGCAATGCAGATGTTCCTTGACAAGACAGAATACGCCGCCGGGAACTACGCCCGGGAAAACGACACGTTCTCAGGTTCGCTGACTACTGCAAAGGCTCAGCTGGATAACCTTACCGCCGACCTCGGTACCCGGCTTCTGCCGACTGCGACAACGCTCGTCACGATGGCGCGGGACGGTCTGGGACTTATTTCCCCGCTGGTGATATCTCTCGGAGAGGGCTTGAACAGTGCGGGACAGTATCTGCTGAATATGTCGCCCAGCGCAAAGACAATGCTTGGGATAGCAGTGGGAGCGGCTGTAGCTATCCCGGCTGCGACAAAGGCGCAGGCGCTCTGGAAAGCGGTAAACGCCGGGTGGAGCGCGGTGCTTGACGTACTCATTCCGAAAGAAGTCACCCGCGCCACCATACTTAAAGCTACGGCGGGCTGGCTTGTCATCATCGCGGGACTGCTTGCCGTGGTCGCTTCCGTAGGTGCGACCGCCCGGGAAATGAGCAGCGGCGAGGGTGCGGCGATGGAGGAGACCGCCGCAGGAGCCGGCAAGGCAGCCGAAAGCACCGACGACCTTTCGGACAGCATGGCGAATCTCGGAAAAAGCTCGGACGCGACAAAAAAGAAGCTTGCCGACATCGACACGCTGAATATTTTCGATTCCGGAAGCAGCACCGGCGGTATTGATTTCAGTGCGATAACCGACAGCGCGGGCATCGCAAAGGATTCAGTAGCGGGGCTGACGGACGGCATTGATGAAGCTTCTCTCGGGCTGGACGAGCTGAACGGCAAAACCAAGGGGTTCAGTCTTGGAAATATCGGAGATACATTCAGGCAGACATTTTCCGATATCGGCACCGGGTTCAGCACGATGATAGACGCGTTCAATTTCGACAGCGATACGCAGCTTACAAGTCTCCGTGTGCTGGATTATAAAATCAGGGCGCTTTTCGGTGATGACTGGTCGGATTTCTGGACAAATGTCGGAAGCACGATGTACCGGGCTTTTGGCGAGAACAACAGCGAATACGACCGCTTCCAAGCACTTTCGGATATCGAGGGGTGGCTTAATGAGATCAACGAGTTCCTCACCGGCTGGATGGGCGAATTTGGAGACGCGTGGTCTGAGTTCTGGGAGGGTATCGGACATTCCTTTAACGCTGGAAAAATGGAACAGGCTGCCGCCGATTCTCAGAAATATTCCAGCTTGTACGCAGATATCAGCAACGCGCTTGTCGATTATCTCCGGCAGGGCAATGATGAAGATACAGCGCTGAAGCTGGCTAAAGACAAGTATCTGGGCGAAAAACGCGATACTGACGCGGCAAGGTACTACAGAGAGCAGGGCTATGACGAGCAGCTCAACTATCTGTATGCGCATGAGCTGAAAGAACTGCTGGAGGAATCAGGGCAGTTGACAGGCGCGGGATATGAATACGCGGATCACACCGCGCCGCAGAGCGGAATCCCACAGGGAATATACAGCGGCGGGGCGATGACCGGTCCGGTGCAGCTTCCGGACGTCGCGGCTTCTCCACAGATAATCGAGTTCCACAATTATATTGACCTTGACGGTCGGGTTATCGGCGAGAGCGTTACGCAGTATCAGAACGGCGAGCAGACCCGGTCAAACGGGTATTGAAAGGAGCAATAAATGGCGTCAATAATTAAGATAGACGGCATAGAAATGCCCGCGCCCAGCAGCTTCAAGCCGCTCTACAAGGACTACGACAGCAAAAACTCCGGGCGTTCGGAATCAATGATAGCGACCCGCGATATAGTCCGGTCGGACGTGCGGAAGATGTCGTTCACATGGATAGTCCAGACCCCCGACCTGCGCGCTATCCGCGAAGCTATAAGACCTCCGGAAGTGGAGGTCACTTTTTTTGATATAAACCAGCCCGAAAGTATTCAATACAGCACGATGAAGTGCTATGCCGACCCGACCCGCGAGCCGGAGGTGCTGCGCTGGGACGATTCCGACCCTGAGAAAACATGGTGGAGCTTTTCCACCTCATTCACGGAGTATTGATATGTACGATGTTTCAGAAAAATACACCAGCCTGATAAAATCGCCGGTGCGATATACTGGCATAAGGGGCGCGATAAGGCTTAAAGATGGCAGCACCATATCTATCAACGATGACGATATAGCCGCCGGTTCGCTTTCCATTACGCACAAAATGAACGGACGCGGCGACCTCAGACCCGGCGGTGTGTATTCCGGTGAGCTTTCCGTTACGCTGAAAGACTTCCACGGGACAACGGGCGACCTTGACGGAGCGGTCATCAAGCTGACGTTCGTTCTGTTTCACGACAGCAGCATGCTCCTGTCGAAATCAGAAATGATACCGCTGGGCAGCTACTATGTGGACGGTTCGTCGATAAAGCGCCGCAGCAAGGAGGTTTCGTTTTCCGCATATGACGGCATGGCGGTTTTCGACATAGCTGCTACCGAGCGTACAGGCAAGCTATATGAGCTGGTGACGGGCGCATGCGACGCGGCGGGTATAGAGATAGGAATGTCCGAGCCGGAATTTGAGGCTCTTCCAAACGGGGGGCGTACTGCGACAGTCAACACCGCGCGTATACAGACCGAACGCGACCTGCTGATGTACGTTGGAATGATGACTGCTTCGTTTGCGCGGATAAGCCGCGGTTACAAGCTGGAGTTTGTTCCGCTGACCTGTATAAGAACGCCCGGCGGCGTTATAACTCCGGTGCGGGAGATAGCGGGGAATATCCGCTATAATACCGAGTTTTCGGACGATGTTACCTGCATTGCAAAGCTGTTCACCCGCCGGAACGGAAAGGCTGTTTTCTCAACAATGAACGTCACGGCGGGCGGCAGTGAAAAGCTTACGGGGCTGGAGCTGAATGAAAATCCGCTGCTTGCCGAGCTTGATGATTCCGATGTCGTTTCAGTACTGAACAGCGAGCTTTCGGAGCTTTATCAGTGCCTTAACCGCGTGTATGATTCGGATTTCAACGGGGACCCTGCGCTTGATGTTGGGGATTACGTCCGTCTGAGCGGCGGGGCGATAGATACCAGCCGCGGTTACGCGACCGGCATGATAACCTCCCAAACATGGCGCTACCGGGGTCAGCACACCATAAAATGTACAATGCCGTCATCGCTTACGGCGGTCAGCAGTATCGACCTGCAGTCAAGCGCGGTGGCGGTATATTCCGATACAGGCATGCCCGGGAATCAGAGAGTACAGCCGAAGTCTCAGCTTGAAAAGCGTGTGGACGCGCTGGAGGCGCGCGGCGGCGGAGATATGCAGAAACTCCACACCAAAGGCACGAATTACTATGCGAAAACAGATGAAAAAGGCGTGCAGTTCGGAGTTGGCGGCGATGACGGAAAGGAAGCACCGTTCGCTTACCTGACAGGCACTGCAAGCGGTGGGTTTGAACTGTCCGCATACGGTCCGTATCTTCTTTCGGTCAGCGGGGACGGATTTGCGATAGTCAACGGTAGGTCTCAGGCTCAGTTCTCTGTTCCGGGCACAGGCGATGGAGAAGCCCTCAGAATGTTGACGACAGTAGGCGGAAGTGATACGAAATTTATTATCAACACCGGAGTCAGCATCAATATTTTTCCGGGCGGATTCTACATTGACTGTGGAAAACAGGATAAGCTGCTTTCACTGACGGTAAAAGACGGCGAATTGTATTTTCAGGGCAAAAAGGTACTCACAGAATAACGGAGGTAAATCATGACAATAAAAACAATCACGCTCGCGGGGACTGAGACCCGCGCGGCGTACTCAGGCGGCGCGAACGCGTGGCTTCGCAACGACAGCACGGGGGCTGTGTACGCTTCCGCTGCACCCGGCGTTACCGCAGGCGCGGACGGCGTTGTCAGCATTCCGGCAGGCGGCAAGGCGGTAATCTACGGCGCGTGCGGGGCGGTCTATCTGCTCGGCACCGGCTCGGTGCTGCTGGTCGGCTCGGACTACACCGCAAGCCCTTTTGAATCGTCCGCAGCTTCCGGCGGCTCGGGCGCGGACGAAGTTGCAAGAGCCGCTATAGAAGCGCACGAAGCTGATACGGATATCCACGTCACCGCCGCAGATAAGGAGAAGTGGAACGGGATTTCAAATCCGAATCTGCTGGATAATCCGGATTTCAGCATTAATCAGCGCGGCAAGACCTCATACTCCGACGGATACGCGGTCGACCGCTGGCGTGTTTACAACGGCAAGGTCGAAGTCGGTGGCGGTCACATCACGCTTGAAGCGCTGGACGCATTGACCGTGGCTTCGCTCCGCCAGACAATGGAGAACAGTCCCGGACTGGTGGGAAAAACAGTCACATTCTCGGTGGACTGGGATATACTGAACGCCGGTTCCCGTTGCTGCCTGCAGCTTAAATACAACAACGAGTGGTCGCAGCAGGTGTTCTTTACAGAGGTCGGAAGAAACATCAGCGCCGTTACCGTACAGCTTCCCGCCGAGCTTACAACAGCAGTAGAAGCGGCGATAATGATACATACGCCCGTTACGGCTGATGTTGTGGGCAAGGCGAAGCTGTACAGCGCCAAGCTGGAGATAGGCGGCTACGCTACTCCATTCTGCCCGCCGAATCCGGCGGTGGAACTGGAGAAGTGCCAGCGGTACTACCAGATACGCAGTACGAACGATATCGCGGCTGTGGATTTACGCCCCACAATGAGGACTACGCCTACGGATATCAAGGCAGTTACAGGAGGATACGCATATGTCGCAGAATTTTGATTATGAACCGAGAGAAACCGAACAGGAGCGTATAGAGCGTGAAAATCGTCTCCGTGCGGCTGAAATCGCGCGGAGATTCGCAGAGATAGACCGGGAGCGTATACGCCCGCTTGCGGCAATAGTCGCGGGTATCGGCAGTGATGAGGATAAATCCCGGCTGAAAGCGCTGGAGGAGGAAGCCGCTGCGCTTCGCGTGGAACTGGCGGGAATGGAGGAATAAATGGACAGCAGCATTATTGTAGCTATCATAGGCGCTGGAGTGACAATCGGAAACGTGCTTTTTACAACTCTTGCAGCCAGAAAACAGAAGCGCGACGAGCGCACTGAGCAGCTTGAAGCGGGCGTTCAGTGCCTGCTGCGCGCTGAGATAATCAGGTCGCACGAAAAATACGTTGAGCGCGGAAGCTGCCCTATATATGCGCGTGAAGCGCTCACAAGGGCGTACAAGGCTTATCATGCGCTGGGCGGAAACGACATCGCGACAGACCTTTACAACGAACTTATGGAACTGCCGAACAACTGAGGAGGAAACATCATGAAAATCGACTGGAAAAGAAAACTTACATCGCGGAAGCTCTGGGTGGCGCTGGCGGGCTTCATCGCCGGACTTATCGTAGCTTTCGGCGGCTCGTCCGAGACGGCTGAGACTGTATCCGGCTGTATTCTCAGCGGCGCGGCGGTAGTCGGGTACGTTATCGGCGAGGGTCTCGCGGACGGAGGGCACAAGGAGGATAACGACGATGGCAGCGATAACATTTGAAGCCTACGCGCGGAATAACGGCGCATTCAAAGCGGCGCGGAAAATGCCTGCGGGAAGTCCGGCGGGGATAATCATTCACAGCACCGGGGCGAACAATCCGAATCTGAAACGCTACGTCAACGCGCCGGATATCTGCGGCGAGAATCCCTACAAGAATTATTTCGACCGCGCGGCTTCTGATGTTTGTCCGCACGCGGTCATCGGCAGGGATAAGAACGGCGAAGTGAAAGCGGCTAAGCTGCTTCCATGGGACGTGTGCTGCTGGGGCTGCGGGCGCGGCGCTAAGGGAAGCTACAACTACAATCCGGCTTACATACAGATAGAGATAGCAGAGGACGCGCTCACTGACCAGAAGTATTTTGAGGAAGCATTCGGGCTTGCCGCTGACCTCTGCAAGCGGCTGATGAAGAACTATCCGTCCATTAAGCCGGAAAACATCATCAGCCACAAGGAAGCCTGCGGGCGCGGGTATGCTTCCAACCACGGCGACCCGGAGCACTGGCTTGCAAGGTTCGGGAAGAATATGGACTGGTTCCGTTCTCGGGTCGCACCGGAGAAGCAGGTCAGGATCACCGCCGAGATTTCCGTCGGGCAAAGTAAAGTAGAGCGTTACCGCCAGGCACTCCAGGCTCTGGGGTGCTCTGTGAAAATCGAATAATGATTATCCCCGGGGCTGAGGCTCCGGGGATTTTGTTGTTTTGCACAAAACAGAACTTTGATTTTTGGCAGCTGCATTCCCCCTACTCATCACGATAAAAATGGTTTTAACGCCAAACTTGACACCCATGTTGACACCCATACTTGCGAAAAAATACGCAAAAACGCGGCAAAACGCATTCGTTACGCGTCGCGATTCCAGATAGCAAAAATCCCCGTCAAGCAGCTCAAACAGCCATTTGGCGGGGATTATGATTTGGTACGCCTGATGCGATTCGAACGCACGGCACATAGCGTAGGAAGCAAAGTACCCGCCCTTTGCGACCGTCCATTCTGCGATTCCAAGCCTGTCCAGTTCTTCGTTCAGCACTTTGTACATCGCGTCGAATTTCGGTTTCATTATCGCGGCGTGCTTCTTCATGTGCGCGCGGAGTCCTGCGGAATTCCTGAAAAATCTCGCGTGGCGGAGCTGATTTATCTTATCCGGACCTATCGTCGCGAACTTCAGGAACGCCCGGATATCAATGAGATTTGCCGGGCTGGAGGCTACCGCCGAAATACCCGAACCGGGGAACGTTATCTTGCTTGTGGAGCAAAATTCATACACGAGGTCTGAATTTCCCGCCTTGTCGCATTCGGAGATTATATCCGGAATTTCGGCGCACTTTCCGTCGAAATTATGCACACAGTAGGCGTTGTCCCAGAAAATGCGGAAATCTTCTGCCGCAGGCTTCAGCGCGGCAAAACGGCGGACTACATCGGCGCTGTAAACTATTCCAGTGGGGTTTTCGTACTTCGGAACGCACCAGATACCCTTTATCTTATCGTCGCTGCTGACCAGCTTTTCCACGATATCCATATCAGGACCGTCGGAGTTCATCGGCACCGGAACAAGCTCGAATCCAAAATGCTCGGTTATCGCGAAATGCCGGTCGTAGCCCGGAACAGGGCAAAGGAACTTTCTGCCCTTGACCTCCTGCCATGGCGTGGAGCCGCAGATACCGTCCGTCATTCCGTGGCTTATAAGCTGGTACATCATCGTAAGGCTGCTGTTTCCGCCGATTATCGTGTTCACGGAGTGCGTACCCATCATATGCGCCAGCAGGCGCTTTGCCTCCGGGATTCCGTCAAGCCCGCCGTAGTTGCGGCAGTCCTGACCGCTTTCGCTGTCCAGCAGGCTGTGGTGATCGAGGACGTCCAGCATTTTCATCGAAAGCTCCAGCTGCTCCTTTGAGGGCTTTCCTCTGGAGAGGTCGAGGGAGATATCTTCTTTTGAATACTTGCTGAGCCGCTCAAGGCACTTCTGTTTTTCGGCTTCGAGCGCCTGTTTGTCCATTTCGCTGTATTTCATGGTTTTCGCCTTTCATTTCATTTGAGAAAGAACGCCCAGCACTGCCGCAGCAGCGCTGAGCGCATATAGTGGGAGAAGATTTATCATTAAGAAGCCTTAATAAAGCTTCTTGTAGATATCAAGAATATCATCGCGGCTGAGCGGAACGAAATTGTTCGCAGTCAGTCTGCCCTGCGTTGCGAGCACGTTGTCGGTGAATACCGGAATATCCGCTTCGGTAACGCCGTATTCGTGCAGCGGTTTCTTCGGGAGAATGTGGTTCAGCAGGTTTTCAAGCTCCGTGTAGACATTCTTCACGTTGCAGTGCAGAAGCTCCGCGAGGTACGCGTTGAGATGTGCTATCTCGCCGTCCTGCTTTTTCTCCATGTACTTGTACAGCACTCCGGTGAACAGCGCGTAGTTGCTCTCGCCGTGCGGAACGTGATATGTACCGCCGAGGGGATAACTCAGCGCATGGACTGCCGCACAGCCCGCCGTGCCGAATGCAAATCCAGCCATGTTGGAAGCGGTAAGGAAGTCGCCCATATACTGCGGCAGCTTGTCCATGCCCTCGCTGACCAGCTTCTGATAGCCGGTGATTATCATTTCGATAGCCTTGTATCCCATCAGCTTGGTGTATACGGTTGCTTTCGGGGAGAGCGAGGACTCAACTGCGTGGACAAGCGCGTCAATGGAGCTTGCGCCGAACACCTTTAAAGGGAGCCTCGCAAGAAGTTCGGGAACCAGCACAGCGTAATCCGCGAACATATTTTCGGAGGTCAGACCCATCTTCACGCCAAGGCGCGTGCGGTTTATTATCGAGATGTTCGTGACCTCGCTGCCGGTGCCGCAGGTGGTCGGAATTATAATTAACTGGTGCAGCTTTGTAATGCTGTCCTTGTGGTCGTAGAGGGAATCCACCGAGCCTCCGTCGGATACGGAAAGCACCTTTGCAATGTCGATCACAGTACCGCCGCCGATGGCAATTACGCGCTCGAAATGCTTTTTGGAAGCCTCGGCGATTATCGCGTCAACCATGGTGTCGGTAGGCTCGCCGCCGCCGAATTCCTCCTGATATATCATCTGCGCGCCGCACTTGTTGTTATCGGAATACGGATCGTAGATGTACTTGTTCGTCAGGATAAGGTCGCTGCCGCCTACCTTGAATTCATCGGTAAAGGCTTTCAACGTGTCGAATTTATAAAGTTTCGGGCGGAAAATTATCTGTTCCATAAAAACTCCTTAGTCCGTTCAGCCCCAGATCTCCTCATCGGTGGGAACTGCCGCGTCCTTATTGTAAAGACCTATCTGAGATACATTGATGAGGTGAGTGTAGTTCAGGTTCTCGGAAATGCTGTTGTTGCCCCATGAGCCGCAGCCGAGCGTTGTTGTCGGAGCAAAGCCGTTGTAGAGGCTTCCGCCTGCGCCGGTTGAGGACGGCTGATTTACTATCAGACGGCTTACTGTCAGCTTCTCGCCAGCGTACTTGATATGCTCTATATCGTTGCTGTGCAGGGAAGCAGTGTGACCCTTGCCCTCGCAGTCGAGGTCGGTCTGCGCAAGCTTTACTGCGTTCTCGAATGTGTCGTAGGAAGCGGTTATCATTACCGGGCACATCTTCTCGCGGCAGAGGGGCTCGTCCTTGCCTATGCTTCTTGCCTTGATGAGTATCATTCTGGTGCCGTCCGGAACGTCAACGCCAGCCAGCTTTGCGATGGTCTGCACGCTCTGACCTACGACCTTTCTGCTGATAGGACCGTTTTCCGGGAAGATAGCGTCCGCGAACTTCTTTGCGGTTTCAGCGTCGTCAACATAGAACACGCCGTTCTTCTTGAAAATATCGATACCCTTGTCGAAGGACTCCTCCGGCAGGAATACGCACTGCTCACCGGAACAGATGATACCGTTATCGAAAATTCTGCCGCTGATTATCTTCGGGATTGCTTCCTCGAGGTCAACGCCGCGGTCAACTATAACCTGAACATTGCCGGGACCAACGCCGAGCGCGGGCTTGCCGCTGGAGTAAGCGGACTTCACCATCGCTCCGCCGCCGGTCGCAACTACAACGTCAACACCGTGCATGAGGGCTGTTGTCGCGTCCATGGAGCACTGCTCAACGGTCTGCACGAGGTCCTCGGGAAGTCCGAGCTTCTTCAGCTCTGCGCGGAACAGGTCGATAACGTATTTGTTGGTTTTCTGCGCTCTTGGGTGCGGAGCTACGATGATAGCGTTCTGACCCTTGAGTGCGAACATCGCGTTGCACATCGGGGTAACTACCGGGTTAGTTACCGGAGTTACGGAGCCAACAACGCCCTTTGCCTTAGCAACACGGATAATTCCGGTCTGCTTGTCCTCGCCGATAATACCTACGGACTTCTTGCCCTTTAAGCTGTTCCAGATACACTTGGACTTGCCGTGGCACTTGGCTACCTTATCGGCGTAAACGCCCATGCCGCTCTCCTCGCACGCCATCTTGGCAAGCTCCTCGGCGCGGTCGTAGACTACCTTGCCTATCGCGCGTACCGCTTCATCGGTCTTTTCCTGGGAGAAGCTCTCGAACTGCTTCTGAGCCACTCTTGCCTTTGCTATGAGTTCATTTACCATGTTTACTGCCTGTTCGTCCATTGTTTTGTCCTCCATCACATTGCTTTTTCAAAGTTAAGAGCCGCCTGCATATCTACGGGGTTTTCCTTGTATTTGCAGGTGGATTCTGCATTGTCAAGATATTCGTGAAGCGCCTTGCGGAACTTCGGGTGCGCGCATTTATCAATGATGAGATTTGCACGCTCTACCGGGTCAAGACCTCTGAGGTCTGCAACGCCCTGTTCGGTTATCAGCGCGTGGATCTCGTGGATAGTGTGGTCAACGTGGCTGACCTGCGGAACTATGCAGGAAAGCGTGCCGTCCTTCGCGGTGGACTTCGTAATGAATATCGAAAGCCCCGCGTTCTCGCAGTAGTCGCCGGAACCGCCGACGCCGTTCATCAGGCGGCAGCCATCGATATACGAGGAATTAGTATTGCCGTAAATATCCGCTTCGATGACTGTATTTATCGCGATAACGCCCAGCCGTCTGATGACCTCCGGGTGGTTGCTTATCTCCTGCGGACGGAGTATCATCTTATCGCGGTATTTTTCAAAGTTCTCAAAGAATTCATCGCGCTTGTCCCATGAAATGGTTAGCGACGTACCGGAAGCGAAATCCACCTTGCCGGCGTCGATTAGGTCGAAAATCGAGTTCTGGAGCACCTCGGAATACACGGTGAGATGTTCGAAATCCGACTCAGCAAGTCCCTGCAAAACCGCGTTGGAAACGCTCCCGACGCCCGCCTGAACCGGAGGAAGCGGATTGCACAGCCTGCCGTGCTCGACCTCGCTGTGCAGGAATCCGATGAGGTTATTCGCCATGCTGCGGAACTCGTCGTCCACCGGGGAAACCGTCCTGCCGTTGTCCGGAATGTTGCTCTCGACAACTGCAACTACCTTTGCCGGGTCGCACTTTATGTAGGGCGTGCCGATACGGTCGCTGACCTTTGTTATCGGAATGGGCTGCGTGTGCGGAGGGCGCGCCGGAGAATAAACATCGTGGATTCCCTCAATACAGCGTGGAACGTAGGTGTTCACCTCAATGATGATCTTATCCGCGTATTCGGCGTAGATGTTGGAGGTTCCGACCGATGTGGTGGGGATAATGTTGCCGTTTTCGTCAATTGCAGCGGCTTCGATTATCGCAACGTCGATGTGCTTCAGGAAGTTGTTCTTGACCCACACCGGCATTTGTCCCAGCGGAACGTCGTGATAGGATATCATACCGGCGTTTATCGAATTACGCAGATCCTTGTTGGTCTGGTAAGGCATTCTCGCTTTAAGAGCGCCCGCTCTTGCAAGCTCGCCATCGAACTCCTCACCAAGGGAGGCTCCGGAATACACCGTAAGCTCCAGCTTTTCGCCGTTCCTTGCGCGCTTCGCAAGCTCTCCTGCGACTGCCTTCGGATATCCCGCGATGGTGAATCCGCTGACGCCGAGCGTCATTTCAGGCTTTATGAACTCCGCCGCTTTCTCTGCGGACATTATCCTGTCGTGATATCCGGGATACCTTATCCTACCCAGGAAATCTTCATGTGTATCCATGTTCATCTTCTCCTTGTTGTCTTTGAGAACTCAGCGCTTTTTCGTTCTGTGGTTATTATAGCACTTACCCAGCTATGTGTAAACTGTGAGATGAATATAATCATCATACCAGAATTGTATATTAAAATGCACTTGATAAATACATTACATCATTTAGAAAAAGAATAAGTGCCGCCATTTCTGACAGCACCCTGAGCTCGGTTCATATACAGATTTCCCCCACAGGTCAAATGCTCCTGCAGGGGATATGTTATTCAGCTTACTTTCCCCAGACTTACTCTGAGATGTCGTTCGTCTATAATCGCAGCCTCGCCGTGGAAGGGAAGTCCCTGCCCGTGCAATGAACATCAGACCGTCAGCTCATAATGTTCTGCCGCAGTTGAACTGAATATGAGCAGGAAAGTGCCGAATACAGCGAACCGCCGTTTTCCATGAAAGCGGCGGTTCGGCATTTATGAGGTCTGAAATTACTTTACGATAAACTGCTGTATCTTTGAGGTCAGGTCAGCTATAACGTTCTCATCTGTGGAATGTATCCGTAAAACCAGAGTTTTGCTAAGGTCAAGACTAAAAATACCCATTATTGATTTAGCGTCAATAATATATCTGTCCGCTGCGATATCCACGTCGCAGCTGCAGAATGTTACAGCGCTTACAAAGTTCTTTACGTCGTTTACCGACGTCAGTCTGATAGTTATTTCAGTCATTGGTGATCCTCTCCATTCTTTCGTTTATTTCTGCGGGGGAAGGCATAACTTTTAACGCTCCCCTGCGTTCCGTTACGATTCCTGCTGCGGAATTTGCATAGTTCAGTATTCCCGTGAGTTCCTCGGCGGAATAATTCCTCAAACCGTATTTCAGCACCTTCGCCAGGATCCCACCGCAGAAAGTATCGCCCGCGCCGGTGGTTTCTATTGTGTTTGCGGGAACCGCAGGCGCGAATGTGCTGTTTTCGCCGCAATAGGCGCGGCTTCCGTTCTTTCCGAGGGATAAAAGCACCAGCTTTATATTGCCGTATCTGCCGCGCAGGATTTCCACCGCGCGGTCAAAATCCTGCTCCCCTGTGAACCACTGTATTTCGTTATCCGAGATTTTCAGAATATCGCATTCGGATATTCCGTAAGCGATTTTTTCCCGTGCCTTGTCAAGGCTGTCCCACAGATTTTCACGAAGATTTGGGTCAAATGAAATGATCGCGCCGCTTTCCTTTGCCGTTTCGACAGCCTTTTTTGTAGCCGCTTCGCATATTTCGCCCGTCATTGAAAGCGAGCCGAAATGAAAGATACGGGAATTTTGTACCAGCTTATAATCTATATCTGATTCGCTCAGCATCATATCCGCGCCAGGGTTTCTGTAAAAGGAGAACTCCCGGTCTCCGCCGGGCAATGTGTGAACAAAGGCAAGCGTTGTGTTTACAGATTCGTCCGTTACCAGTCCGTCTGTATTTATCCCCGCTTCCCGCACTACCGCTTTAAGCTGCCTGCCGAAAATGTCGTTTCCCACCTTGCCTATGAACGCGGTTTTGTAGCCCTGTTTATTCAGCATTGCAAGCACATTGCAGGGCGCACCGCCGGGGTTTGCTTCCATGATAGGATTTCCGTTCTCGCTGATACCGTTTTCGGTGAAGTCAATCAGCAGTTCACCGAGAGCGCATACGTCAAATTCAGCCATAATTATTCCTCCGCGCAGGCAAGTCCGAACAGTTCGGCATTGCCGCTCAATTCGTCTGAAAGATCATACACTGCATTCGTTATAACATACTCTCCGTTGTTCACGAAAACCTCGATCATATTTCCGTCAACGTAAGCCTCGATTTCCGCAGCGCCGTCCAGCGCCGGAGTTTCAAAGGTGTTGCAGATCTCTGTGTGATTTCTGATAACTGCGCTTCTGTCGGTAATTATACGGTTGTTTTCATTTCTGACAACATACCCGCCGATGTTGAGCGACTCTCCGTCAGAAAGCCTTGATTTTACCATGAATATGCCCTCCGGAGCGGAGATTTTCCTGCTGAACCGTGCCCTTACGCTGGGGTGCGGTCTGAAGAAAATGTGTCCTTCCTTAACTTCGCAGACGCGGGGCATACTGAACATTCCTATCGTGTTGTCATCGGCAGGCTCAGGCATTCTGAGCCATGCGATCACTACTCTCCGGCCATCCCTGTCCATGGTACTCTGTGGCGCATACAGGTCCAGACCGTAATCGAGGAACTGAAAATCGCTTCCGATGTTCATTGAACAGGTTTTTTCATCAAAATCAACCAGCGTGCAAACCGCCTGATTTCCGTATTTTGTACCCATTGGCGAAAATACCAGCACATCAGAGCCGTCAACTCTGAAATAATCGGGGCACTCCCACATCCAGCCGTAGCCGTCAGCCGCAGCGTAATTGACATACTCCCAGCTGGTAAGGTCGGCGCTTCTGTAAAAAAGCAGCCTGCCCTTATTGTCAACGGTCGTTCCAAGAACTATGTAGAAATTTCCGTCCTCGCCCTGCCAAACCTTCGGGTCGCGGGTGTGGTTGCGGTCGCCAGTCTTGCTGTCGTTAATCGGCGGGATAATCGTAGTCTTGCCGCCGAAATTATCGAAGCTGTACCCGTCCTCGGACGAGATATGGAGCTGTGCAGCGGTGAATTTATCGTCCAGACAGCAGTTCACATTTTCGGGGTCGGGAACGTTGTAATTCACGCCCGTATAAAACAGGTGCATAGCGCCGTCTTTTTCGATAGCGCTGCCCGAAAAACAGCCGTCCTTGTCGTCCGTCTTTGTGGGGAAAAGCGCTATATCAAGGTGCTTCCAGTTCGTCAGGTCGCTGCTCACGGCGTGACCCCAGTGCATTCTTCCCCACCTCGGGGCGTAGGGAAAATGCTGATAGAAAAGATGGTATTCGCCGTTGTAGTATATGAATCCATTGGGGTCGTTTATCCAGCCCCGGGGCGCTTTAAGGTGTAATTCGCTCATTTTTTTCCTCCTTAGAAAAGACAAGTTTCGGTTTCCTTGTCAAAGAAATGCAGCTTTGAAGGCACAAACACGAAATCGATCGTATCGCCGGCGCGGCTTATCTCGTATTTTGACACTCTTGCAACAGCCGGAGCTCCACCGAATGTAAAGTACAGATTGTTCTCATTACCCATTACTTCGGCGTTCTCTACAACTGCGCTCTGTTTGGTTTCGCTGTAAACGTCAATATTCTGCGCGTCAAGCTTTATGTCCTCGCCGCGTACTCCCATGATAAGACCATTTGTTTTTCCGCCCAGCTGTCTGATGACGTTGTCCGGCAGGGTGATCTTATTTCCATCGGAGAATATTACCTCGTTTCCCTCAATGGTCACATCGAAGAAATTCATCTGCGGGGAACCGATAAAGCCTGCAACGAACTTGTTTACAGGGTGGTCGTAAAGCTCCATGGGCTTTCCTATCTGCTGAACGATACCGTCCTTCATAATGACGATCCTGTCCGCCATTGTCATGGCTTCAACCTGATCGTGGGTAACGTAGATCGTTGTGCTGCCTATCTCACGATGCAGCTTGCTTATCTCGTTCCTCATGCTGACGCGGAGCTTTGCGTCAAGGTTTGACAGCGGTTCGTCCATAAGGAACACCTTTGAATCCTTGACGATAGCGCGCCCGAGCGCAACCCTCTGACGCTGACCGCCGGAGAGGTTCTTCGGCTTTCTGCTGCGGTATTCCTCCAGACCGAGGATATTTATCGCCCAGTCGGTCTTGCGCTTTATTTCGTCGTTCGGGACCTTCATATTCTTAAGTCCGTAGGAGATGTTTTTCTCAACGGTCATGTGGGGGTACAGCGCGTAATTCTGGAACACCATTGAGATACCGCGGTCGCGGGGGAGAACATCGTTCATCAGCTTGCCGTCTATGTAAAGCTCGCCTGCGGTGATGTCCTCAAATCCTGCGATCATTCTGAGCGTTGTGGATTTTCCGCAGCCGGACGGACCGACAAACGCTATAAACTCCTTTTCCTCAATTTCAAGATTGAAGTCCGTGACGGAGTTTTTATTTGAATTCGGATATTTCTTGCAAAGACCCTTTAACTGAATGTAGCTCATGATCAGCCCTCCTTAGAACCTGTGGAAACAACGCCCTCTACAATCTGCTTTGAGAACAGCGAATAGATTATGATTACTGGAATGGTTATCAGCGTTATCGCTGCAAGGGTTTGTCCCATTGTCGTATTTTCGTTTGCGGTAATTGCGTTAAGACCTATCTGTGCGGTGAGAAGGTCGCTTGAGGTGAATACCAGCGACGGCCAGAGATAGTCGTTCCATACGCCGAGGAACGTAAACACGCTTACGGTAGCCACTACCGTTTTTGACATCGGCAGCACCATTGTGAAGAAGTATTTCACAGGTCCGCAGTGGTCAAGCTGTGCCGCCTCCCATACATCGTCGGGCAGGCTTACGAATACCTGTCTGAACAGGAAGATATTGAACGGATTCACGATCATCGGGAGAATATAGCCGACTATCGTATTGAGAAGCCCCATCTTTGCGATGAAAAGGAAGTTTATCGTTATGATAGTTTCGGACGGAATTATCATCAGCATCATGATGATAAGCAGCCACTTGTCAGAGAACGGAAACTTAATTTTTGCAAGCGCATATCCCGCCAGACCGTTTACTATTATGCCAAGTACGATAAGCAGCGCCGCGTAAAGAAGCGTGTTTCCCATGTAAACCAGGAAGTTCGTGTCTGTGAGGATCGAAATGTAATTGTCGAAGAATCCGTTTCCGGGGACGGGGGGAATAAACGCCTGGACCGAGTTCATATCTGCGGTTATCTCTGCGTCGGGCTTGAACGAATTTGCGATCATCCAAACGACGGGGAAAAGGAAGAACAGCGACAGGAGTATCATGACGACGACCAGTACTATCTTGAAAACCTTATTTCTTGTTCTCATTTTTGTCCTCCTTGTCCTTTGTCAGAAGATTCTGGATAATGGTAAGCGCGATAACGAATATCACGAATACTACTGCCATCGCAGAAGCAAGACCTATTTCCCAGTTTACCGTACCGGTTTCGTAGATGTCGTATACTATTGTGTAGGTGGAGTTCGAAGGTCCGCCGCCGGTCATTACCATAGGCTGAACGATCATTCTGAAAGCGCCTATCGTAACGGTTATGAACACGAATATGCACAGCGGCTTCAGTTCCGGAAGCGTTATATCCTTGAATTTCTTCCATGCGCTTGCATGATCCATTTCCGCGGCCTCGTAAAGCGCGGGATTTATCGCCTGAAGTCCACCGAGGAAGATAATCATCTGATAGCCCATGCCCTGCCATGCGCTCATCAGCGCGATGGACGGAAGCGCCTGGTCGGCGCTGTGAATGAACGGCTGCGGGTCAAAGCCCATGTTGGTGAGAATGGTGTTGAGAATACCCTCGGGACTGTAAATCTGCATCCAGAGGGTGGATACCACCGCAAGCGACATTACGACAGGCACGAAGAACGCTACCTTGAAATATTTTTTGCAGTAGGCAGCCTTGTTGATAAGCAGCGCCAATCCCAGCGCTCCCAGACATTGAACAGGAACGATTATCAGCACGAATTTCACAGTGTTGAAAAACGACTGAACAAACAATTCGTCTCCGAATATCTTCGCAAAGTTCTCAAATCCAACAAAGTGAGTTGTGTCGGGACTTAACGCGAAGTAGTCGGTAAAGCTGTACACCAGCGTGAGTATCATCGGAATGAACAGGAACACCGTCAGCAGGACTAAAGCGGGTCCGAAGAACGCCATTCCCATTATAGAGTTGAGTTTTGATTTTATCTTCATTCTCTTGTGTAACGCTCCAGCTTAGCGCTTATCCTTTCTTCAGATTTGTCGAGCTGCTCCTTTGCGTCCATGCCGCTGACAGCGATGTTCTCCAGCGATTGCTGGAAAGAGGAGCTTAGCTGCGGGTATGCGGGAGTTTTGGGTCTTGGATGTCCGTAATCCCTTAGCTGTTCATACAGAGCCTTGTAGTTTTCGTCCTCGGTGAACGCGGAAATCTGCTCATATGCCGCGTAGGTAGAGGGCATTGATTTTGTGTTTTCATATAATTTCAGACCGCTTTCCACGCCGCTCATCCATTTCACAAGCTCGGTCGCACCCTCAACGTCCGTTGTTCCCGAGGAAACCGCATACGCCCATGAGCCTGTTGGAGTGTATCGCCCGCCGTCCCACTCGTCGCCGACAATGTAGGGCGCAACTCCAAGTTCAATATCGGGGTAGCTTGTGTAGATCGTGTTTACCTCCCATGCGCCGTCAAACTTGAATGCGGCGCGTCCGCTTTCAAAGAGATTCTGAATAGGCACGGACGACATATAGCCGTTTTCAGCGAGCGTTCTGAAATACTGCATTGTTTCAACATTCGTGTCGGAATTGAAATAACCGTCCGTTTCAAGACCGCTTTCGCTTACAAGTTCACCGCCGTTTGCCCATATAAACGGAGCGTAGTAGTAGATCGTTGCTTCGCCTACGGGGAAAGTCATATCCAGAGCATAACCGTTTTTGCTTTCCATGAGCGGTTTGAGCTGTTCCAGAATGTCGAGAAACTCGGAAAACGTCCACGGATTTCCCGCCTCGGGAACTTCGATTCCCGCTTCCTGAAGAATGGCTTTGTTGTAGTAAAGTCCAACGCTTGATTCCATTGCGCCCAGGGCGTAAAGCTCATCATTGAAAGTTCCCTGCTCGATAATTGAGTCGAGATAAATTCCTTTTTCCTCCTCGGTTAGTTCCGCAAGCGGCTGAATAATCCCGTTTGCCGCATATGCCGCGACATTCGGGCCGTCCACCGTGAGTACGTCCGGCAGATTTCCGGAAAGCACCGACGCATTCACCTTATCGGAGTAACCGCCGCCGCTGTCGTTTCGGGGAATAAACTCCACATCGGCGAAGTATCTGCCATTGTAGTGTTCATTAAAACTGTTCACAGACTCAAGATAAGCCTGTCCCTCGGGGGTTTCCTCGATGATATGTACCCAAAGGCTCAGATACTGCTCGCCCTCGTCATAGCCTGCTTTGTCCCCAGGTTTTACCGTCCGGCTGCACCCTGTTGTTAAAGTCATACAGACTGCTGCCGCCGCTGCAAGACTTATCCATTTTTTCATTGCACCCACTCTTTCCATCATTTTATGTCCAGTTTCGTAACCGGTAAAGTAACCGGTTACTTTGTGATTTTATATTACATCAATTCTTGAATTTTGTCAATACCTTTAGTCGAAATTCGGAAAAACACCCAAAACGCCGACTGCGTTTTGGACAGTTTCCACAAAACCGGTTACTTTACCGGTTACTACGCGGGTTAATGTATTGAAATAAGATGGATTTTGATATATAATAAAAATGTCGGACTCTCCCCATTCACAGCAGATCTCTTTCGTACAGTAATGATGGATAAGGAGCGAAGCGACGTTTCTTGGTAAGTCATAGAAATCTGCAAAGGCGGCTATAGTAGAAAGAGGGATTTATTTTGAAAAAGAACAAAGTCACGTTCGCAGATATTGCAGAATATACCGGTTTTTCCAAAACTACGATATCACGGTATTTCAATTCGCCGGATTCATTGACGCTGGACAATCAGCAGAAGATAGCCGAAGCCCTTGAAGCGCTGGACTATAAGCAAAACAAGCTTGCAAAGGTGCTTGCAAACGGAAAAAGCGAAATAGTCGGAGTGATCATTCCGAATTTATATATGCATTACTACTCGGATATGCTGAACCAGCTGATACTCACATACGAAAAATACGGTTACAAGTTCATCGTTTTTTCAGGGAATGACAATCCCGAAACGGAGCGCCGGTATATCTCTGAGCTGCTCGCATACAACATTGAGGGACTTATAGTTTTAAGTCACACCGTTCCGTCCGAAGAGCTCAGGAAGTATAATATCCCTGTTGTAACCATAGAACGCGAGGACAGGTTTGTAAGCAGCGTGAACACGGATAATTACATGGGCGGAGTTCAGGCGGCAAGTCTGCTGGTGAAAAGCGGCTGCGATATCGTGATACATGTGAACGGCGATCTGAGCGAAGCCGTCCCCGCATACGGCAGAATAAAGGGATTCCGGGAATTCTGCGAAAGCAGGAATATAAATCACAGGGTGATACTGACCGATCTCGGAAACAATTTTGAAGAGAATCACAGCAGGATACAGAAGCTGTTTACAGAACTTGAAAGCTCCTATAAGGGAATGAAAATCGGTCTGTTTATGCCAAACGATACCCATGCAAGCATTCTTCTCAATATTATAGTCCAGAAATACGGAAAGCTTCCGGACAGATATAGGATAATCGGATTTGATAACTCGCCCGTTTCACGGGAAGCTATCATTCCCATCAGCACCATAGGTCAGCAGGTCGGCGTCATGGCTGATTCCGCCATGGAGCTTCTGACAGCTCAGATAAATGAAAGAAGGAAGCGCAGACCTACGCCGGATCCAGAACCCATTCACAGAATAATAACCCCGATACTGATAAAGCGGGAAACTGCCTTTCCGGAATGATGTTGTATAATAAGGCTTGGCACTTAGTACCCAAAAGAATATACTAAGATCAGGAGTGTGAAGGACTTATCAGAATCAAAGAAATACGACACAAGCTACAAGGAAGAGTCAGTAAATCCGGCGCTGAAAATATGAGTAAAGCTATATTGACAATACAATTACATAATCTTCGGAAATCTTTTTGGAACGATTATCGGAGAAGTTCTTGGCGGCTTTATCAAAAATCAGCGTATGGGGAATATTACAACCAATATGAACATTGGAGAAATCGAATATCGTTCCTTACATCACGGCGTACTTATTTGGTTTGTAACGATTATACTGTTTATAGGCGCAGGTATTGCAGCAAAAAAATTCACCAGCAAAATGGCAAAAAAATAATTAGGAGGTTACTTGATATGAAAAGAAATCTGATCATTATTGCAGTTCTACTTGGAAGCCTTGTTTTATGCTCTTGTACAAACAGCGCTCAAGAGAACAGCAACATCAGTTCCGGCTCATCTACAGATGAAAACTCATCAATATCGGAATCCTATACAGTGACTGAAAATGGGATATATGATCGAGCAAAGCTGTCGGAGTTTGAATATACCCCCTTGGCGGAATTTGATACAGATTTCTTGAAAGAGAGCGATTGCAATCAGATAGGCGATTGCTATAAGCGCGCTCAATCATTGGCATTATGGCTGAGTTATGGAATAAGTGATTTCCCGACTCCCAACGGTACTGGCGCATCGACTGAATCGGCAAGCATTGATGTATCAGAATCGGGAGGTGAATTCTACCGTTATTATTTTACCGGAATAAGTTATGACAGCTTTTATAATGCACTGCTCGATGTATTTACCCATGAAAAAGCAGATGAATTGATAGCTGATGCAGCAAGCAGAATATACTCTTACGATGGTGCTCTGTGGATCGGAGCTGTCAGCGGCGGGGGTGATACATCAGTAGTGAAAACTGAATATCAAGTGACAGACAAAACTGATGACCGAATCGTTCTGAAACGTACAACTTGGCATGTCAATATTGGTGAAGAACCGATTTATGATTCAGCCAAAGAAGATGAGTATGAAAAGGAATATGCCGATTACAGTTTTGTTAAAACAGAACAAGGCTGGCGCGCCGACAGTATGCCATTACGGTAATTTGAATTATCGTTTGGGGTAAATGAGCCATCAAGAAATGAAACTCTCTCAAAAGTTGACATTATTGCAGGTGAGCTTTATGGGAGAGTTTCTTTTATTTGCATTATTTGTCGAATTATCGGTTGCCACTTGTTCCGTTCGGTATGTTCAACACCTGTGGATTACACGTTCACGTCAACAGAACAGCATTTGGAGCAACCCGGGAAGCACAGGACGAGCGCATTTCCCGGGTGCTTTATTTTGTGGAACACCACTGGCTGGAGCTATTTAAATTCAACCGTCGTACCGAGTACCAGATGAATCGCTGGGCAGCTCGTTACGGCTATAAGAACAGTCCGAAAGAAATCCTGGAAGATGCGAAGAAAGGCTGTAACGGTCGCTATGCTTGCGTGAACATCACAAACTACCACACCATTGAATTTCGTATGTTCAGGGGCACGCTCAAGTATAACACGCTCATAGCCACTTTGGAACTCGTAGATAAAATCTGCGAACTTGCAACAGCAGACAGCGAACTGAAATCCGATAGCTGGTCCGATTTCGTAGGTTCGCTGGACAACAGCACGGAGCCCGAACTTATTACCTACCTGAAGAGCGCCAGATCTACATAAACACACCAATCACAGCAGAGGAGGATGATTAATTATGTGCGCAATTTTCGGTTTGATAGACTATAACCATACTTTAAATGCGAAGCAGCGTGAGAAGCTGCTTCGTGTACTTTCCGAGGAATGCGAGTAGCGCGGAACCGATGCTACCGGCTACGCATTCAACCACAATGGCAAGCTGACGATATTCAAGCGTCCCTATGCCGCTCATAAGGTACATCTCAGACTGCACGAGGACAGCAATATTATAATGGGACACACCCGAATGGCAACGCAAGGTAACAAACTCGATAACCGTAACAACCACCCGTTCCCCGGAATAGTAAACGGAATGCATTTTGCGTTTACTCACAATGGTGTCCTTCACAATGATGTGCGGTTACGCAAGCAGATGTCGCTGCCGAGTACGCCTGTCAAGACAGACAGCTACATTGCGGTTCAACTTCTGGAGCAGCAGAAATCCCTCGACATACAGTCTATCAGCGAGATAGATGAACTTGTCGAGGGTTCTTTTGTGTTTACGGTTCTGGACGAAAATAGTAATCTGTACTTTGTCAAAGGCGATAATCCTCTTGCGCTCTATCATTATGAAACTTGCGGACTGTACGTCTAATCCAGTACCGAAGCGATACTTGACCGAGCACTTACGAGGTTAGGCATTCTCAGTATAGAACACCAGAAAATTAATATGTCATGCGGTGATATTCTGAAAATCGACAGCACCGGATCTCTGGAAAAGGGAATGTTCGATACCACAAATCTGATGATGTACGACTATCGCTATTTTCGCCGCGACTGGTGAAATGTCCCTGAAGCCTGTGAAAGCGAACCGCAGGACGTAAGGCAGCTGAAAGACTTCGCAAGCTCCATTGGAGTGTCACGGGAGGACATCGACCTGCTCATCAGTTACGGATATTTCGTTGAGGAAATTGAAGAAATACAGTACCAGCCTGGAGTTATCGAGGAAGCCTTGTGCGAAATCCTGAACGAATGCGCCTACGACTATTGCAGTGAATTCTGATGAAGAATTTCATATTCGGATATGCAAGGGTTTCCACAGAGCAGCAAAATCTCGAGCGCCAGCTTGATATGCTCCAGAAATACGGCGTGGATTTCATCTACAACGAGAAAATGACAGGAACAAAGCGCAACCGCCCGGAACTTGAAAAGCTGCTCGAACGCCTGACCAATGGATACACTGTTGTAGTGGAATCCCTTTCCAGGCTGGGCAGAAGCACAAAAGATCTGATTTGGCTCATGAAGACTTTCAACTCCAAAGGCGTGAATCTCGTATCTCTGAAAGAGTCTATTGATACAACGACCAGCACTGGAAAATTGTTGTTCACACTGATGTCAGCACTGGCTCAGTTTGAGCGTGATGTACTGGCTGACAGAACCAGAGATGGACTGACCGCCGCTCGTGCCCGTGGTAGGAAGGGCGGTCGCAAGCCCATAGATAGCGATGCTTTTCGCAAGGCGGTGAAACTCTACAAGACCGGTCAGTACACTGTCAGTGAAATATCTGAATTGACAGTGGTCAAGAAAACTACGCTTTACAAGAACCTGCATGGATAGTAGAAGAAAAATAAGTCTGCCGCTCAGCAGGCTTATTTTTTCTTGTGTAGTTTATATTATGAGAAGTTGCTGATATGATTATAGCACACTTTTAACAAATTATCAAGGTCATTAGACATTTTTCTTCCATAAAACGGTGCTTTTCCGAACATAGATTCCCGAACGGCTTTCCGAACGAAATTACCCTCGAAATCACGTGGATTTCGGGGGCTTTCTATGTGTCCGTTAAACGAACGTTTTTTGAACACACCAACAGTATAGTAAAAAATACTGGAGGTGATAAAATGGAATACGACGCTTACCAGGAGCTTGCCAACGCGATTATCGTCCGTGCTGCCGAGGATTATCGCACGTTATTGAGATTGCAGCAGAACTATCCTAACAATTCGGTCGTTGAACAGAAAATCAAAGAGTTGGAATACGATATACATACCCCATTCTTTCAGAGCCTTACCGCTCTTGACGTTGATCAGATTTTCACTGATATCAAAGCAGAATTTATACAAAAATTAGCCGGTACTCTCATGACGAGGGTACCGGAATTGTGTTTATTTTTTTACCCGGAATATGACCATGCTGTCGAGCGGCTCATCAGATATCACGCACGGTGCTCCACCACGTAGCGAAGCCTCCAGCCGGTAAAAGTCCAGACATTGCTCAAAGCTGCTGATTATCTGCTGTGACCGACGCTTGTATCCGTATTTCGCAAGCAGAGTTCGCAATTTAACTCTGATATAAGGCTCGTTTCCGTAAAGTATGCGAAGCCGGACGATTTTAAAATACAGCCAGAATCCCATGAGGTCGCTCGTGAACCTTTCCGAATCCAGGTCGTGTCCGGAACCCGAAAGCTCCCGCTGAATGCTCGGAAATTCAGCGTCTATCTCGTCCTTTGCAATGAAATAATGCAGCCAGTAATTGACGTCAAGAATGTACTGCCTTCTGCTTTCGCGCAATGATGGAGCGAGCAGTTTCTGTTCGCCGTCCCATATTGAGGCGATGAGCCGGCTTTCCTCACGGCAGCTGAGATTCAGCATACTTACGAATACCGCAATGTCCTGCGCGGTGTAATAAAGCTCGTCTGTCATTTGTCGCTCTTTCTGGCATTGCAGCTGCGGCAGAGTATCTGAAGATTCTCCGGTCTGGACTTGCCGCCCTTGTTCATCGGAATGATGTGGTCAACCTGGAAATATACCCTCGATGTATCGCGAACGCCGCACTCAGCGCAGCAGTAACAGCCATCACTGTCGCGGGATTTTTCAAATGCGCCGTCACGAAGTTCACTTTCAAGCGCCGGGTCTATCCTGCCTATTTCAGAAAGCGGCAGATCCTCCAGCCTGCGTGATTCGTGAACTACCGGCTCATCGTAAATATGCGGGTCTGAAAGCTTCATAAGCTCAATATCAAGCTGCCGCAGGAAATACAGCTTCCTGCCGAAGAACAGGCTCAGCATATTTTCATCGCCGGATTCCCACAGGGAGTCGATATACTCGGACTTCTTGCGCTGCCCCATATCCTCGTCCCAGATGTGCTTTGCTATTTTCCCGACATCAAGCTTGCTTCTGTCTACTTCATCAAAGGTATAGAACGACGGTGCAGCATCGTTCTGCGCATAGAATTTCAGTATATTGATAACGTCCTTTTTCTCATAGGATGGTATCATCTCACCGCAGAAGAACGTATCGTGGCACTGCTGTTCCATTTCGTCAAGCTGTTCATCGACAAGGTATTCCTCGTCAGTGCCAAAGCTTCTGAACAGCGCCGGAAGCGACTTCATCAGTTCCTCATACGCGGCCTGAGTGCTGTCGTAAACCATCACCTGATAACTGCCGTCCATGCCGTTTTTCTCCATGACGCTGAATGCGTACATTCCCACCGGAATGCGCTTTTCAAACGGCACCTTTTCCAACGAGGAGGTATCAACTGTATCGTCAAGTATGGAAGCGAACTCCTCTATCTTGGATATGGAAATCATGCGGATATCGCGCTTGGCACGCTCGGTTTCGTTCTCGGTGAAATCGTTGTTTCCATCGAATAGGCTTTCCGGATTTACCCACGCAATGTGTTCGTTCCAGTGATCGATGAACGACACTATGTATGCGCTGGAAGTACCTCCGGCAGCCGGTCCGCGCAGCGCTCTTCCGACCATCTGGGTCATCAGTATCGTAGATACTGTGGGGCGCGCAAGAAATACTGTCCTGGTCTGCGGCAGATCTATTCCCTCGGTCAACATATTTACATTTATCAATACATCAATTCTATCTTTATTTCTGTCATCTGATTTATAGGCTTCTATCTTATCATCGTTGGGTTTATCGTTTATACTTACTCCGGTTACTATATCTTTAACAGATGATACGATATAATCAGCAGCTATACCTGCTTTATTGAAAAGTTCCGCAAGTTGAATTGCGTGAACCACATTTACAGCAAATACAATAGTTTTTCCGTATTCCTCCTGATGGTCCTTGTAGGTCTGAACTATCAGTTTGTTTCGGGCGGTGCTGTAAGCCATCTGCTGGGCTATATCATCTGGCAGGATATCGAGGTGCTGAATGCTTTCCCATGCGTCAAGACCGAGGCTGCTTCCGTAGTCCTCGTCAGTATAGAAGCTCTCGAAAACTGGCTTTGCGAGGATATGGCGATTTATCAGTTATTCAGACCTATGTCGTAAGCAATGCCAACATCGCCGTGCACCGCGCGTCCATCCTTTACTCCATCGGTGTAAATTTTTGCAAGCAGTCCCTGCTCGTTTTCAGCTGTGCGGAACGGAGTTGCGGTCAACCCTATCAGCTTCAGGAACGGCACCTTTTCCTTGAGATAGTCGATTATGCGGCGATATGTTTTTGCAGTGGAATGGTGCGCCTCATCAATTATCAGGAACAGCTCCTGTTCTCCGTTCAGCCACTCGTCAAGGCGCTCGATATTGCGGCCGATGCTGTCCTTGCTGACTATCAGCAGATTATCGCCGGGACGGATATCGCAGGTGCGGTCATGACTTGAAGCTCCCGAAACTATACGGAAACAGAACGAAGAAACGTGCGGTATCACTTCTGTATAAGCGAACCTCTTGAACGATTCCGCGGCTTGATCCAGCAACATTTGTCGGTGCGCTATCCAGAGAATCTTCTTTTTCTTGTCGATAGCATTTTTCAGCAGCCACATTGAAGCCGTGTAGGTCTTTCCACCGCCTGTCGGGAGTACGACCAGAGTGCTGTAAGAACGCTCCCGGTCGAGAATATCAAGGGATTCCATCGCCTTTTTCTGGTGCTCATATGGGAGCCGCGGATTTGTTCCCGCTTGTGGAATCACTTTTCCGCTGGAGCTTACTTCAATCGTATCAGTCAGAGTTGCCATGATGCGTCCTCGCTTTCGTGATTATGTATTTTAATTCTATCACTAATCAGTATTGGTGTCAAGCAGTCAGATGTATACTGTGTCAATAATGATACTGTTTTGATATAGCAGTGTACCAAAGCCTTTTTCTCATGCCGATTCATAACTTTTGGACGTAAAAACGCTGCAAGTACATTATGCGCTTGCAGCATTTTTATATTTATTAGGGAATCCTATCAACGATACTTATAATTATAACTCTCCGGATAAGGTCTTTAAATACGCCTGAATAAGATATCGGTCAATCATACAGCCCTTATCGCCGTTGTTTCTTTCAGAACTGCATCCGCCCATGCATTTGGGGAGAAACTTGCAATTCTGACATTCCTCTTTAAGCTCAAGGTCTTTTCGGTTTATCGTCGTAACATTTTGTTCAAGACTCCCGATGGATTTTTCACGATTGCCGAGAAAATGTTCGCACTCAAATATATCGCCGTTCACGTCTATCGCCATACTGCATGGGTCGTTGATCATACATGGACGAATCTTGGGTGTTGAATGAAGCCTTCTTGTGACTGTCAATTTACTGACTGTTGTTCTGGCAGATATAAGGCGACGTACTATGTCCAATCTTTCATCATCCGAGAGCGGATTGCCTGTTCCGGCAAGAAACGCCGGATAGTAGCAGAAATCAGTATATTTTTCGAATTTCTTCTCAAGCATTTCTGAAAGCGTGACACAGCTTTCTATATTGTTTCTGCCGATGTTCAGGCGGACATGAGTGAATATTCCAGCTTCACACAGTTTGTCAACTGAGTCAAGTATTTCAAAAAAGTACTTTTTACCATCGGTGTATTGCTTTATCCTGTCGTATTCGTCACCAATTCCGTCAAGTGTTATCTGCACGTCATGAGTATTCCACTTATTCTTCATTTTTGCAATAATGTCGCTGTTTAAAAGGCTGCCGTTTGTTATTACATATGAAGAATATTTAATTCCGCGTTCTGACAAGAGATCTGATACATGGTCTATAAGTTCCGTATTCATCAGCGGTTCTCCGCCGAGCCATGTCAGCTGTATACTGTCATGAACGTCCAGTCTGCGTATAAATGAATACAGCTTTTCTTCTGTTTCCGGAAGCATAGTCCGCTTGGCTACGCCGGATTCATAGCAATATGGACATCTGGCATTGCACTGCATAGTCGTAGTTATTGTTAATGAATAATCATGCTTGTTTGCCTGGCGGAGCATAGCGGCGAGTGATATATACTGCTTTTGTTCATCGATTTCATTATTCACCCATAATCCATTTTCAACAAGCTGCTCAGTCAATTCGGGGTCCATGTCGTTTTCCGATGTGAAAATCTTGTATTCTCTGTCGTTCATTCTCACCAGAGTATTGTACAGCGTGTTGTAAATTATATGACACCCCTGTCCATCAGCACATATATTGTAGAAAGAGCATTTATACTTCACCGGCTGTATCCTCCCGGGTCATTATATCCGCAATCTGTTTTAAAACATCCTCCGGTAGACCAGAAAATTGTTCAAGCGGTAAAGCTATGATTTTAATTATGCTGTCGTTTCCGGAAATAAGAATATCCATTATTTATTTTCCTTCCCGGGAATTTTTCTCACCAGGTCATCTGTCATCAGCAGACTGATTGATTCGTTTACCGCACGTCTGTATTCCGCGATCATTTCCGTGCACATCGCAGTGAGTTTGTCAACCGTTTCGGCTGAGGTTGAATTTACTGCCGCTACCGTTTCACTCACGGTATTTAGAGCGTCTTTCATTGTTTTGGCGTTTTTCTGCATCTTTGCAGATGTGGATGCTTCGCTTTCCATCAGCTTTTCTAATCTTTCATCAAGCAAATCTATTTTGTGAGAAAGCTCCTCAGAGGTCCTGACGCTGTTTTCTATTATTTCCGTTATGCTCTGGGAAAGCCTGTTTATACTCTCGCTGATAACCGATGTCTGGCTATGAAGTTGCTGCAACGCAGCTGTAAAATCAGTATGTTCCATTTCCATCTGCTGTCGCAGATCTTCTATTCTTTCGGCTGTTCTTTTATACATAATATCCTCCTGGCAAAAAAGAACGTTCACATTCACTATCTGCTATCTGGCAAATATCATACAGATACATGCTGTCCCAGTATTGCGGATCATGAAATAAAGATATACCCTGTATGTCGACTTTGACCGCAGATCCTTTATATTCCAGACGCTTGATTTCTTCCATTATTGCGCACCTGAAATAGTATGTTTGTTCATCAAGAAGTCTTAAGAGCTTTTGCTGGATGTGCGTTTTTATTTCCGCATAGTAAGTGTTCCATATGTCACGACAGTTTGCAATTGTTCCTTCGTTTCCTTCCTCGCTTTCGTTGTGTATATACTGATTTGACGCGTCATTTGATTCATCTATCCGTATAGAAACATACGCAGAAAGTGATTGGAAATAATCCAACGAGCGTTTCAATATCACTTTTTGTTTTGTACGATATTGTGACAGCTGATTTGTATAGTTCATTTTCTGCTTTTTCCACAGAAGAAATAAAGGTGTTCTTTGCAGATTCAGCCTGTAACGCTTGCTTGCTTTGTTGATTATAATCTCCGACATAATATCCGCCCATAGCATCCTCCTTTCCTAGGTCAGGTGTTTATAAGATCGTTGGTTATAGCGCATATTTCATGTTTGTACTCTGCGTCCAGTTTCTCAGACTCTGCCTTGTCGTCGCCTGCCTGCTTTATTCCAGTTATCTTGGCGAGATTGTCAAGCGTTTCTTTTGAGCTTTTTTCTACTTCCGTTATTCGTGCACGAATTTCACTGGATATGAGTTCGTTTTGATCTTCCACAAGCTTTTTGATTTTTGCTTTGAGTTTTTCTATGGATTCATTCTGCGTTTTCTTGCAGAATGAGTCAAAATTTTTGGCACGCTTTTTATCATCGCGTTCCTCAAGTATAGCTGAAAGTTCCTTGTCGGTCAGGATTAGTCGTTCGTCCATATGATCGGCAATCGTTCCTTTTATGGAATCTTTAAGCTTTTGGTTCTGCTTGTTGATTTCTTCAATATTCAGTTTAAGCTTGACAGTTCCGAAAGATTTATAATTAATCTGTTCCAGTTCTTTGAGAAAATAGTTAGCTGATTCCATAAGATCATCAGCAATAACGGATTCTGCTTTCTCTGAAGATTCGCGCATTTTGGTTTTCATATCCTCAAGTTCGCCGGCTATTTTCTTGGCATGAATCTCGTTTTCCGATGGACCAGGCGTATAACCGCATCCACCGCCGCTTCTTCCACCTCCAAAAATACTCCTGAAAAAGTCCCTTATCGGATGATTATCGCAGTTGCCGCATCCGCCACCCATATTATCATTTCCTTTCGTTAAATAGTTTTCTTATCTCAGATTGTAACCTTAGTTCTTCAATGTTGCTTCTGCCAAATTGTCCTGACACTGTCATTCCGTCAGGTATATCCTTAGGAATTGAAGTCTTGCCTTTAACAACGACATTCTCTCCTATCCTGACAAAATTCTGAATTCCGCTCTGACCAAAAATAACGGAGTTCCTGCCGATACGGACATTTCCGGATATTCCGCATTGCGATACAATCCGGCAGTTTTCGCTTATCTCGCAGTCATGCCCAATGTCAACAAGGTCGCCGACAACGCATCCGTCAGAGATTATCGTATCTTGAATAGTTCCGCGCTGAATGACTGCATTGCTGCCGATAAACACGTTTGCACCGATGATCGTTTTGCCGATTCCGGGGAAATGGACGTAGCCGTCATCGTAATAATGGAATACGCTGTCAGTGGATATTCTGGAGCCATCGCCAATGGTGGTGTTGTCACCGATTATCGTATCGCTGCCAATCGTCACATTGTTTCCTATATGGCAGCTGCTGCCGATCACCGCACCGGTGTGTATCACTGTGAACGCTCCTATAGTCGTATTATTCCCGATAGTGGCACCTGAACTTATCATTGCCCCGCCTGACATCACAAGATCGTCGGAACGTTTCAGATGGTTTATGCATGTTCCCTGAGCTGCGAGTATCTTTGCTACTTTTACGAGCGCCATATTAATGTTGTCATCCGCATAAAGAAAGTTCTTGCCGAAACTCAGTGGCGTGCCTTCTGTCAGAATAAGGTCTGATTCAGTTTCCTTGGCTTGCTTTGTGGTCATTGCAACGGCTGCCTTGCCCGGCTGTGGAGCGTATGCATAACATATTCCACAGATTTCGATTTCGGGGTCGCCTGACAGGATGTATCCCGACAGCTCAGCCAGTTTTCCTGATGTCATCATTTGACTATGCCGTCAAGGGACTTCATCATTTTGGCAAGGCGTGCCTGCGATTGTTTGCTGATCGATTTGAGCGCCGCATTGAGGGCTTCCTTGTTCGCCTGTATCGTTTTGCACCTGTCCTCCGCTTCCTGTAGTTTACTCTGGAGCTCGTCCATGTCGGCGTCTGCCGCGGAAATTATACTTTCAGCAGATTCCCTGGTTACTTCGGCGTAGCGTTTCAGGTCGCTGCATATCGACCTGTAATTTGCAGCTATATCGCCGAGCATATATTCAGCGTAGTTTCTGACAAGATCTCCGTTGACGATAGAACTTATAGTTCCGATGTTGGCGTATTCCATCATCTTAGGAATACAGGACCTGATATCCTGAAAATTCAGTCCCAGGGAGAGCGCAAACATCATCAGCTGACGTGTGGCGTCCATGTCGTTATCGTTATAATCGCGGCAGAGGATATGCTGGTATGCAGATGAATGGATAAGGTGAGTTTCTGCTATTTCCCTGGTGTCGTAAAATCCTTTGCCGGTGAGCTGTTCCATCATGAATGACTTCGCGTCAGGCCAGTCTTTGAGCGGGTTGTTCAGCTTGTCCCAGTGAGTGCCGATGACATACACCTTTTCTTTGTTGTGGGAGGATATCGAGAATACTGATGATATCGTATCGACCTCCTCTTTGTTGAGCTTTTTGGCTTCGACGCATACGAAAACGGCGTTCGCACGCTTTATGTAGCGCTTGGTAATATCGGAACGATATCCTACCGGGTCGGACAGTCCCGGAGTATCCACGAAAACGACCTGCTTCGGAAAATCCTTCGGCAGTGTTGAAATACCGACTTCGATCTCCTTTACAAAATAGTGTTCCGGGTGTTTTGATGAGGACCAGATAGAGAGCTCAGATTCGATTTCTTCATTTTTGAGGAACTTCTTCACGGATTCGTGGTCAACCCACTGCTTCTTGACTGAGTCTGCGTTCAGACGATTATACTCTTCCATGAATTTATCAGCGCCTGAGGAGATGGACTTCCAGAGCTGAGTCCATTCCTTTGTGGAATAGAACGTTACTTTCACATAGTCCCTGTCGCTGCTGCGGAAGCGCGTCAGTGCCGCTGTTTCCGGAGTGACCGCCATTGAGGCATAGTTGTGTCCGAGAAGCGCGTTTATCAGCGTGGATTTTCCGGTTTTTATTGTTCCGACGAACGCTATCTGAAATTCGGGATTGCGGCACGTTCTGATGAACAGATCCATCTTGTCCTTTAATTTCTGATCAGCATTTTCACCGAAGTTCTTCAGTCTGAGCAGTGCGCGGAATTTTTCCATTTGGGCTGCGTAAGCGTCAGCGCTCTGGTTCCATTCTATGCTGGGGTGAGGAACCATTGAAATATTTTTGTGTATTCGCTTGGTTTTAAACTCGATTTCTTCGGCGGCTTCTGTATTTTGATATTGTTCTTTATTTATTAGTGCGCCACATTCAGGACAGAAGTATCTGTTTTTTTGTAATGCAGCTCCACAACTGGAACAGGTTTTCATATCCATGTCTGTTTCTCCTTTATCCAAGATAACGACCAAATTCGTCAAATTTCACTGTATATGCGAGCAGGCTGAAAGGCGACTTGAATATTGAACTGCCGTCCTGCCGAATACAATATAATCCGATATTTGCGCCGTAGTCGCTGATTTTCAGCGCTTTGTCCTTTTTCAGCACATTGAATATTTTAGTGGCAAGGGCGTCCATGCTCACTTCGACCGCTTCAATTTTCTCGGTTATAGCACGCATAAAATTATGTTCCACCGAATCGTCCGGGAATGTGACCTTGATATTAAATGTTGCAAGGCTGTCGTATCCGAATTCGTTCCTGATAGCGCTGAGATAGTCTGATATGTACTTTTGCGGGCTGCGTCGGTCATAAGGAAATCCGGAAGCGCCCTGTACATTAATCAGTTCATATTTGCCGTTTTTCACCTCATAGGTGAATATGTTTTCTGGAGTGGCTACAAGCAGCAGATCAACCATTTTGTTTCCTCCAATTCAGATTCATGTTCTGTTATTATACACCCGGATAAGCGCGTCATTTGCTGACATACCGGGATTCAGAGCCTGCTCTGCCTGTATCAGGAGCTCTTCAGCATTGCCGATCCTTTCGGTGTTTTTCTCGGTCCCGTTGAGAAGTCCGAACACACTTTCGGCCTTGGCGGGATCATTGCCGATCAACTTTCCTATTTCAGTCATTCGCTCCGGGGTGAGGTATCCGGGATTTGCGCTGACCGCATTTGCCATGGTTTCAATTGGCATGTCAGGGGACTTTTCCAGAATATATCCCGAAAGTATTTCCGCCTGTTTCTGCAGAAGTTCATCTTCCGAATGTTTCTTTTCCGGATCAATTTCAAATTTGTCTATGGCGTTCATGTATTCGTCATAGGTGTCAAATTTTTCAGGCGTGATTCCTTCTTCTTCCGCCTGAAGGGCTTTTTCTGCCACTTCCGGTTTGGGCTCTTCCACCAGTCCCAGCGCTTTTGCAATGTTGACAAGCACGCCAACGATCGCTTTAAGTCCGCTGATGGCAAGGCCGGCGACTGCCAGGGATTTTGCCACTGTGCTGATAACGCCTACTACAGTGCCTATTATTGCTCCAATCATGTTTTCGTCCTCCTGTGTTATATGTATTTTATGATTCCCGCGTCAGGGATTATTGCTTTTTGCTTAATGCAGCTTTCGATATAAGCGCAGACCTTTTTTATATTCCCGGCTATGGCTTCGGGATCGTCCGACATGCTCTTTCCGGTTTTTCGATAGTGGGAAAGCAGCAGCGACGCTGTGCACTCTCCGGCATCAATGCCTTTCACGGTAACAAAACGGCTGAACGACTCAAGTGCTTCTTCCGCTTGACCTCCTTTGAAGCCGTTTTTAATGTGAGCGATTATTATAGAAAACGGAATCACGGCTTCGTCGTATTTTATATCATCATAACAGTTGCCGAGATGATCCCTGATTCTGATGAACGCTTGGTGCACAGTAGCATCATCTACTTCTGCGGCGTTGGTATCTGTCAGTCTGTCAATGGAGATGTGTACGGGCTTTTCGGTGTTTTCTGAGAAAACAACTGCCTGACCAGTCAGTAGAGCCGACAGGTATTCTTTCTGCTTGTCGTTCATGAGCATAGTGTCGCCGACTGCGTCTTTATCATCGCGCGCGAGGAGTTTGTGAATGATTTTTGTGTTGGTGTTTTTCAGCACCTCCGGAGCGAGCTTATTCGGGATCTGGTCTGCAATAACGAGTCCCTCTCCGTATTTGCGCACTTCTGCAAGCATATCGGTGAAGGTTTCTACGGCGGCTTTCCTTGCGCCTCCATCGCCGAAATCAGGGCGCGAGAGGAGTCTGTGCGCTTCTTCGACAAGCGTGATGTGCCTGAAGCCGGGATCTTTCCTGTGCTCGTTTCTTACTGCCGCGCACAATCTCATCAGGAGGAAGCCCATTATAAGAGATTTGTCCTCCGGAGATTTCATCTCGTCCATTTCGATTATGGTGTTATGATGAAGCAGATAGTTGAAATCTACCGAACATCCGCAGTCGAGCATGTTTCCTTTCGAGCCGACGGTGAGGTTAGACAGCCTGCTGACAAGGGAGCCTATGTAGTTGCTTTTCAGTTCGTTCCCGAAGTGCTTTTCTCCAACGACTTCATTCATTACAGTCAGAAGCTCGGAAAGGATCGGGTATGCTTCGTCCCTGTGCAGTGCGATATCATCAGGAGTTCGGTATCTTGTGTTGAGATTCTGACCGATGACCCAGCCTTTTTTCTCATAGCATCTGATTATCGCTTCTTCAAGCAGCTGCGGCATTGAGGCTTCCATCGGGAATGAAGAGGTGAATGCGGCTTTCATCATATCTATGTGAGCGCTGAGCAGTTCTCCTTCAACCAGTTCAAACGGATTGAATCGGAATGGCGCGGCAGATTCGTTTCCGAGCGTAAAGACAGTGACATCCTTAAAATCCTCGGACGTCAGCAGGGCGCGGTATTCCGTTTTCGCAGGCTCTATCACAAGGAAAGGAAGTCCGGCTTCGTGAAGAAGCCTGTGGCAGGTCGTTGTTTTTCCGCTTCCGGTCACTCCTGCGACAAAAGTGTGCTTGCTGAGCGACTTCCGGTCAAGCTCAAAGGGAATGTCCAACTTTCTTCCGCGCTGCATAATGTGGCCGAGAGTGATGCGGTCATTGCCTGGGTCTTTTTCATTAAGCCCGAATTCAACGCTCTCACGCAGAGCGAGTCCGGGTACTTCCTTCTGGGGAAGCGCTGCTATCACGCTTACCTCTTTCGGAGTAAGGTAGGTGCTTAACAGAGCGTTATTGTCAGAAACCGGGCGGCAGTTCAGAATATACGGGTCATTATTCTGGCTTCCTCTTATGCATTTTCTGCTTGTGAAACAGTTCAGAAAGCTGCTACGCTCTGCATCCTTGGGTATCTCTATCGGAACGGTCGCCAGCGTACTGAACGATGAAGCCTCTCCGCGGAAAAGCGACATGATACCGGCTTTCAGCTTGATCGCATCAGCGGGATTTGCTGCCATGTATGAAATCGAGGTGCGGTACATTCCCCTTGTGAATCCTGTATTCAGACGAGGTATCAGCTCATCGTCGATATACTTCATGATTTCCGAAGCATACTTATTTGTAATCTCTACGGTCACTGCGGAAGAAGTGCCCTTTGAGGTACCTTCCGTGGCGGCGGTACTGTATGTACTGCTGAATGAGATACCTTTCTGCGCTCCCTTTGTATCTGAAGTTCCGGAATTTTTAGTGCCGCTGCTGTTGGATTCTCCCTTATTGTTCGTTTGGCTTTTGTTGACGCCGATATTTTTTCCGCGTGTATCGGAGAAACTGGTGTTACTAGAATTGCTTTCGCCGTAATTTATGCTTTGCTGCAAAGAGGATCTGGAATATGTGCTGAGGCGGTTGTACAGATCGAAAACCTGATCCTGTAGACCTGATATCTCGCTTTTCGGGACGGGCTCGCATACCACCATCATTCTCCATACGCTTCCCAACATGGTATTTATGAGCCTGTCTATACCCTGAAAATCAATGTTTTCGTGCGGTTCATTTTCTTTTGTTCCTGGTACGCCTACGATGCATCCGAAATTCCTGAATTTTTCAGTTGATCCAAGTATTGTGCTGCTCAGCTGACCATTGTCGTTTGTCACTCGTCTGAGTACGCTGCCATTATAGTTGCTTTCAAAAGACTTGCATATTATATCACCGAAATTTCCTGCTGAAAATTTTGAATTGGACGTTCCGGCTTTAGCTATGCCGATGTAGACAGATATTCCGCTGATGTCGCCATCAATGATATAGATAAGGTTGAAAGAGGCGTCGTCCAGGTTCATCAGAATGTTTTCGAAAGCCTCCCTCATGGGGTACTTTTCGTCATAGGAAAGCTTTTCAACCTTGTAGAAACAAATGTTTCTCTCGTTGAAAGAGCAATCTTTGACAGGCAGCAAAACCGGGGCTTCAGTTCCGATAGATCTGACCTCATTCAGCAAATTTGTTATAGTATCCTGCGACATGACTTGAGATTGCTTTTTTGTCATTAGAACCAATTCCTTTCGCAAGCAAATTATGTATTTTGCAGTTTTTTATATCATGTCCGCAAGAGAAATAATATAAAAATGCCGATATGTACGGGGTTCACTGAAAGAGAAAATACAAGTTGTTTGGAATAATAAATGATTTATGTTTATTATATCACACTTAAAGTGTTTTTTCAATAGCTTTTGTGGTTAAGAGCAACAAAAAAATACATCAAAGTAATACAAGATAACTAGTTAAGATATTCACGCAGAACAGTCCCTGCATCTTCACAAAGCAGACTCTCAAACCTGCACTTTGCCGCATAAACAAGCAGTTTTCTGGCGATGTCAAGGCTTGAAACCCTGACAACATCAGAGATATCCCCGGCGAGTAAATCGGCTATGAGTTCTTCACCGCGCTCAACAAATATTAATATATCTGAAGCAACAATTTAGACGCTGCTTTTTCAGCCGCGCTCCAGATAACGGAGTACCGCTTTGTGAGGTCAAAAAAGTCGCATTTGTCCAGTTCCATATTGCGCCATATCGGTATTTCCCACGATGGACTATCAAACAGACACATCGGAAGAGTTTTAGCGATCCCGTCCGCAGTTAGCGGGATTCGTCCTCCGGATTCCGCGTGTTCGAAGCAGTATTCCGCGAGGTTAGACAATTGCAGGAATCCCGCATTGCAGAGCGGCTCGTCAGCCTCCGGGAAGCAGTCTTTCAGCACCACGAAAATTTCGCAGTAATCAAGGTACTGCTCGAAATTCTTGCCGTTGTCCTGCGTGATGTTGTACTCTTGATACCGGAACAGATTTTTCAGCGTTGGGAGGTAATCCGGCTTTTCAAGGAGTTTCCGGCTGTTCTGCACGCACACCTGATAATAAACAAGCGGCGCAATCGGCTCCAGGAATGGAAATTCCGAAATCATTCCGCCGATGCACGCTAGATTGTTCAGCAGGATATTCCGGTCGGAGCAGCCGTCGGCGTAACCCATTTCGCACAGCGCGTTGAATACACGCAGATGGCGCTCGTCTGAGCTGCTCATTCCGCATTGCTTTGCGGTCTGCGAGAGTTTCATGATTTCATGGAACTGCACGTTTTTCTCGCGGCGTTCGGTAAGCAATTCAGTAAGTTTCGCGGATCTTTCCGTGCATGTTATCCATCCTGAAATCAGCTCGTCGTCTGAATCCGGCTTGATCAGTCTGCCGTCAACGCACAGCCATATAAAGAGTTTCAGCCGGACAGGTGTGATTTCCTGACGGCACAGCGAAATCAGGTCAGTCCAGATGTAAGGCTTGTTCCAATAGATAAGTCCGCATTTCTTTGCAAGCGTTCGATATTCCGACAGGTTCTGCAAAGCAAGCTCCAGAGCCTGTTCGCGGGTCAGCCCGCGCGCTGCAAGACGTTCTTCAAGGCTCGGGAAGTATTCGGAAGCAACCTCGTCCAACTCGTCAAATTCGTGAAATTCATGTGATTCTGGCATTGTTATCACCTCTGTTGTAATTATACATCAGATTCGCACCGTTTGCAATGATTTGAGTTCCGAAAAAGAATTATTTTATCGGAACTCAAATAGCTGTTTTCATATCTCTGAACATGCTAAAATGAAGTCAAAGGAGGTCGAAACATGAACCCAGACGAAATGATACAGAAATATCTTAACACAAGCTGCGTTAAATGCGGATTCCTGACGTGTGGCAACAAATCGTTTTACCTGTTCGGAAAACAGTGCTGCGAAGCAAACCTGTTACGCGTGGTGCTCCGCAGCGAAAGCGCCGAAATCTCCGCTGACAGCGTAGAAAATCTGCTGGTGACAATGCGGGACGACTGCTGTGAAGCCTACCTCGGCGGGAAGAAAATTTTGCGGCTGAAAGAGCTGATTTTAAGCTACGAGATACCGCTGGAATCATCGCCTATTTTCGGAATGATATCCGGCGGGAGGGCATTTCCGGCGCAGTCGGTGCATTTCAGCAACATTAAAATCGCGGTGCTTTTAAACGCACTTCTGGACCGCCGTAAAGCTGCTGACGAGTTCCACAGCCGGGAACTCGCGGAACTTGCGCGCAGCCTTGAAACCTGCGAAGTAAAGGCGCTCAGCCAAATGTACGCGGCAGGTAAACCAATTACGCAAAAATAAGGAGGAAGTAGAATGAAATTAAGAAGAATCATAGCGGCAGTGCTGTGCGGGGTTATGCTCACAGGCTGCCAGGCAGACGAAAGACCGCAGAGCAGTGTGGCAGAAAGCGTATCCACCACAGTTCCGGAGGTCACGACCACAGCAACAACCAAAACGAGCACGCGCATTACTACAATTCAAACAACAACTGCTCCGCAGACTACAACAGCTTCTAAAATCAATATTGAAACCATCGAAATATCAAGCGTAGTTCCAAGCGAGTTTGTATCAACCCTTTGTGAGATCAACTACTACTTGCCTGTAAATACATATCCAGATGGATCAATGATTGAGGTGTACTGGGGCGATTCTCCATATGATATGTCGTATTCCTGCAGTGGGGATATTGGCGAGCCTGTTGTTGGAGCGTTATATAAAGGTGAAAACTACTATAAAATCAGAATAGCAACTCCAGATGAGAAAGGCGAATTTTCATCAGTATACCATTACAGTAATGTGCCTAAGACAGTAATTCACCAGTACACCCACACATTTGAAACTACCTATGACGGCTGGACTATCATACCTGATTACAGCCTTGCGATTGAAGACATAAACAACGGCATTCAGCCGACTAAATTCAAGGTTTCAGCCCAGTGGACATGCCCGATATGCGGATTTAAATTTCTGCCTACGATATACACGCTCAGTTACACCGAAAACGATAGAGTCTGGCTGTACGATACGAAATGCGGTAAAAGCTCCTGCCCTAACCGAAAGAGCGACCACATCTATAAGAATTATCTGACATCATACGCAATACAAATCTCATAAGAACAGGGGGACTTCGCGTCCCCCCATTTCTATTTAAGATACGGTAGTAAAGCCGCGAACGCCCTTTCCGCGCGCAGGCGCTTTTCCTCGCTGAGTTCCTCCAGCATTGCGAAAACGCTGTCGTCAGGGTTGTGGTACTTTCCGAAGAGAATGTAGTCCGAGGAAAGCTCCAGCGCCGACGAAATGTTTGCAAGAGTTTCAAGGGACATCGCTTTCATTCCGCGTTCTATCTCGTAGATATAGTGTGGCGTTACGTTCACGATTTCAGCGAGCTTTTCGCGGGTGAGTTTGTGCTCTGTACGCGCGGTTTTCACGCGCTTTCCGATTCCGATAAGGTCTATCATCTGAATACCTCCATTTTTGTGGCTGTGTATTCAGTATAGTATATCCGGAAGATAAACTAAATAATCCATAAGATATAAATAAAGTCGCTTTTAGATAATGATGTGCATATATAAAAAAGAACATAGATACGAGGCTGTTCTTGATTATCACAAAATATTAAATAAAAGCGTGATAAAACTCACATAATTATATAAAATAATGTGACAAGCGCTTGACTTGCGGACTACTAACTGCTATAATAAAATCATGGGGGGTGGCTGAATGAAAAGACTTGTATTGAATGAATTGCACAAATGGGAGGCTTCAAAACGCAGAAAACCGCTGATAGTAAAAGGCGCCCGTCAGGTCGGGAAAACCTGGGCGTTACAGGAGTTCGGTCGCAGTTTTGCGGACGGATACGCATACTTCAACTTCGATAAGGAGCCGGAATATCATCAGTTCTTTCAGTCAACAAAGGACGTTCGCCGCATAATGCAGAACCTTGCAATGGCAAGCGGTCAGAAAATCACACCGGACACGCTAATTATTTTTGACGAGATACAGGCTTGCCCGGAGGCACTCAATTCGCTGAAATACTTCTGCGAGGACGCTCCGGAGTACTATGTGGCTAGTGCGGGTTCGCTTCTTGGGATAAAACTCGCGCAGGGATTCCCGGTGGGGAAGGTGGATTTCCTTGAGATGGGACCCATGACATTTACGGAATATCTCATAGCTGACGGCTCGGAGAATCTTGCCGCATATCTGTCCGGAATAAACGATTTTTCGCCGATTCCGGACGCATTCTTTAACCCGCTAATTGAGAAACTCAAAATGTATTTTGTCGTTGGTGGAATGCCGGAGCCTGTTCTTGTATGGACGGAAGATCAGGACATCAGAGAAGCCGACCGTGTGCTTTCCAATATAATAATGTCATACGAGAACGATTTCGCCAAGCACGCAGAGCCGACGGACGTACCGAAAATACAGCTCATCTGGGATTCGCTTCCGTCGCAGCTTGCAAGGGAAAACAAGAAGTTCCTGTACAGCGCGGTAAAGGACGGCGCAAGGGCGAGGGAATATGAAAACGCCCTGAACTGGCTCTACAATGCCGACCTGGTTCGTAAGACATTCCGTATCAGCAAGCCGGGACTTCCGCTGTCTGCATACGATGACCTGACGGCGTTCAAAATCTATATGTCCGATGTGGGACTGCTCAGAAAGCATTCTCACTTAGCGACCAGCGCATTTGCAGAGAACAACAGGCTTTTCACGGAGTTCAAAGGCGCGCTTACGGAAAACTTCGTTTTGCAGAGCCTCTCGCGCCAGTTCGAAACTGCTCCGAGATACTGGACTGAAACACCGTATGAGGTGGATTTCGTGGTTCAGCTTGATAACGATATTGTCCCGGTCGAGTGCAAGGCTGGAACGAATGTCAGGGCAACGAGCCTGAAAAAATACTCGCAGCAGTACCAGGAGCAGACTCCGGTCATGGTGAGATTTTCACTGATGAATCTGTCATTTGACGGAAAAGTCCTTAATATACCGCTGTTCCTCGCAGACAGGACGGTTGATTTAGTCAGACTGGCACTCAATCGGAATAAATAGGGTATTTTTGTCTATAAAGCAAAAGCACCTGCCACAATGACAGGTGCTTTTATGTCTGCGACTTTTCAACGGTTTCTTCTACGATTCTGCTTATAGCTTATTGTCTGACCTGTTTTGAGAGTTCATCAACAACGTCTTTGTCAATTTTTAGTATTCGTGAAATTTCCTCAGGGGACATCTTTGTGCTTTTCAGCAGATTAATTACATCTTCACGCTTAGCCGCATCAACTTCTTTTTCAACGATTTCGTCCACTATTCTGCTCATAGCTTACTGTCTGACCTACTTTGAAAGTTCATCAACGATATTCCTGTCGATATTCAGTATCTGTGAGATCTTCTCAGGAGATAAATTTGTGCTTTTTAACATGTTTAATGCAGCTTCACGCTTGGTATCATTTTTAGCCGCAGCAACTTCTTTTTCAACGATTTCTTCTACGATTCTGCACATAGTCTGTAAGCCCTCCTGTTATTTGTATTTTACCACATAATTGGTGATTAGTCAAGTGTTCAGGCGGTCGTTTAGCCCTTATGTAATCATGTTTTGCCAGAGGTCTTATCCAGCGCGAGAGCCAGTACCTCGGACTGTATCAATGTATTCAATGAGGGGTCGCCCTCGCGGATACGCATGGTGCGGCGGATCTCCTTGGGGATAACGATACGTCCGAGGTCGTCGATACGGCGGACGATTCCGGTTGCTTTCATATATAAATTCCTCCGTTGTTTAAAAATAACAGCATTTCTGC
>JAGAJA010000090.1 GCA_017829075.1 Oscillospiraceae bacterium | reverse complement strand
GGAAGTTAGAAAATCCGACAAAAACCGGACGTTCCCCCCTTTCCCCTACGGTTTTCTCCTCAGACTCCTCTTCCCCTCTCCCCATTCCCCCCTTGTCCGGTTTTTCGCGGATACAAAGTGAAACGAAATACAATCTAGGGAAAGGAGCGCTGCCGACGGCATTCAGCCCCATTCCTGCGGGTAGGTTGTTTTGCGAATAATCAAGATTTTTTGGGGCTTTGCCCCTTGCCCCCTTTGCCCTCATAATCGCTTGTTGAATACCGCCGTTGATAAACCCACGGATAAATGCAACATTACAAAAGGCGGAATGCGTGTCGAGGCACTCGACAAATTCCAATTCGTCGCTTTGTTTACAAAATCATCAGTAAATAAACCATAATAAAACGCAAAGTCACTTTTGACACATCATATCAAAAGTGACTTTTGGTTTGTATTTACTGTAATATCAAGACTTATCCCGCTTATCCCATGTTCTGTCGCTGATTATATACCGCGGGCGGTGCTTTACCTCCATATATATCTTTCCGATATATTCGCCGATAATTCCGACAGAGATAAGCTGAACTCCGCTCAGAAAACAGATAATGCAGGTAGTTGAAGCCCAGCCCCAGACGGTTTGTCCAAGAATTGCCTTCACAACCGCCCAGACGATACCGATAAAGCTTATCACCGCAACGATTATTCCCAATGCTATGATCATTTTAATCGGCTTTATGGAAAGGCTGGTTATTCCGTCAAAGGCAAGCGCCAGCATTTTGCTCAGGGGATAATGGGACTTTCCTGCGGCGCGTTCGCTGCGCTCGTAATAAACGCTGGTGCTTTTGAATCCGACCAGAGGAACCATTCCCCTCAGGAAGATATTTACCTCCTTGAATTTTGACAGCTCCTGAAGCGCACGGCTGCTTATCAGACGGTAGTCCGCATGATTGAACACCACCTCTGCTCCCATAGCGTTCATCAGCTTATAGAAGCTCTCGGCGGTGAAGCGCTTAAAGAACGTGTCAGTATCCCGCTTTGAGCGGACGCCATAGACTATCTCGCAGCCGTCGTGATAGGCAGCTACCATCTCATCCATTGCGTTGATATCGTCCTGTCCGTCGCAGTCAATGCTTATGGTAATATCGCACATATCCTTTGCTTCCATAAGTCCGGCGAGCACCGCGTTCTGGTGTCCGCGATTGCGGCTCTGGGCAATGCCGATATAATGCTCGTCCTGCTCCGCGAGCTTTGTGATGATGTTCCATGTGTCGTCACGGCTGCCGTCGTTCACAAACATTATTCGGCTGTCCTCGGAGATCTGTCCGGCGGCTGCGAGAGATTTTATTTTGGAAAGAAACTGCGGTGCTGTTATCGGTAAGACCTCCTGCTCGTTGTAGCAGGGGATCACTATTATAAGTCGGGGAGTCATTCTGCGCCTCTTTTCGTTTCATTTCTGATGATATTATTATATCATTGGCTGAATAATATGTCAAGTTTGTATTCTGAATGGCGCAGTCTGATTTTCACCGCCCAGCCGCCGAATCAGAACGCCATATCAAAGATAGATACGATATCCTCCTTGGTGAGAGGAACAAAGCTTCCGTCGCAGCCTGCCGCCGCTTTTGCCGCCATTTCCTCAAAATGCGTCTTTTCCGTAATTCCCACTGCCCGGAGGTTTGCGGGCATTTTCATTGTATCAAAGAAGAATTCCGCTGTCTTGTTCACAGCCTGTTTTGCAGCCGCGCTGTCCTCTCCGGAAAGTCCCCAGACGTTTCTTCCGTAGGTGGCAAGCTGCGCCGTTTTCGAGGGATCCTTTTTCAGAACGAAGCGCATCCATACCGGGGTAAGTATCGCAAGACCTTCGCCGTGGGTAATGTCATAGAACGCGGAAAGCTCATGCTCCATAGGGTGAACGCACCAACCAACCTCCGAGCCGTAGCTCAGCAGACCGTTTATCGCAAGGCTGCCCGCCCACATGAGATTTGCCCGCGCGTCATAGTTTTCCGGATCTCTGAGGGCGATCGGGCCGTATTTTATGCAGGTTTTCAGCACAGCCTCGCACATACTCACCTGAAGATCTGCTCCCTTGACGTTGGTGAAGTAGTTCTCAAAGGTATGGCTCATCATATCTGCCGTGCCTGCGGCGGTCTGCTTTGCCGAAACGGTAAAGGTATAGCTTGGGTCGAGCACGGACATTACCGGCTTGATAAGGTCGCTTCCGGTACCCCACTTTTCATTCTTGGACAGGTCGCTGATTACTGCAAACTCGTCCATTTCCGAGCCGGTCGCCGAAAGGGTCAGCACGGAATACACCGGCAGTGCAGCCTTGATCTTGCTTCCGTCCAGCACCAGATCCCACGGGTCGCCATCATAGAACGCGCCCGCTGCCACTACTTTGGCGCAGTCTATTGTAGAGCCGCCTCCGACAGCGAGAACCATATCTATCTTGTTTTCTTTGCAAAGCTCCGCGCCCCGGCGCACTGATTCTATACGCGGGTTAGGCTCGACTCCCGCAAGCTCAGTGACAGAAAGTCCCGCGTCTGTCAGTATCTTCACGGCAGCGTCAAATAACCCGCTTTTCTTTATGCTTCCACCGCCGTACACGAGAAGCACTCTGTCGCCGCTGCGTTTCAGCTCTTCAAGGTGACTTAACTGCCCCTTGCCGAAGTGAATTACCGTTGGAATGGAATAAGTAAAATTGTTCATGGAAATTACCTCCTTGATTTTCTCTGTAATCATCATACCACTTTTCTGCGCTTATTTCAACCGGATATGCGGAAAAGTCTTCAATTTTTCTCATATTTTTAGCTTACAGAAGCTTTATTAATGTGGAAATATATACAAAAGCATTTGAGTGTTAATGTATATTGTTACAATTTTATCCGTGGAATTGCGGGGATCATTGAAAAAAGTTAAAAAAAGTGGTATAATCAAATGTACTGCAACAGTTGTTTTTGAAATAACATTTACATAGAGGTATTACAATGACCGAAGAAAAAAAGGCAAAGCTGCTCCGGCTTTTCTGGGAGTTTTTCAGATATGCGCTGGTCGGAGGGATAGCGTTTCTGGTGGATTACGGAACGCTTATCCTTTTCAGGGAGCTTATCCTGACCGGAGAAACCTCATGGGAGCTTATGCTCTCTGCGGCGGCGGGGTTTGTGACAGGACTTGTCACGAATTATGTTCTGTCGCTGGTGTTTGTGTTCAGAAAGACGGAAAACAGCGGAAACGGCAAAAACCTGTCGGCATTTATAATATTCACGGTGATCGGGCTTATCGGTCTGGGGCTTACCGAGCTGATAATGTACCTCGGCACTGAGCTTCTTCACATCAGCTATCTCTTTGTGAAGATCGCCGCCGCAGCCATCGTTCTGGTGTGGAATTATGTCGGGAGGAAGCTGCTTATATTCAACAAAAAGGGGAAGGTGAGGGGCGAATGAAAAATGTTGTGATCATCGGCGCAGGCCCGGCAGGGCTTACCGCCGCGTATACACTGCTTAAAGAGAGCAGCGATTACCACCCCATAATAATAGAAGCCAGTGAGTTCATCGGCGGTATCTCACGCACCGCCAGATACAACGGAAACCGAATAGATATCGGCGGACACCGCTTCTTCTCAAAAAATAAGGAGATAATGAATCTGTGGACGGACATTCTTCCGCTGCAAGGCGCTCCCTCAAAGGACGACATCGTTCTTGGAAGGACGCATACATTTTCCGATGATCCGGAGATAGACCCGGAGAAAATGGACGATGTGTTCCTTGCAAGGACAAGGCTTTCGCGGATCTATTTCCGAAAGAGGTTTTTTGATTACCCTATCTCTCTGAAGCCCGCAACGTTTATCAATATGGGCTTTGCGAATACGGTCAGGGCAGGTTTCGGATATCTTGCCAGCGTATTCCACAAGCTGCCGGAAACCTCGCTGGAGAATTTCTACATAAACCGCTTCGGAAAGCCGCTGTATCAGATGTTCTTCGAGGATTACACCGAAAAGCTGTGGGGAGTTCACCCCTCAAAGATCGCCGCAGACTGGGGCGCGCAGAGGGTGAAGGGACTTTCCGTATGGAAAGTGATAACCTCGGCGCTGTCCAAGCCGTTCCGAAAAAAATCCGGCAAGGTGGAAACCTCCCTTATCGAGGAATTCTATTACCCGAAATACGGCCCCGGTCAGCTCTGGGAGAAAATGGCTGAGGTCGATTGCGGCATGGGTGCGGAGCTTCTCATGCAGCAGGAGGTCGTCAGAGTTTCTGCGGAAAACGGCAGAGTGAAGTCAGTCACCGTAAAATGCACCGACAGCAGCTCGCCGGAATTCGGCAGGGAAAGGGAGATAGAGTGTGATTTCCTGATATCCTCCATGCCGATAAAGGATCTTGCGCAGGCGCTGCCGTCAGTCCCGCAGGATATACTGGATATTGCGGTCAATCTGCCCTACCGCGACTTTATCACCGTGGGACTTCTGCTGGATAAGCTGGAGATACAGAACAAGACCAAGATTCCCACGATAAATGGAATCGTCCCGGACTGCTGGATTTATATTCAGGAGCGGGAGGTAAAGCTGGGCAGGCTCCAGATATTCAACAACTGGTCTCCGTACATGGTTGACGACAACACGAAGCATGTTTGGGTAGGTCTGGAGTATTTCTGCAATGAGGGCGACAAGATGTGGAACACTCCGCCGGAGGAATTCATCAGCTTTGCCGCCGGAGAGCTGGAGAAGATCGGCATTATCAGGCGGGAGAACATCGTTGACAGCTTCACCACAAAGGTGAAAAAGGCATACCCGGCGTACTTTGGGACTTATTCTGAGTTCGGCAGGGTAAAGGAGTATCTGGACAGTTACGAAAACCTTTTCTGCGTGGGAAGGAACGGACAGCATCGTTATAACAACATGGATCATTCCATGCTGACGGCGATGAACGCGGCACGCTGTATAATAAGCGGCATCGCAGACAAGGAAAGCGTCTGGAACGTCAACACCGAAAAAGAATATCACGAGGAAGCGTCTTCGGAGGAACAGGAGAAGGTACATGAGTGAAAACACTGCTTCAATAAGCCGGGGCAAAGGACTGAACCGGGAGAAAATAATCCTGGTCTGTATGTTCATTGTGTATGCGGCGCTGACATTTATCGGAGCGGCAAACCATGAATTGTGGTTCAACGAGGGGCAGGCATGGAACATAGCCCGTGACAATGATATTCCGGGAATAATTGCGCAGATGAAGCTGGAGGGACACCCTCCGCTCTGGCATTTTATCCTTTATATATTCACGTCTGCCGGCTGTCCGGCGGATATAATGCCGTTTATAAGCTGGTTCATATCCTGCGTTACGGCGGCTCTGCTGCTGTGGAAAGCGCCGTTTAAACCGCTTATGAAAGGGATAACGCTGTTTTCCGGAGGTTTTTTATTCTACTGGTCGGTGGTTTCCCGCTCATACTGTCTTATTGCGCTGCTTCTCGTACTTATCGCGATAGCATACAAGAGCCGCAATGAACACCCGGTGGTATTCGGGCTGCTGGTGGCGCTGCTGGCGAATACCCACATAATGATGTGCGGTCTGGTGGGTATCATTGGTATTTATATGATCATAGATCTATTCCAGCTCTGGAAGTCCTCGCCGATGAAAAAGAATATCCTGCGGCTTGTGGGGCTTGCTGTGGCGGGAATAGGAGTTATCGCGCTGATACTGCCGCTGATCGGCTCAATCGGAGCAAATGATTATACCGCAAAAAAAGTGAGCGGTCTTACTGTTCAGTCGGTTCTGTGGAGTTTGTTCACTGTGTTCGGCGATATAAGCAGCGCCGCGGTATTCGACCTGAACACTCTGATCTCCCCGGCTGTGACGTTATTAGTAAGCTTTATGCTGGGTCTGGTGTTTGTTGCGGCGCTGGTATTCCTCAGGCATTACAGACGTTCGTTTATCATGCTGCTTGTATTTACTGCGTTTTTTGCAGTAATATGCAATGTAATATGGTGTATCTATCCTCCGCGGGCTGAGATATTTGTATTCACCTTTTTGGCGGTTTATTGGATTGCTGTCCAGTCGGAAAAGCCGGTATACCGCGAGCCTAAGCCGATGAATGAAAAGGTTTCAGAGCTTGGCGCGAAGCTGATCGGCTGGCTTCGCAGGATCGACAAGGGCTTTGACAAGTCGTTCTGCGTAGTGATCTGCGCATATATGGCGGCTACGATCCCGATGGGCGCATATCAGCTTTTCTCAGACTATGCAATGGATTACAGCTATTCAAAGTCAACCGCCGAGTTTATCCGGGAGAACCTCCCGGTGGATTCTGTATTTGTGACAAAGAATGAAAGTGGACTTCCGGCGCAGTATATTTCGTATCTCCCGGAATATAAATTCTATTCGATGAACCGTAATTCTTTCTACACATACTATGATCTTCATATCATTGAGGGCGACGAACCTATTGATTACGAGCAGGTGTACGAGGATCTGAAAGGGTATGAGCATCTTTATCTGCTGGATATGTCTGTGTACGGTACGAAAGATGAAGCTGCTGCTATTTACAGCAGGAACGGCGTCTTTTCACAGTGGATAAGCCAGAGCGATAAGTGCATCAGGATCTATGAGTTGGATCTTGAAGCAGAGGTGGCTAAAAATATCGAGTAGTCAAAAGATAACAACATAAATACATTTCCCCTGCCTGTCATATTTGTCCGGCTGGGCGCATATATTCCACCAAAAAGCATCGGATTATGCGCATATGCAAGGTGCGCATAACAGTGATAATTACAGGAGGGAACAATATGCGCATGGTGACATTCACGAAAAAGAAAGTAAAACGCCTAACGGTGATAGGTCTGCTGGCAGCGGCTACTGCTGCCGCAGGTATAGGGGCGATAGTTACTTCGGTGGGAACTCAGGCACAGGAGCGGCTTATTCCGATTTACAGCGTAGACCGAGGGGACAACAAGGTAGCTCTTACATTTGACGTGGCGTGGGAGAACTCCAATACACAGGAGCTGATAGATATTCTGGACGAATATGACGCACGGGCTACGTTCTTTGTAACTGGTGACTGGTGCGACAGATATCCGGACGATGTGCAGAAATTCAGCGACGCCGGGCATGAGATACAAAACCACTCCGACCAGCACCCCCACGTTGAGGGCGCAAACGTCAACGATCTGATAAACGACACCAGAGAGGCTTCCAACAAGATAAAGTCCCTCACCGGAAAAGAACCCACCCTTTACCGCGCGCCCTACGGAGAATATGACAATTCACTCATTACCACTATCGAGGGTATGGGAATGAAAGTGATCCAGTGGGACGTTGAAGCACTAGATATAGATGGAAAACCGCTCCTTTAAGCCAGTTTAAGGCTTTGGGAGCGGGTTTATATTATTAACATATCTCCAGAGAAAGCGGATGAACAATCCGTTTCAGGACGTTGATAATTTATATTTTGCCCGCGAAGCAGGATTATAAAAACGTTTTTATTCCAACTCTGCCGTGGAAAAATTCTACCCGCACATTTTTACTGATAACGGCTTACGCGCAGGAAGTGTGTTATTTTCGGATAACACTTCACACACTTGAAAAACTAAACCCCCGGCTACTGCCGGGGGTTAGTACTAATATGAGGTTACTATCAGTGACGTTTGATATATTCTTCGGGGGTGTAATAAATTTCGTAACCCTTATAAGACCCGTCTTCATATCTGTCGATAGAAAGATATGTATTAAAGTCCGTTGAATAGTACAATGTCACATCTTCTGACGGACAATAGCAGATAACTAACGCTCCCAAACCGATTGAGAAAGAGGTGATCTTATCCGTATCAAAGCTGGAATCGTTGATCCGGAGGGTATTGTCATCGTTTTTCCATGTTCCGTTCAGCTTTTTAAGGATATCAGCCATGTCGTCAGACTTTACACTTTTAAGTACAGGATATGTTCCATAAGAATAGATGTCCCTGACGCCGTCAATATAACCCCACGATGTGGTGTAGCCAAGCTCAAATTCGAGCGGCGAGAAAGATTCCCAGCTATTGTCGGTTATCAATGCACCGCAAAGCTGACCCTTGCTGAAATAAACCGCAATAACTCCATTATCCGGTACAGACACCTTGGAACGAAGATATTCTGTAATATCGGTGATTTCTCCGTTTACGATATCCTTCGTGAAGTAATAGTTATAATAGCTGTTGCATGACCATTCACCGTCTTTGATGTCTATGGTTATGCTTCCGGTCATGTCATCGGAATCCGGGGATACATTGAATTGTTTCATGTAATTGCCGAGCTCTGTAAAGATCGTTTCAGCATATTCGTTATACTGCTCAACGGTCTTGGCAAGACGTTCATCTGCCTGCTTTGATGTTTCTTTCGGTTCCTCGCCGTAGTATTCCTTATATTCCTCAAGGGTCATTACTTCCGGATATGTGCCGACAGCATAATTCTCTGAAATGTTGTCGGTCTCCCATTCATACAGGCGGTCGATGAGATTATATGCGTCAGGTCTTGCGGAAGGAATCTTTGACGGGTCGGATGTTCTTACCACGGAAACGCCGATAGGTGAGTACATCATTCTGGCCTTCCATACGAACACCTCTGCATATGTATCAGCGTATTCACGCGAACCATAGAGCGAACGGAGCATTTCGTCACGTTCACCGCAATTGTCGAGGATCGCGAGAGAACCAGTGCTGTCGTAATACAGCTTTATTATCTCCAGATCTGTTCCGGTGAATTCGCTTATGTTAGTGCAGTAGTAGATATCACTCGCATAATTATTTGCTTCAGTGATGGTATACTCGTTGAAGCCGCTGTATACTGCAATGCGGTCGCGGTTGCTCTTTAGTTGTTCAACCGAGGCGCTTATCTCGTCCGAATTGAATAACGTTTTGCCGATCGCGTCAACGGATTTGTCCGAGAATACCTCGTCCAGCTTCTCAAGAACCGCGATCTGGTAATCCATCATATCAGCGGTGTTTGCGGTCTGGTTTTCTCCAATGCTGATCGACTTCTGCGGATTTGTCATATCGGGAATTACAACGTTGAGCTTCGGCTGGAGATCGAAAGTGATGGAAGCGCCTCCAAGCTTGCCGCCGTCCAAACCGATGATCGACTTGTATCCGCCCTCGGCGCTCTGCGCTTCAAGGTTGAATTTTATCTTCGATAAGAGCTCTCCAACAGTGCTGTATTCACCATTGATCTCTACGCTGCTGGTCAGCTTTTCTGTCGCAGAACCGCCTACGCTGAACGAAAGCTTTCCAACCGGGAGCTTCATTCCAAAGACTTCGGCTGTGCCTGCTTCGCTGAAATCACCCTTAACAGTGAATTTCTCGTCGCTGTTGGTATTTGTGGCAATATCCAGACGGAACGTTCCTTCTGTTGCCGAGGTGTTCTCGGTCTGGAGCTTGATAATGCTCTTTTTCTGAAGCTTCAGGTCTGTGCTGGAGGCTTTGTCGGTTCTGGAAGAGGAGAAAGAAACCGTGGCCTTCTGCCCAGATGTATCCTTTCCTGTCAGCGAGAAAGTAACACCAAGCGGCTTGTTTGAGCCGGTGACATAGCTTTCGACAACCAGCTTCATGTCGTTTTTCTCAGCGTCGAAGCTGGACAGGGATCTTCCGAGATCGCTGTTGATCTCGCCAAGGATATCAGAAATATCAGAAACGAGATCGTTCAGATCATCTTCTGCAATTTCACCGGTGATATGTGTGCAGTTTATATCCTGATCGCCGATAGTAATACTACCGTTCTCATACTGGAAATCAGCCTTTGTATAGTACTTCATGAAAGTTTCGTAAAGGTCTGATATGTTTTCCTGAATATCACCGATCTCTTCCGCAGCTTCCGGAACAGTCACATTTGTGGTGGATTCCGTAAACAGAACCGTGTCATTTACACCGGGAAGCATAGCGGATATCTTGTCCTGTTCGATAAGCGCTGCGGCGTCAAAGCTGCCTGTTCCGTAATCCGCGGACAGTCCTGCCTTGAGAGCGCTTTCACCGACGGAAATATCGCCCTTGAATGTGATGCCGTTCAGTTCCTCTACGACTTCTTTGCCGCTGTCAGAATTGCTCAGCATACTGTCAGTAATGCTTCCGGACTGGATCTGAACATTAACGGAAGCTCCGAGATCGTTTGTGCCTAAGCTCTTGGCAACATTGTTTGCGACCTCTATTGCTAACTCGTTCGCAGTGTAATCCCCCGGCTCCGGCATATATTCGCTTACGCCGGAAATCAATTTGGACATCTCCGCCGAGCTGTTCTGCTTTAACACTTCGGAAGTATAGCCGGTAAGCACGGAAGCCGCATAGCCGCCGTCGCCCATGAACAGATGAAGCACTGATGACTGCGCGAATATCCATGTAAGAGCGCCTGCTCCTACGAGGACTGTTGCACCTCCGGCAATTATCCACGGGAGTATACGGCGCTTCTTTCCGGAGATGTTTTTTGGTTTTTCCGCCGGAGCGATAGGAGCAACATTCTCCTGCGGTACAAAGGAATTCACCTGCGGCTCTACCGGAGCAATGGGAGCAGCATTCTCCTGCGGTACAAAAGAATTCACCTGCGGCTCTACCGGAGCAACAGGAGCAACATTCTCCTGTGGTACAAAAGAATTCACCTGCGGCTCAGCCGGAGCAACAGGAGCGACATTCTCCTTAGGTACAAAAGAATTCATCTGCGGCTCAGCCGGAGCAACAGGAGCAACATTCTCCTGAGGTACAAAAGAATTCACCTGCGGCTCAGCCGGAGCAACAGGAGCGACATTCTCCTGTGGTACAAAAGAATTCATCTGCGGCTCAGCCGGAGCAGCGGGAGCAGCATTCTCCTGCGGTACAAAGGAATTCACCTGCGGCTCTACCGGAGCGGGAGCGACTGCGGGTGCTTCCTCCTTGACAGCAACTGCTGCGCCTGCATCAACAGCGGGAATGCCGGAAACCTCCGGATTATTCACCATGTTTCCGCAGTGGGGACAGAATTTTGCGGTGTCATTTAACTTGTTTCCGCATTGCGTACAAAACATTATATCACCTCGTTAATTTATATGCTGATCTGATCAAAGTCAGTAAGTAACTATCTTTGTGTTTGTGAAGTTCTTTCCGTCAGAGCTTACATAAAGCTCATCATCGGAATTCAGTGCGAATATGTACTTCTGAGCCGTCATTGTGTTATTGTAGAACTGGTCAAGGTTCGATACTCCTCCGCACTTCTGCTTTCCGCCGCCGTTTGCGGAATACGCGGCTGAGCCTTCTCCGCTGGAATGGTCGTAAATGAACGAGCATACTCCCGAAGTACTGAGAGCAATGCCGTAAACCTCGCCGTTATCGTAAACGGTGGTTATTCCGGACTCCTTGCCGTTGCTGTATACCAGCTCATAGCTGTTGTTGATGTAGAATATGTTGTTGAAGTTTGCATCGGCAGCGAAATCAGAGTAAATATTCTTTGCAACTGTAATTTTATTCGCCTGTTCCGACTGAGTATCCCGCTTTATCATTTTGCCGTTGCTGTAATACAGTATATTCTTTCCGTCTGCGGAGATCATGCTGGTGTAGGAGTCGTTAGCGAGCGTCAGCGGGTCGGGGTATTCATCGCCCTTTCTGATGTATCTATTGATATCTGAGCCGCATACTCCCACAAAGTTGTCAAAGTTGTTGGCGGTGTAATATCCGTTTTCCGGAAGAAGAACTCTTACAATGCCCTTGTCCACCTTTACGGGTTCGTCCATAGAGGCGCTGAATACGAAGGTGCTGCTGCCGTTTTCAAACATTACCTGACGGTTGTCAGCGGAGAATGCTGTGACGCTGTTGAAAGGCTTTATGGTTTCAATTTCGTCAGAAAGACCCTTGATATAACCAAGCTTGCCGTTTTCGGTGGCGCAGTAGATAAGATCTCCGCCGTTGGTCACGCTATATACTATGCTCATTTTTCCAAGCTCAGAAACCTTGCTGCCTTCCCATGCAAAACCGTAGTATTCTTCGTCGTAGGAAGTCCATGCGCAGGCGCTTCCGTCCGGGGATATCACAAAGGATCTTGGGTCGCCTTCAAGGTCGGTAATGCGCTTGCTGTTTCCATTGTCATAGACATATAATGCGTCGTCGGACGTATAGAAAACTGCGCTGCCGAAGCCCGCCACACCGAGTATCTGGCAATCATCGCTGACCTCTTTCAGGTTGTCGCCGGAAAGAGCGTATAGCATATCGTTGTTTGTAACGTAAACAGAGGTTTTTGCGTTGTTGCTGTAAACGTTAACGTATTTTCCATCAAGCTCTGTTTTTATCTGCTTCCCGTTGTAAAACAGCACGGTGGTATAATCCTCAGTGTAGAACTGATTTATCTGATTTACTGCAACAGCAAACGGCGCAGAAGATGAGCCTGCCACATTTGCGATAACGATGATCAGTACCACGATCACAACGATCAGCGCTGCCGCCGCAATGACAAGCTTGTTTTTGAGCAGTGACTTGAAGTTGCGCTTTTTTACGGAATTTGCCGCAGAATTGATAGATCCGCCGATAAACTCCGTCGCCTGATTTTTCAGATCCGGTGATGAGTTATGAGCAGAGGCTTTAGCGTCGGCGGCGTATGACGCAACCGGAGTTCCGCAGCCGGGGCATACCTTTGCGCCGTCCGGTATCTGGCTGCCACAGTTTGAACAAAACATATTGTTATCCTCAACTTTCCTTTATATCTTTCAGTTTCCGGGTGAACGCACATAACATCAGCTAATACAACCGAAAAACATGAATTTATATGAATGTTCCAAATTACATTTTAACATTGTTGACATATTTTTTCAATAGGTTTTTAAGACAAACTATACTTTTTCAACACCAAAATACAGTTATTGCCATTTATTGCCGAAATACGATCTCTGAATTATGGCGAAACCGCTTTGTCGGTTGATTAGGAAATAGTATAATATGTTTTCGTGAACAGAGGAAGAGATGTGTTGCTAATTCTAGCGTTTGAAAACCTTTTTGGTTGATTTTTATAGTGCACATAAACAAACAGGCTTTTATTTTCTTGTGCAAAACGTAAAATTTTAAAAACCTCTTGAAAAAAGAAATCAAATATGATAAAATCAAATTGCCGGAAACGTTTCCGAAACAATGAACTCATAATTATTAAATCAAGATACAGGTGATATATTGACTATAAAAGATATAGCAAGGCTGGCTGGCTGTGGAGTCAGCACAGTATCCCGCGCTTTGAACGGCAGCAATGAGATAAGTGAAAAAACGTTGGCGAGGATCAACGAGGTAATAAAGGAATACAACTACACCCCGAACGGGAACGCCCGCCGTATGCGTCAGACTGGTGCGAAGTCCGTGCTTCTGATCGTGAACGGCAGCAGCAACCTGTTCTTTTCTCCGCTGATCGAGCAGATACAGATCACCGCAGCCTCGGCAGGGCTTCAGGTAGTTGTGAATTATATCGACGAGCAGGAGAACGAGGTGCTGATCGCAGAGCGTCTTTGCAGAGAGCAGAAGCCGGTCGGGATCATATTCCTCGGCGGAGATATCCGGAATTTTAACAGGAATTTCTCCTCAATAAACGTTCCCTGCGTTCTCAGCACTGCAAGCGCCGAGGAGCTGGGTTTCTCGAACCTTTCCTCTGTCAGCATCGACGACTACGCCGGCGGAAAAGCCGCCGTGGAGCAGCTTTTTGAGCTTGGACACAGAAGGATAGGTATTCTTGGCGGCGACTTAAATTCCTCCGGCCCGTCCGGTCTTAGATACAGCGGCATAAAATGCGCATTTGATGAACGTGGGCTGAACGAGCCTTTAAGCGAGCGGTGCTCCTATACATTCAGTTCCGCATACGAGGCGGCAATCGCGCTCTACCATAAGTGCAAGGGAATGACCGCAGTTTTCGCCATGTCGGATATTATCGCTGTGGGCGCGGTGAGGGCGTTCCTTGATCTTGGAAAGAAGGTTCCGCAGGATATCTCGGTCATCGGCTTTGATGGTATCGAGCTGTCGGAGTTCACTAACCCCAGGATCGCGACATTTGCACAGCCTCTCCACCAGATATCCAGCCTTTCGGTGAGAATGCTTGCGAATATGATAGAAAACGGCGCAGAAGCGACCCACGTCACGCTGAAAGCCCAGTATAAAGCCGGAGATTCAGTGTGCAAGGTAAACGCTGATTAAATCAAATTCACCCCGTTCAAACGCGCATAATCACGCGGCGAGTTTTGATACGCTGCGCTTTAATCAGCGTGTCCCAAGATAAAATGAAACATAAGCCTAATGTAAATTGGAGGTACTATGAGAAAAAGTGGAATTTTAATGCACATCTCCTCTCTGCCGAATAATTACGGCATCGGGACGATGGGCAAAGAAGCGTATAACTTTGTTGACTACCTGAAAAAATGCGGGCAGAGCCTGTGGCAGATACTCCCCCTGTCGCAGACCAGCTTCGGTGATTCCCCCTATCAGAGCTTCTCAATATATGCGGGAAATCCCTATTTTATCAGCCTTGATACTCTTGAGGAAGAGGGGCTGCTGGAGCACGAGGAATTCGCGGAGATCAAATGGTGCGACGACCAGCGTTATGTGGACTACGCAGTGATATACGAGAATTTCTATAAGGTAATGAAGCTTGCTTACAAGCGTTTTCTTTTGAAGAAAAATGGAAACGTTTCCGGAGAGTATGAGGCTTTTAAAGAGGAAAACGAGTGGCTCAGGAATTATACACTTTTCATGGCATTAAAGGACGTACACGGCGGAAAAGCATGGAGCGAATGGGAAAAGCCGCTGCGAATGAGAGAGCCCGCGGCAATTGCAAAGGCAGAGAAAAAGTACGCAAAAGAGGTGGATTTCTACTGCTTTTTGCAGTTCAAATTCTTCGAGCAGTGGACAAAGCTGAAAGCCTATGCGAATGAGAATGGGATAGAAATAATCGGTGATATCCCGATATATTGCGCGCTGGACAGTGCAGACGTATGGTGCGAGCCGGAGCTGTTCCAGCTTGACAAAGACCGTGTTCCGACAGTAGTCGCGGGATTTCCTCCGGACGCGTTTTCCGCAGACGGTCAGCTCTGGGGAAACCCGATCTACAACTGGGACAGAATGAAGCAGGATAATTACCGCTGGTGGGTAGGCAGAATGCGCTTTGCGAAGCAGCTTTACGACATAGTAAGGATAGACCATTTCATCGGGTTTAACAGCTACTATGCGATCCCCTTCGGCAGTAAAACCGCCCACGGCGGGGAGTGGCGTGAAGGCCCGAAATACGATCTGTTCAAGGTGATAAAGCAGGAAACCGGAAACGGCGGAATTATCGCGGAGGATCTGGGCATAATCACGCCGTCGGTGCGCAGACTGCTGAAGCAGGCGGCGTATCCCGGAATGAAGGTGCTCCAGTTCGCGTTCTCACCGGACGGAAAGAGCGAGTATCTTCCACAGAACTATACCTCCACCAACTGCGTAGTATACACTGCGACCCATGACAGCGACACCGCCGTCGGCTGGTACAAAGACCTTGACCGGGAAACCAGACGTTTCTGCAAGGAATACCTCGGCATAAGACACGGCGCAGAGCTTCCGGACGCATTCATAAGACTGGCATGGAGCAGTACAGCAGACATGGCAATGACCACGATACAGGAATTGTGCGGTTTCGGCAGCGAGGCTCGTATCAACGTTCCCTCCACCATAGGAAATAACTGGCGGTGGAGAGCGCTGGAAAACGATTTCACCGAGGAAAAGGCATTGTGGCTGAACCGTCTGACTGAGATATGCAATAGAAAACCCTGCGCAAAAAAGCGCAAGAAAATAAATAAGTAATTAAGTAAGTGAAAGGAGCATTTTATGAAAATCGAAAACTTCAAGGAAAAGCTTGCGGCGCGGTGCGAAAAGGAATATCGCGCAAAGCCGGCTGAGATTTCTGCAAATCAGCTTCACTGTGCGGTTTCCGGTCTGGTAATGGAGGAGCTTTCCTCCGCGTGGGAGAAGAGCCGTGAAGTTCATGACAAGTCCCGCAAGGCAAGCTACCTCTCAATGGAATTCCTTGTTGGCAGGGCGGTATACAACAATCTTCTCTGCCTTGGAATTCTTGACAGCACCGAAAAGGAGCTGCGGGAGCTGGGTGTTGATATCTCCGAATTCGAGGAGGTAGAGGACGCTGCTTTAGGAAACGGCGGTCTAGGACGTCTTGCAGCGTGCTTTCTTGACAGTGCTGCAACGCTGAACCTGCCGCTGGACGGATACGGTATCCGTTATAAATACGGTCTGTTCAAGCAGAAGATAGAAAACGGCTTCCAGACCGAAACCGCTGACGACTGGCAGAGATACGGCGACCCTTGGAGCATACGCCGGGAGCAGGAAACCGTTACCATTCACTTTGCGGACGGCGATGTAAAGGCAGTTCCCTACGACTACCCGGTGATCGGCTGCAAGACCGAAAACATCGGCACTCTCCGGCTGTGGCAGGCGGAAACCGACGATGAATTCGATTTTGACCTGTTCAACCGTGGCAAATTCACCGAAGCAGGCGAGAAAAAGCGTTCCGCCGAGGACATTTCAAGGGTTCTCTACCCCAATGATGAAACCGAGGCAGGAAAGATTTTGCGTCTTAAACAGGAGTATTTCTTCAGCGCGGCGGCAGTCGCAGACCTCATAAGAAAGCACAAGGCGGTCTTTGGCTCAATGGACAGCTTTGCCGATTACAACAGCATTCAGATGAACGACACTCACCCTGTTATCGCCCTGCCGGAGTTTATCCGCATTATGGTGAAGCAGGAGGGTTACAGCTTCGACAGAGCTTTTGAAATGGCGAAGAAGGTGTTCAACTACACCAACCACACCATTATGCAGGAAGCGCTTGAGAAGTGGGACAGCCGCCTTATTGAGAGAATTCTCCCGGAGGTTTACAGCGTTATCATCATGCTGAACGAAGCGTTCGAGTCTGAAATGCACCGGCTGAACGTTCCGCAGGAAAAGCGCGCCGTTATGCGCCTCATCAGAAACAATACCGTGCATATGGCGAATATTGCGGTGTTCGGTTCAAGCTATGTCAACGGCGTGGCGGAAATTCACACAGGACTGCTTAAAACAACCGTTCTCAAGGAATGGTACGAGCTGTACCCCGAACGCTTCCAGAACAAGACAAACGGTATCACTCAGCGGAGGTGGCTTGCTCTGTGCAACCGCGAGCTTTCCGGACTCATCACCGAGCTTCTCGGCGATGACGGCTGGGTGACTGACCTCAGCAGACTTGCGGAACTGAAGAAGTACGCTGATGATGAGAATGTTCTGAACAGATTTATCAGCATAAAGCAGGAGAAGAAGCGCCAGCTTGCGGATTATATCGAGAAGTCCGAGGGAATAAAGATCAATCCCAATTCAATATATGATATCCAGATAAAAAGACTGCACGAATACAAGCGCCAGCTTCTGAACGCTTTCTCGGTTCTGTACCTTTATTATGAGATAAAGGACGGAAATATCAAGGATTTCACTCCCACTACATTTATCTTCGGCGCAAAGGCTGCTCCGGGTTATTACCGCGCAAAGGGTATCATAAAGTACATCAATGAGATCGCAAAGCTTGTGAACTCCGACCCGGCAACGCGGGATCTTCTTCAGGTCGTATTTGTGAGCAACTACCGCGTTACCTATGCGGAAAAGCTGGTTGCGGCGGCGGATATTTCAGAGCAGATCTCCACTGCGGGTACAGAGGCGAGCGGCACCGGAAACATGAAGCTAATGCTGAATGGCGCGGTAACTCTCGGCACTCTTGACGGCGCAAACGTTGAGATAGCAGAGGAAGCCGGCGCAGAGAACGAGTATATTTTCGGCGCTACCGTCGAGGAACTGAACGGTATCATGCCTAATTATGTTCCCAGAGATATTACCGAGAGCGATCCTAAAATAAAGAGAGTTGTAAGCTCGCTTATCGACGGAACCGTTTCCGATGGCGGCAGCGGTGTATTCAGAGAGCTGTATTTCGCACTCATGGAGGGCGCAAGCTGGCACGCTCCCGACCACTATTATCTGCTTGGCGACCTTGACAGCTATGTAAAGGCAAAGCTTGATTCCAACAGGGATTACCGCGATAAGACAGCCTTTGCAAAGAAGTGCTGGCTGAATATGTGCAGCGCAGGAAAGTTCAGCTCCGACAGAACCATCGCCGAGTACGCAAGGGATATCTGGCACATTGACAGCATCTCTCTTTGATCAGTTTAAACGTCTGTGTAATATGCTCTGACCTGCATCGGAAGAATCCCCGTGATGCAGGTCAGGGCGGCGGTGACAACGTTTTCATGACGTGTAACAAAGTTTCACCGGAAACGTTGCCATTATTCACAAAATACCCCGGCACCGATTTGTTTATCATGACAAAAATACAATTGTTTTTGCGATTTTAGAAAATTTTTGTGCAGAATGTATTGACAAATAGTTTCGAAATGATTATAATATACTCAAGAGTTTCGAACCGGTGTTCGAGATTTCGAAACAAAAAAAGCATCGCCAAAGTGCGGTGCAAATTTAAAGAGAACAAAGTTTCGAAACAAAATAAAGCTTTCGAAACAATAACCGAAACAAATTACATCGATCAGACAACAGGAGGAAAATTACTATGAAAATCAGAAAGCTCTTTACCGCGATCACTTCAATCGCACTTGCCGGCGTAATGCTCGCTGGCTGCTCCAGCAATTCCGGAAGCGATTCCAGCAGCACAGCCGACGGAAGCTCCGCAGCAGGAAACAGCTCCTCGGCGGGGGACAGCTCCGCAGCGGGCGACAGCACAGCAGGCGGCGACGCAGTAAACCTCACCGTTTGGGGCTCTCAGGAGGATCAGGAGATGCTCAAGAAGATGTGCGATGAGTTCGCCGCAGCAAATCCTGACAAGCAGTACACCTTTACCTTTGGAGTAGTTTCCGAAGCTGACGCACAGAAAGAAGTGCTTAAGGACATTTCCGCAGCGGCTGACGTATTCGGCTTCGCTTCTGACCAGACCGCAACACTTGTTGACGCAGGCGCTCTTTACAGAGTAACAAAGAACAAGGATCAGATAGTTGCAAACAACTCCGAGGCTTCCATCTCCGCAGCGACAATTAACGGCGAGCTTTACGGCTATCCCTGCGTTTCCGATACATATTTCATGTATTACGACAAGTCCAAGCTCACCGAAGAGGACGTACAGTCCTTTGAGAGCATTCTGGCAAAGGATATCGAGGGTGTTACCACAAATCTCGCTTTTGATACCGACAACGGCTGGTATCAGGCAGGATTTTTCTTCGGCGCAGGCTGCAAGCTGTTTGGCGACGACGGACTTGATCCCACAATGTGCGACTTCAACAACGAAAGAGGCTATATGGTTGGTGAATACCTTATCGACCTCGTTGCAAACCCCAAGTATGGCGCAAACTTCGACGACTCTCTTGTAAAGGCTGGATTTGCTGAGGGTACACTTGCAGCAGCAGTTTCCGGCGCATGGAACGCAGCGGAGATTCAGGCTTCTCTCGGCGATAACTTTGCTGCTATCAAGCTCCCCACTTTCACCCTCTCCAACGGCGAAACAGTACAGATGGGAAGCATGGCTAACTTCAAGATCGTTGGTGTAAACTCCGAGACAAAGAACCCGCTGGACGCTATGGCTCTTGCTGAATGGCTCACCAACTACGACAATCAGAAGACCAGATTTGAGCTTCGTTCCTTTGCTCCCACCAATGTAGAGCTTGCAAACGACAAGGAAGCGCTCAACTCCAATATCCCCGTTTCCGCTCAGGCTCAGCAGGCTGTGTACGCTACCGTACAGACCTCTATCCCCCAGTGCCAGAACTTCTGGACTCCCGCAGAAGCATTCGGTCAGGAGATCATCGCAGGCACCTGCACAAAGGATAACCTCCAGGCTAAGCTGGACGCATTTGTTGAGTCTATTCTCGCAACACTCGGTTAATTGATAATTCATCCTTCCTTAAATATATAGGTTTCTCCCCCCCTATTCCACGATGCGGACGGCAGTAGGAGCCGTCCGCAGAAATGGAATAAGCTGCTTTATGCAGTTTCAATGCTCCTGAATTTCTCAGTTGCATTGAAACTGCACAAAGCGAAAAAATCAGACAGGAGGTAACTGCAATGACTCGTATTGATTATTTCGTTCTTCCGTGGTATAAAAAGCTGGTGGTTCGGATCGCGAGCTTTTTTATCGCAATCGGAAAGGGCATAGCGCATTTTGTTACCAGTATTCCCGGCGTTCTCTCTAAGCTGATAAAGAAGGTAGGATCCGGGTTTGTATGGTTCGGAAAGACCTTTGTGCATGGAGATATCCTCACAAAGCTCTCCTATGTTATCATGGGCGCAGGAAGCTTATTCCGCGGACAGATCGTAAAAGGACTTATGTATCTGGCAGCGGAGGTAGCGTTCTTCGGATTTATGATCGACTCCGGCTTCGAGCTTATCGCCGGGCTTCGTACTCTCGGTACGGTGCAGAGAGGCTGGTATTTCGATGAGGAGCTTGGCATTGACGTAATGCGCGAGAACGGCGATAACTCAATGCTGATACTGCTCTACGGTATTTTCACGCTGTTCGTTGTTTTCGTGTTCCTGTTCCTGTGGATACAGAACATCAGGTCGGCGGACGAGGCAGGAAAGCTGAAGAAAGCCGGCAAAAAGCTTCCGGGATTTATTGACGACATAAAATCTCTGGTTGATGAGCAGTTCCATAAGACTCTGCTGTTCATACCGGTGACCGGCGTGCTTGTGTTCACGATAGTTCCGCTGGTGTACATGATCTCCCTTGCGTTCACAAACTACGACAAAAATCATCAGGTTCCCGCGAACCTGTTCACATGGATAGGGCTGGACAATTTCCAGACTGTACTGCAAAGCGACTCCACCATAGGAAACACATTCTGGCCTATTCTCGGCTGGACGCTTATCTGGGCGGTATGCGCGACATTCCTGAACTATGTTTTCGGAATAATTCTCGCAATGCTGATCAACAAAAAGGGAATACGCTTCAAGGCGTTTTACAGAACTCTGTTCGTGCTGGCTATCGCAGTTCCGCAGTTCGTTTCCCTGCTGGTAATGAAGAACGTTCTTGCAGAAGCAGGCCCGGTCAACGTGCTTCTTATGGAGCTTGGCTGGATAACCGATCCGCTGCCGTTCCTGACCGACCCGCTGTGGGCAAGGATAACTGTAATTATCGTTGACCTGTGGATAGGTATTCCCTACACGATGCTGATAGTTTCCGGTATCCTCATGAATATTCCGGAGGATCTGTACGAGGCGGCGAGAATTGACGGAGCATCTCCGTTCGTGATGTTCACAAAGATAACGATGCCTTATGTACTGTTTGTAACTACACCCTATCTTATCACACAGTTCATCGGAAACATCAACAACTTCAACGTTATTTACTTCCTTACCGCCGGAAACCCGGCAACTCTGGAATACTATCAGGCTGGCAAGACCGACCTGCTGGTAACATGGCTGTATAAGTTGACCGTAAACTCCAGAGATTACAGCTACGCGGCAACTATCGGTATCCTTGTATTCATCATCTGCTCGCTTGTATCGCTTATCACATTCCGCAGATCCGCATCTTATCAGAACGAGGAGGCGTTTCAGTAATGGCTAAAGAGGACAGATTTTATTCCCGCTCATACAGAAAAACTCAGCGTACCACAAACATTATCATTCAGATCGTTCTTCTGGTTCTCGGACTGATGTGGATACTTCCGCTGCTATGGATAATCCTCACATCGTTCCGTGCAGAGCCCGGTTCTTACACCAGCTATTTCTGGCCGAAGGGCTTTACCCTCGATAATTATACGCATCTTCTGTTTGAGGATCAGCAGTTCAAGTTTACACAGTGGTTCTTCAACACGCTCATTGTGGCGGTCATCTCCTGCATAGGCTCGACATTCATTGTGCTGGCGGTGTCTTACGCGCTCAGCCGTCTGAGGTTCAAGATGAGAAAGCCGATGATGAACGTAGCTCTCATTCTCGGAATGTTCCCGGGCTTCATGTCCATGATCGCGATTTACTACATCTTAAAGGGTCTTGGTCTTGTTGAGAACCCGCTGGTCTGCCTGACGATCGTATATATCGCAGGTTCGGGTCTTACCTATTACATCGCAAAGGGCTTCTTCGACACCGTTCCTCGTTCGCTTGACGAGTCTGCATATCTCGACGGCGCGACAAAGGCTCAGGTGTTCTTCAAGATCACTATTCCGCTTTCAAAGCCTATCATCGTATACACGATACTTACTTCGTTCATGACTCCGTGGATTGATTATATATTCCCAAGTATGATCTGCGGCTCTAATTACGACAGCTACACGGTTGCGCTTGGTATGTTCAAGATGCTCGAAAGAGAGTTCATCGGTACATATTACACCCAGTTTGCTGCGGCAGCGGTACTGGTATCAATTCCAATCGGCGCACTGTTTATCGTAATGCAGAAATATTATGTAAGCGGCGTTACCGGCGGCGCAGTAAAGGGTTGATGAGTTATGGCTGAAAAGAAAGTTACGATACAGGACATCGCCACAAAGCTTGGCATGGCAAAGAGCACAGTTTCCAAGGCGCTTTCCGGCGCAACGGATATAAACGAGCAGACAAGGGAACGTGTTCTTTCCTGCGCCGGCGAGATGGGCTATCAGATAAAATCCAACAAAACCGCATTCACAAAGAATTTGCTGGTGTTTATCTATGGAATTCATTACGACAAGGTCGATCAGTTTGGATATGAGATAATCCTCGGAATACAGACAGCGGCAGCGGAACGTTCTATCGGAGTGAACATCGTTGCGATAAACGATGATGAGCTGAAAAACGGTTCGTATTATTCGGTAGTGTCCGGTAATTATGAGGGAATAGTGTTCCTCGGATTTAAGCCGCACAGAAATTTCGTGGAGCATGTGCAGGGTATGAACATACCAATGGTTGTTCTTGACAACCATGTGGAATGCCCCATGACGGCGCGGGTCGGCTGTGACAATTCTGACGGAATACGACAGATGGTGCGTTATCTCTATTCAAAGGGACACGACAAGATAGGCTTCCTCGGAGGCGAGGAGGCAAGTATCGTTACGGCGGAGCGCAAGAAAGCGTATTCTGATGCGCTGGCAGAGCTTGGTCTGGAAGAAGATCCGAAATCAGTTAAATACGGTTATTTCTCCGGCAAAGGTACAAAGAAGCGTATCCTTGAGATCGCCGAAACCGGTGCCACTGCCGTGGTGTGTATAAGCGATCTTCTTGCCTGCACAGCGGTCAAGGAACTCATAAAGGCTGGGTATTCCGTACCAAAGGATATCAGCGTTACCGGATATGACAATCTTCCTTTTTCAGAGTATTCACAGCCGTCCATTACGACGATGAACCAGAACAGGATCCACATAGGAAAGACCATTTTCTCTATGCTTCAGCAGATGAGAAGCGGTATTGATATATCTTCAGTGATGCTGCGTCCGGTTCTTGTCGAAAGAGAGTCGGTAAGGGCTATACAGGAAAGGGAGCTTCCAAAGGAAAAAGATGACTAGATCAACCACCATTTCCACCATTTTCAGAGCAGTCACCGCCGTCACAGCGGCGGCTGTTCTGCTATCAGGGTGCAGCGGCGACGCCGTGATAGAAACGGCAGACGACAGCTCCCCCATACCAACGAATGAATATCAGTATGAACACGAAATGAATATAATTGACGACAACTATCGTAATTATTACGAGATATTTGTGTATTCATTCTGTGACAGCAACGGCGACGGAATAGGCGACCTCAACGGGGTAACGTCAAAGCTTGACTATATACAGGACATGGGCTTCAATGGTATATGGCTCACTCCGATAATGCCGTCCTCGTCCTATCACAAATACAGCGTAGATGATTATTATGCTATCGACCCGCAGTACGGCACGATGGAGGATTTTGAAAAACTCGCGGAGGAGTGCGACAAGCGCGGGATAAAGCTGCTTATCGACTTGGTAATGAACCACACCTCACGGGATAATAAGTGGTTTGCCTCCGCTGCGGAAAGCCTGCGGCAGCAGCCCTGTGGAGCTGAAAAGGATCAGGAATGCCTTTCGGAAACGCTTTGCCCGGTTCATAACCCATATGTGGATTATTACTATTTCACCGATACAAAGCCTACCGGCGGCAGCTACTATCAGACCGGCAGTCATTACTATGAGGCAGTATTTTCGGAGAATATGCCGGAGCTTAACCTCGATAACGAGAACGTCCGCAGGGAATTCGAGAGCATCGCGAAATTCTGGCTGGACAAGGGCGCAGGCGGCTTCAGGCTGGATGCAGTAAAGGAGTATTTCAGCGGAAATCCGGAAAAGAACATCGAGGTATTGCAGTGGTTCATGGACTATTGCAGGTCGATAAAGCCGGACTGTTACGTTGTCGGCGAGGTATGGGAGAGCTTTACAGCCTACACGAAATACTATGCTTCGGGCATCGACAGCGTTTTCGGCTTCACAATGGCTGAGGAGGACGGAAAGATCGCTAAAACCCTCAACATGAAAGGCTCTTCAAACTCAGTCAAGTCCTTTGCGCAGGCTATGGTGACGGTTGATGAAAAGCTGGCTTCATACAGCGACAGTGCCATTGACGCTCCGTTTATCGGCAACCACGATACCAACCGGGCGGCGGGCATCTTCGGTTATGACACCGCTAAAATAAAGGCGGCAGCAGGTCTGCTGCTCACAATGTCCGGTTCTCCGTTCGTGTATTACGGCGACGAGATAGGGCTTTCTGGAAGCGGACGCGACCAGAACAAACGCGCTCCGATGATATGGGACGAGAGCGGTATGGGTCTTACTTACGGCCCGCCGGATATGGAGCGTCAGGACAATAAATTCGAAAGCGTGGAGCAGCAGCTTGCAGACCCGGATTCCATTCTGAATTACTACAAACGCGCTCTGCGTATCCGCAACGAAAATCCCTGCATAGCCCGGGGAAAAACGCAGGTCATAAACATCGCGGGTCAGGACATTGCAGCCGTGCGGCGTACATGGGAAGATGAGAGCATAGTCATCGTATACAACTATTCCGAGGAGGAAAAGAGCATAAACGACGAGCTGTTATCTCTTGATTCACTTGAAATACGCGGATACCTCACCGTAAGCTCAGAGCAGTCTGTGACGCTTGACGGGGAGCTGACAATGCCGCCGTACAGCATAGTATTTCTCACACAAAAATAATTTTCAACGGAGTTTAGTATGAACAAACTACCAGATTTTCAGAAAACAGATCTTGAATACGCATATGACGGCGAATTGGGCGCGGTTTATTCCGATGAGCGCACCGAGTTCAGAGTATGGTCGCCAAATGCTGACGCTGCGGTTGTAAAGCTGTATCAGGGCGCCGACGCGCCCTCTCCGTGTTCGATCATGAAAATGAAAAAGAACGGCGGCGTATGGAGCGCGTCTGTTCCCGGCGACCTGCACGGAGCTTACTATACCTATGATATCACGGTTGGCGGAACCACAAGGGAAACCATAGATATTTACGCAAGGGCCGCTGGAGCAAATGGTATCAGAGGAATGGTAGTTGACCTCAGCCGGACTAACCCAGACGGCTGGGAGCGCTCGCAGCCGGTTAAACTATCGGATTACACCGACGCAGTGATATATGAGCTGCACGTCCGGGATTTTTCCTCGGACGAAAGCGGAAGCTTTAAGCTTCGCGGAAAGTTCGTATCATTTTGCGAAAAAGACCCGGTAAATGATTTCTGCGAAACTATCGGACTGGAGTATATACGGCAGCTTGGAATTACACACATTCATTTACTTCCGGTATTTGATTTCCAGACGGTAGACGAAACTGACCCGGAAGCCGGATTTAACTGGGGCTACGACCCGCTGAATTACAACATTCCGGAGGGCAGCTATTCCACCGACCCGAACAACGGAGCGCTTCGCATAAAGCAGTTCAAGGAGCTGATCAAGGCGGCGCACAGCAACGGACTTGGCATAATCATGGACGTGGTGTATAATCACACCTACTTCACCGAGAATTCCCCGTTCACAAAGACATTCCCGGATTATTATTACCGGCATAGAGAGGACGGAAGCCTGTCAGACGGCTCTGCCTGCGGGAATGAATTTGCCAGCGAAAGAGCTATGGCAAGGAAATACATCTGCGACAGCCTTTGCTACTGGGCGGAGGAATACAAGCTGGACGGTTTCCGGTTTGACCTTATGGGACTTCTGGACATTGAAACGCTTAACCTCTGTGCGGAAAAGCTGAAAAAGATCAACCCCTCAATTATTTTGTACGGCGAGGGCTGGACAGGCGGAGCTTCTCCCCTTGACGAATGCAGCCGCGCCATGAAGCGCAATGCTGTGAAGCTGCCGGATTTCGCGATGTTCTCTGATGATTTCCGGGACGGAGTAAAAGGCAGCGTTTTCAGTGACAGCGACTGCGGCTATGTAAACGGTGAACCTGATAAGGAGCAGACCGAGCTCATAAAATCCGTGATGTCAGCGGGAATATTCCGCAGTGACATTGAAAGATCCCGCGCCGAGATATGGGCAGATAAGCCTCAGCAGACGGTTAATTATGTCGAGGCGCATGATAATCTTACGCTGCATGATAAGCTCAGAGTTTCAATGCCCTCCGCTTCCGATGAGGAGATAGCTGCGGCTGACAGGTTTGCGGCTGCGCTGGTGTTCCTGTCGCAGGGGATACCGTTCATTCAGGCGGGACAGGAAATGCTCCGCAGCAAGCACGACGGAGAGGGCGGCTATGTCCACGACAGCTATAAGTCTCCAGACAGTGTGAACGGGATCAAATGGAACGATATAACCGTCCACAGAAGCATTGTGGAATACTACAAGGGGCTTATCGCAATAAGAAAGCATTTCCCGCAATTCAGACTGAGGACTGCTGAGGAAATACGAAGCCGCCTTAGATTTGAGGAGCTTGACGGCGGGGCATTTGCAGAGCATATTGATGACCTTGTGCTGTTGGTAAATCCCACCGGATACACGCTGAATTACCCAATAAACGGCGAAGCGGAAATATATTCCGACGGCAAAAAAGCGTCAGACCAGCCGCTGTTTTACGTAAAATCAACAATATCCGCCTGCCCTCACAGCGTTACTCTGGCGAGAATATAATGCGGCGCGGCAAATATGTTTTGTGAATTATCCACGGAATACCGCCGCACAGACACCCCACAAATCACAGCAAAACCGCCCTGACAAGCCTGTCGCAATGGCTCATCAGGGCGGTTGATTTCTTTATTATGGAATAGCGGATCATTTGTCGTTTCCGGCTTCCGGCTTTTTCTGGCGGTATGCCCAGAATTTGTTGATTACGAAATTCAGCGGAATGGTGATAACCATATTGAGAATAGGCGCAAGTGAGGCTGCCAGATCCTGCGGTTCAAAATTCACTCCGAAGCCGGCGAGCCATTCGCAAACACCACCGAGGTACTGTCCCAGATCTATCACATTTATCCATAGCATGAGCAGCAGCTCAGTCAGGAACAATCCTGTGAAGGAATAGGAAATATAGGTCTTGATAAGCACCTTCCACCAGACGCGCTTTTCGCCGTTTTCGTCCTGCTTGAACACGAATTTGTTCTGGAGCAGGAACGCAGTGAATACCGTTATCACAAATCCGGTAATGTTTGCAATATGCACGCCGGAATTAAATACATAATAGCAGAAATTATATATGATATAATTCAGAACAGTATTGAAAGCGCCTACCAGTCCGAATTTTATGAACTGCCACAGCGCGGCTAGCTTTTTATTTTTGATCTCCATGTGTTCTCCTGATATGGGGCAGCTAGTTACTTATTAATGGGTCTGTCCCGCAGTTATTATTGTACAGCAATTTTACTTATTTGTCAACAGCTCCAGTGAGTATGCGGAGCATTTCACAGAAAACTCAAGATCCCCCGGCAGGTTATGCGCGGGGGATCTCAAATCACATATTAACGCTTATCAGATTACATATTCGCGATGAATTCATTGATCTCGTTGATACGAGCGTCGATTGTTGCGAAGTTTGTTTCTCTGATCTGAGTGTAGCTCTCGCCCTTGATGTAAACATACTGAGTGAGCTGCTCAACAGGGTTGTCGATGTTTCCGCCGGACGCGATATCCTCACCGATACCGTTCTTGAAGTCGAAGATAGGAGTGAGCTTGCTGGTGCCGTCAAGAGCGCACTGAGCGTAAATGAAGTCGAGGTTATAGTCAGACCAGTTGTACTCAGCCTTCTGCTTCTGCTTGTTTGCTTCTCTTGCAGCGGGGTCAAGTGAAGCGGTGATGGAGCAGTCGATCCATGCTGCAACGCCCTCCTTGTTGGTAGAGCCCTTGCACCACATCAGAGCGTCCTGCTTCATGTACTGGTAGTACTTATCAGCCTGAGGATCTCTGGGGAACGGAACGCACTTGATCTCGTCATCAGCCCAGCCGAACTTCTGCGCGAACAGGCTGAGTGTTGACTGGAATACCCAGTCGCCGCCGTCGCCAAAGAACAGAATATCGCCCGCAGCCCATGCCTTCGGGTTGATGTTCCAGTTGTTTACCTCGTGTCTGGGGTAACGCAGGTTCTCTTCTGCGAGGGTAGCGAGCAGGTCGATACCGCGCTCAACATTAGCATTGCGCAGGTTGTTGACCAGCTTGCCGCCGTCGTTGCCGATAATAGGTGTACCGTTGGTAAGAACTAAGTCCTTATCGGGGCTGTATCCGTCAAGCGCATACTTGTTGTCGCCGGACTTCTGGAACTCTCTTGCCATCTCAAGGAATGCGTCCCATGTCCACTCGTCGTTATCGAACAGTGTGCGGGGATCATCAAGACCTGCGCCTTCAATTACGCTGGTACGATAGTACATGAGGTTATCGAAGGAGATCTCGTAAACTGCGCAGTAGTATCTGCCTGCAACCTTGAACTGATCCATAACATCTCTTGCAGCGTCCCACTTGGAGCCTTCGAGGTTGAGGATCTCGTCAACCGGCTGATATCTTCCCTTGATTACGCCATAGGGGAAGTCACGAAGCTCGAACGGGAACAGGTCAGGAGAGTCACCGGAAGCAATCGCATTAGCGAGCTTATCATAACGCTCAAGATAAGGAACGTCGATGTACTCGATGATTCTGCCCTCACGGGTAGGATCGTCACCGGTTTCGGGAATGCCGTATACTTCTCTAAACATTGCACCGGCAGCGGAGGTTTCGTCCAGCTCCCAGTTATTCCATGCCATCCACTTGATACGCTTGGTTACGTCAAGATCGGGGTTGTCAAGTCCGACAGCAGCCTCCTTTGCTGCGTCCTCAACGGCCTTGTCTGTCTGCTTGGTTGTTGTTACATTCGCAGTGGTAACAACTGCGTTCGCATCGCTGTTCGGAACACCGGAATTGCTGGCATTGCTGCCGCTTACCGCAGGTTCCTCATCACACGCTGTGAGCGAGAGAATCATAGCAGAGGCAAGAATGCCGGCTGCTACGGTTTTGAACTTGTTCATTGGTTAACCTCCATTAAGTAAAAAATGTAAGCAGGAAAAAATCTTACCGCTTTTATTATACAGTAAAAAAAGCGAGATTTCAATATCCATTATAGATAATTTCAACCAGACTTCTTTGTGCAAAATCGCTCAGTAAAGATCACATATTTACCTAACAGAGAGTAAATTTACCTAATTAATCAGATCATTTAGCAGGATACGATGATCCGTCAGCCGAAGATGTTTCGCCGGAGCCATTCGTCTTGTCGGTTTCACTGGTCGTTCCGTCCGCAGGAATGTCAGCGCTGGAACTCTGATCCGCCGGAGCTATGACGTATTCGGCAAGCGCCTCATAAACCTCTTCCGGGATCTCAGCTCCGCCCTTTACAGCGTCTGCCGCAAGCTCAAGCTGTTCGTCCGTAAACCCTGCCTGCTTAAGCTGGTCAGAGTACTGGTTCATCACTTCATCTATGTTATCCGGTGAGATCTCCATATTGCTCTGAACGACAGGAACCTGCATTCCGTTAGGGTCAATTGTGTAATTGTCGGTGTAGATAAGCTCGCTCACCGGAATAAACTCAAAGCCTTTCTGCTTGAGCTGCTCAAGGATCTGCGGCAGCGCTTCGGTGGTGTTCTGGAGGTCGTTGTGGAACAGCACGATAGAGCCGGATTTTACGTTGTCCACAACTTTTTTTGTGATATCCTCTGGAGTGGGGTCTTTCCAGTCGAGGCTGTCACCACTTGATATAGATGGAAGGGGCATTTTTTGCGAAAAGCGACATGCCTTCCTTGCCGAATAATAACACAATTCCTCAGAAGCAGTGATTCTGACATAATTGCTTTCCGGATTCTCCGGATCAAACACAAGAAAGCGACACTCGGTATAAAATAAATCTCAGTTCAGAATCATATAATATACCATTTAGGGTATAATACTTATACAAGCGTATTGACAAAATACCCGAAAGGGTGTAATATATGAGTAGTACTACAACGGGGAGGCAATAGTATGAATCCGATTTCCAAGTTTATTAAAGAGAAAAGAAAAGCCGCAGGACTTACGCAGGAGGAGTTCGCTATGCGCTCAGGGCTGGGGCTTCGGTTTGTGCGCGAGCTTGAACAGGGTAAGGAGACTGTACGCATGGACAAGGTAAATGTTGCGCTTGCTATGTTTGATATGCAGGCGGTGCCGGGCAGAAAGGACGATAAATAATGAGCGCATTCAGAACAGCCTATGTTTATGTGAGGAATGTCTTTGCGGGTTTGCTTTGCGAAACTGACGAGGGTTATTCCTTCGCTTATGACAGCGATTATCTCAAAACAGATGGTGCAAGCGCAGTTTCTCTTACTCTCCCCCTATCCGAGGAAATCTACACCTCAAAGACCCTGTTTTCCTTCTTCGACGGGCTTATACCTGAAGGCTGGCTGCTTGATATCGTCACCCGCAACTGGAAGATCGACCACAAAGACCGTTTTGGACTTCTACTGGTTGCCTGCAAGGACGCAATCGGAAATGTGAGTATCAGGGAGGAGAAAACATGAACTGCTTATGTTGCGGAAAACCACTTAAAACAGAAGAACCATCGGGCTGGCATAAGAGCTGTATCAAGCGCTTTTTTGGCACGAATGTTATCCCAGAGCTTGACATAGACAATGCTACTCTTGAACTGCTTGCCGCAGAAAGCACCAACAAGGGTTACACCATTCCGGGAGTACAGAAAAAGCTGTCGCTTCACCTCATGTCCGAGGGGAAACAACCGCGGCTAACTCTTGTGAATTACCCAACAGGATATATTCTTAAGCCGCAGGTAGATGATTTCAGAGCGCTCCCCGAAGCGGAGCAGCTTGTAATGTCCATGGCAGACGCATCGGGGATAAGCACAGTCCCACATGCGCTTGTCAAAGGCAGTGGAAGCCTTGCCTATATCACAAAGCGAGTTGACCGTGTATTTGACAAAAGCAGCATGAAAATGCTTGCGATGGAGGATTTCTGCCAGCTTGACATGCGGCTTACTCAGGACAAGTACAGGGGTTCTTATGAGCGTTGCGCCAAGGTTATTGAGCGGTATTCCTCGCGCAGAGGGCTGGATCTTGCAGAGCTGTTTTACAGGATAGTATTCAATTTTATCACTGGCAATTCAGATATGCACCTGAAGAATTTTTCGCTCATCGAAACCGAAGAGGGCAGCGGCAGCTATATACTGTCGCCGGCTTACGATCTTCTTCCTGTCAATGTGATAATGCCAGAGGATAAGGAACAGACAGCTCTTGCGCTCAACGGTAAGAAACAGAATATCCGCCGCAAGGATTTTCTTGTGTTTGCTGATGAGTGCGGAATTTCGGCTGCTTCTGCTGAAAAGATGATAAAGAAGCTGGTTTCTTTGAACCCTAGGTTTAGCGCTATGTGCGAAGAATCCCTGCTTCCGGAGGATATGAGGAAGAGTTTTGCCGCGTTGATTGAGGAGAGGTGTGGAGTGTTGGAGGGATAACGTTTGCTCTTCAGTCACCACATTAATCATAAATTGGTTTTGTGTAGTTCATTGGCATATTTAGTTGCATTATAGTAACGCAATGTTTCATAGAAACACACAATACGACACAAAGCGCAGGCGGTGCCAGATTCCGAATACAGCGAACTCGATCCTGTTGAGCGCGAGCGGCTGCGTAATATAAATCCGCACATACCGTGGAGCAATATCCTTACTGGAGCTTAGCGATGAGGAGCTTGACAAGGCTCTGCGGTACGTGACGATGAGCGAGGGAAAGCCTGTCCCGACATTCTGCGGTCTGCTTTTGAAAGGAAGGCTGGAAGCGGTTTTATGACATATGCCGACTGCTGAATCTTCGGTTCAGGTATTGTCCGGAACAGATGTGAAAGTGAACGAGTCTTTCTTTCTGCCTGTTCTGGCTGCTTTTGAGAAGATAAACGAGATATTTACGGTATGGAACAACAGCGAAGAAATGGATATGGGGTTATACAGGCTTACGATACCCGATTATGACACGAAGGCTTTTCGTGAAGCGCTGGTAAACGCGTTCTGCCACAGGGATTATTCTGTTCTGGGGCGTGTGCTGATACAAATTACAGATACTGGAATGACAATAAGCAATCCGGGAGGATTTATTGAGGGAATAACTGCCGATAATCTTATCGACGCCGACCCGCACGGACGAAATCCGGTACTTGCGGACGCAATGAAACGCATAGGTCTTGCCGAACGTACCGGACGAGGGATAGACAGGATATATGAAGCTTCCGTGTGTTTTCATGCTTTTTAGTCTGCCGAATATCACAGAAATAAACCGCTCCCAAAAGCCTTAGATCGACTCAGGGAGCGGTTTGCCGTATATATGGAGTAGGTAGACGATGGTAATAGATGTAAGACTGATCTTCTTCTCCTCCGAAGGAATTACACAGATGCTCTTTCGGCACCAGATCGTCTATGTAGGTTATTTCGCCTTGTTCTCGCTCTTATCGTTCCTTGTTAAGCATTTTACCCTACTATATTATACCACATATACGAAAAAAGCCCAGTGCTTGCTGGGCTTTTTCGACAGACTGAAACCGCTTATGCGTTTTTTTATCATAAAGTATTTCGATTGGCTCAGTTATTTAGAATTATTGGCAAAATTAAACAAGTTTTGTTTTCTTGTATCATTTAGCCGAATATGGAATTGTGCTTCTCATTTATATTGACATGCATAGCCATTTGTGGTACACTACAAGTGTCACGATTCGCTTTTTTCTGACAAAAATCCACTTGTATCTATTACAAAACGGAGGATCAAACAATGGCTCAACTGAAATTAATACATGAAAATAAGGATCTGGAGAAGTATGCAAGGGAATTTTCTTCTTCGGACATGGAAAAAGCCATTGGGTCTATCGATAATACAAAGAAATATTATTTTAACGAAAACTATTATATTCAGTATTTAACCGGGAAATCTCCTACTGTGTTCATATCACATAAGCATGCCGATTTACCGAAGCTGAAGGGATTATTAGGACTTCTGACTAAAACGTATGGCGTCAGCGTATATATTGACAGCAGCGATCCAAGTATGCCTTCGGTAACGTCAGATGTGACAGCAAAAAGAATAAAGCATAAAATTCGGGAGTGTGATAAGTTTATTCTGCTTGCAACAGATGGGGCTGTGGATTCTAAATGGTGTAACTGGGAGTTAGGATTTGGTGACGCAAGAAAGTTTGAAAGAAGTATATCTCTCTTTCCTTTGAAAAATGACGAAGAAAAAGATGACAATTATAAGGGAAAAGAATACATGAGGATATACCCACATATTGCGTTTAAGTCTGCTTGTGGCTTTAATTTCTATACTGGTACTAAGGATGATTATTGTGTGGTTTTGAGAAAAGATGGTCGGGAAATGTTTATACCCTTAAGTGACTGGCTTTGGAAAAATTGGACAGAAAATGATTTGAAACTATTATAGATAATACTGGTATTAATTTGAGAGGAGTGTTTTGAATGAATAGGGAAATCAATCAATTTATTGATAACTATGTTAAGGAAATAAGAAATAACAATGCTGCGATTTTCGCTGGCGCGTTTTTTTCCAAAGACGCAGGATATATCGATTGGAAGGAGCTTCTTAGAGAGACTGCGTGTGATATTGGTCTGGATGTGTCTAAGGAAAACAATCTGGTTGCAGTAGCTCAGTACTATTGCAACCGTAAAAACAGAAGCAAGATCAATAAAGTGATATTTGACGCTTTTCCGTCAGGCGCGGAAATCGATGAGAATCACAAAATCCTTGCCAGACTCCCAATATTTACGTATTGGGCAACCAATTATGATTCTCAGCTTGAGATGCGTTCATGCCTTGTAGTCCTAGTTGGCTCCACTACTTCCGAAAGGAAATGGGTCAAATACGAAATAGCAAAGGCATATGAAATGAAAAAAGGAATAGTTGGAATATACATTCATAATTTAGAAAACAAGGATAAAGAACAATCGGAAAAGGGGAAAAACCCTTTTGATTCAATATACACTGATAAAGACGAAAAACTTTCAAAATATGTTGAATGTTATGATTCTCAGTATAAGACAAGCGAGAATGTATATGGTGATATTAAAAAAAATCTTGAAGGTTTAATTGAGGACGCAATTTCTAGAAGACGGTTCTATTGATTTTAACCAAATTTCAGCTCCTATTGATAATAGTCAGTTTAGAAATAAATATACCGCTCTCACATGCCTCAAATCGGCTCAGGGAACGGTTTTCCATCTATATCGAGCGGCTCACCGCTTGATATAGATGGAAGGGCGCATTGCTATTGGGATTATTCCGCACCAAGCGAACACGAACCGCAAAATGTAAAATAGTTCAAAGACTTCGCCGCAAGCATTGGAGTTGACCGAGAGAACATCGACCTACTTCTCTGTTATGGTTATTATATTGAGGAAATCGAGGAACTACTCTATCATCCTGGAGATTTTGAGCAGGTGCTTGCAGAGATCCTTGACGAGTGCGCCTATGACTATTGCGGTGAGTTCTGATGAAAAATTTCGTATTCGGTGTGCCCGTGTTTCAACAGAACAGCAGAACCTAGACTGTCAGATTGATATGCTCGAAAAGAATGGTGTTGATAATCTATACAACGAGAAGATGACAGGCACGAAGCGAATCCGCTCAGGGTTGGAAAAGCTGCTTGAGCGGCTAACTGAGGGCGATACAGTTGTCGTGAAATCGCTCCCCATCTTGGCAGAAGCACTAAGTACTTGATCTGGTTGATGGAAACCTTCAACACAAAGGGCGTGAACCTGGTTTCGCTAAAGAAATCCTTAGACACCACAACCAGCACGGTAAAGCTGCTTTTAACGTTGATGTCCTCAATATCCCAGTTTGAACGTGATGTACTCGCAGACATAACGCGCGAGGGGATTAACGCTGCGAGAGCAAGGGACACAAAAAGTGGGCGGCGACCTGTTGATAAGGAAGCCGTACGTAAGGCTGTTAAGCTTTGCAATACAAAACAGTACACCGTAAGAGAGATTACCAAGCTGACGGGTGTGCGAAAGACTACGCTTTGCAAGGATCTTAAGATTGACACGAAAAAGAATTGACTTGCCGACTTGCAGTGGATTATTTTTTTAAGAAATGTACTATTATCAATTGTACAACTGTCACCTTTCTCAATTACTACTGTTCAAAAAACGGACATTTGGCAAACATAGATTCTCGAACGAGTTTCCGTACGGAAATACCCCCGAAATCACGAAGATTTCTGGAGTACTGGCTTTTTGTGCGTAAAACGTTAGTTTTGCGGATCCTAGGTACAGAAAATGCCCAAATTGTATATCGGACCTTATTTCTTGTTGTTCATTCACCATTACCCCAAAAGCAGATAAATTAACATTGCAGTATTTTGCAGTATTTGTTCTTTTATTATATTAATGCGGGAGATACCCGCTGAAATGATAAAGGAGGATAACACAATGACAATAAAAACTTTGGCACTGACAGGAGCAGAAATATCTGCAAATGGCTTAGACGGCTGCAATGCGGCAATTAGGAATGACAGTACAGAGGCAATTTATGTCAGTAAGAAACCGGGAATTACAATAGGAGCAGAAGGTGTTTTGTCTATACCTGCTGGGGGCTCGGCGGCAATTTTCGGCATCTCCAGAACTATATATATTCTCGGCAGAGGTTCGGCAATTGTCGTTTCTAGCGACTATAACGAAAACCCTTTTAAATCGGCAGCGCAGGGCGGCTCGGGTGCTGACGATGTAGCCAGAGCCGCTATAACTACGCACGCAGGCAACGCGGATATACACGTCACCGCTGCTGAAAAGGCAGGCTGGAACAATAAGGCGGAACTTTCGGATATCCCGCCTTCGCTTCCGGCAAACGGAGGAAATTCTGATACCATTGATGGAAAACATGCCGATGACTTCATATACGCTCGTGGCTATTTCGATAGTATTGACTTAAATGAAATCCGATATCCGTGTAGTGGATTAGCGACAGGGTGCTCAAATGCACCAACTGATAAAATGTGGGGAACGCTGATT